>CAYQEZ010000028.1:0-11426 GCA_964416645.1 uncultured Francisella sp. | reverse complement strand
GGTATGCAGCGCGATGTGGCACCAGCATCTCCAGCGGGTAATTCAAAAAGCTCGCCAACTAGCCCAGCACAACAACCCGCCGCCGCGGGTGCTACTGGAGCAGCGGCAGGTGCAGCCACTAAACCATCGATGATGGGACCCTTAATGGGCTTAGCGGCAGGTGGTTTGTTAGCGGCGGCTTTCATGGGCGGTGCGTTTGAAGGCATTAGTGCCATGGACATTATTCTGCTGTTATTAATTGCTGGTGGAGTGATTTTCTTCCTACATCGTCGTGCGCAACAAGCCAACAAGGGCGCTGTGGCTATGCCGATGCCCGCAACCGCTACACCCATGCCGAACCAACAGTATCGTCAAGCTGAGCCGATGAACACAGGTTCTGCTGGTATTCAAATTGGTAGCCATGTGGGACAGAGTCTTGGTATGGGTTCAATGATGGCATCGACTTACCCAAGTTGGTTTGATGAAGCTAAATTCGTTAAACAAGCAGAAACTTGGTATGTCGCACTACAATCGGCTTGGGACAATAAAGACTGGACCACATTGAGTGCCTTGGCTACGCCTGAATTCTTTGCTCAGTTGCAAGAACAACGCAGTGCGCAAGCGGACGATAACCAAACGCGTGTTGAGGAAGTACGCGCTCAAGTACGTGAAATGACACAAGAGACTAACGGTTGGGTATTGACTGTGCAGTTTAACGGCTACGTCAGCGAACAAGAGGGTTCTTTTGCTCATGCCTTTAATGAATTCTGGCATTTGGTTCGCATCGGTGAAGCCGATGGCGAATGGAAACTCGCGGGTATTCAACAAGCTTAATCGAAGCGATGAAAAGACCAACCGCCGTGTTGGTCTTTTTTTGCTTAACTCTCACTGAATTACCTCAAGGAGAAACACCATGTTGCGTCGAATCATCATCGGGTTAACACTCGGTAGCAGTTTGCTGTTGGCAGGTTGCGGTGAACAACCGCGCATTAAAGTCGAATCCATCGAAATGATCAGTAATGATGGTGGCTCTCCCGACTTTCGCCGTATGGCAAAAATTTGCTTCGATCAACCCCTAAAAGGCGATTACTACCACGAAATTGTGTTTGAAAGTAAAGACGGCTTTGTGTTTGAAGGCTCGGGTAAAATTCGTGCCGCCGTTTCTGATCCTGACAATCCGTGCATCATTAAAAACCTTAATCAATATGTGAATAAAAATTCGCCCCCACGTGCGCGAGATTTGATTGATCGTTATCTGCCTAAAGGCAATCTTGCCTCAGTTAAAATTAACGTTTGGGGAACCGAATCGGGCGAGAAGGGCATCAAGATGGATACGAAAGTGTTTAAGGATTTGTGATTCATTCGATCCGCTCATTAGTGCTTAACAGCCCCCAATTTTGGGGTTTTAATTTACTTTTCAATCCTCAATCGCTTGCGCAAGTTGTCTTGGGTGCATACGCAAATAACTCGATTGAGTGAGCCATGCCATAACCAACAAACTGCTGCTACTCACTAACAAACCCACCAACCACAAAGTCGGGCTGAATGATGCGGGAATGCTTAACCAATAAACACTGATTAAACTACTGCTGAGCGTGGCAAGCGTGGCGGCAAACACGCCCGTTAATAGTCCTAATAAGCCATATTCTCCCAAACCAATGAAGCGAATTTGACGTTGATTAGCGCCCAAGGTGCGCAACACCAACCATTGACGTAAACGGGCGTCTTGCGAGGCTTTAGTCGATGCTAACAGCACTAAGATACTTGCTATGAGCGTGAATAACGTTAACAAACTCACCGCCATACTGGCTTGTTGCATCAGCGTGCGAACTTGATCGATTAATTGTTGCACATCAATCCACATCACACCGGGAAAATCCGCTTGCCAACGCTGTTTTAATTGCATTTTCTCAACCAAACCCAACTGCGTATAAAAACTGGACAGATAAGTGAGTGGCAATTCCAGCGCAATCGAAGGCTGAATAATAAAGAAAAAATTAGCCTGCAAACTTTGCCACTGCACTTCACGCACACTGGTGACGACATAACTAGCCGACTGGTCGACAATGTCGAAAGTGAGTCTATCGCCTAACTGAATGCTGAACAATTCAGCAATACCCTGTTCCACCGAAACACTGGGTAATACATTATCCTTCGCATTTTCTAACGTTTTTATAACGCGATTATGTGCCGGTAAAGCATCTAGTACCGCCAAATTCGATTCTCGATCTAACAAGCGTTTGGCACGGGATGAATCACTGACAATCGGTTGATCGTTCAACTGCGTTAACCGAGCGCGCACCATCGGAATCAGTTCGGCGTTGACAGAGAAAGTCTGTAATTGCTGTTGTAGATTATCCCGTTGTTCGGGTTGTACGTTAACGACAAACACATTCGGGCTTTCGGGTGGCAATGAGGCTTGCCAATGCGCCAGCAATTGTTGCTGTACCAAGGTCATGAGTAACAATAAGTAGAGCACCAAGCCAAAGGCGATGAGTTGTAGACGAAACAACAAGGGATCACGCCTAACATTTGCTAAAGCAATCGCAAACCAACCGCTACTGATGCCTTGAGCTTTCGACAACCCCCACAATACAACCGTTGCCACCAACCACAATAACGAACTGACCAGCACCAATGCCACCAAGGTCCAAGCGACTAAATGCCAGGGTAACAACAAGCCCAATAAGCCCATCAGCGCCGAACCACTACCCAACACACTCAGCCAAAGCGCTTGTGGTGGCGTGACGGCTCGAAAAACTTGTTGTGGCGGGGTATGTACCAGTTTAACAAAGATCGACCAACTGAACGCCCAGAACACCAAGCTGGCACTGATTAATCCCATTAGGCTAGAAGACCAAGGCGCTGCCCAACGAAAATGGGCAAATAGTGTTGCCAAATAATCACTGCTCAAAGCAAATAAGCCTTGTCCTAACAACACCCCTAAGCTACTGGCAAACAGCGCCAATAAAGTCAGTTGACCAGCAAATAATCGTGCTAATTGCCCTTGTGTCATGCCCAAAGCACGCATGAGTGCCAATTGTTTACGCCATTGTGGTAAATAAAATAGACTGGCAATTAATACCGCTAAACCTGCCACCAATAAGCTCACCAAAGCAGCAATATCGAGAAATAACCATGCCGTATTCAGCGTTTGATTTAAGTCTTCGCTGGCAGTTTGGCTTGATATCAATAGCCAGTGCTCTGGTTTATCTTGATTTAACAACTGAGCAAACTTGCTGATAGCAGCTTCACCACCGGCAAAAAGGCGTTCGTAACTGATGCGACTACCCGCACTGGTTAACCCCAATTCAGCTAAGACATTAAGGGGAATAATCACTTGTGGCGCAAACTGACTGGCAACCGTTTGTAAGGGATCGGCTTCTGCCAAAATACCCTGAATACGAAATACCCGATTACCCAAAGCCAGTTCATCACCCACACGCAAAGACCATTGAGTAGCTAGTACGGGGTCAATCAGCACTTGCGTACTCGTCGCTTGCCAATCGCTTAGTGGATAGGGCGTGCCTAACAAAGGCATGGTATCGTTTACGGCTTGTAAAGTTACAAGCTGAAAACGATCTTGCGACATCGCCATGGTATTGACGCTAATACGTTCCGCCTGACGTAACCCTGCTGTTAAGGCTAATTGCGACTCGTTCAATTCAATTGGGCGACTGCTTTTAATGACTGCATCCGCACCGAGCAATTGGGCACTGTTCGCCAGCATACTGGCTTTAACGGTTTGTGCCAATTGTTCAATAAACGTGACACTTAAACTGGCCAGTAGAATAGCCAACCACAACCAACGAAACTGACCGCGTCTTAAACCCAGCCAAAAATAACGTACCGCTAAGGTCATTTTGATAACTCCAAACGACCTTCAGTGAGCACATAATGTTGCTGGTGTTGACGAGCAAAATTCATGTCATGGGTAACGGTCACCAAACTGGTATGGCTGGGTAAGCTTAGTAATAACCGTTGAATATGATGCGCCGTTGTCTCGTCTAAATTACCGGTGGGTTCATCGGCAAAAATAATTGCTGGTTGAGTGACTAAGGCGCGCGCAATAGCCACACGTTGTTGTTCTCCCCCCGAAAGACTATTCGGAAAATGATGCAACCGATGCGCCAGTTCAACCGAATCGAGTGCTTCCATCGCCCGTTGTCTGGCATTTGCTAAACCAAACAACTCCATTGGCATCATGACATTTTCTAAGGCGGTCATACCCAGTAATAATTGAAAATTCTGAAAGACAAACCCTACTTGAGTTGCCCGTAAAGCCGAACGCTCGTCTTCAGTTAATCGACTTAATGACTGACCTAACAAATGAACCTCACCCGACGTCGCCACATCTAACCCAGCCATTAACGCTAACAGTGTTGACTTACCCGACCCTGAACGGCCAACAATAGCAATACGCTCACCCGACTGGACAGTTAAGTCGCAGCCTTTTAAGATGGCAAGTATCGAATCTTGAACGGGAACCTGATAATGCAGCTGAGACAATTGAAGCACTGGCGACATAGATTCATCCTTTGTTTGGGGTTGTGGGCTTATGCTAATGCGCTTTGGGCGCAGAATCAACCGATTAAGTTATTGATTTTAGGTGATAGTTTATCTGCTGCTTATGGGCTTTCAACTCAACAAGGTTGGGTGAGCTTATGGCAAGCATCTGATGCCAATATTCGTATTATCAATGCCAGTATCAGTGGTGAAACAACCATGGGCGGCGCAGCGCGTTTACCCACTCTACTAATACAGCATCAGCCCAATTGGCTCATCATCCAATTGGGGGCCAATGATGCATTACGTGGTCAGGACTTGCGCTTAAGTGAACAAAAATTACACTATATGATTAAGCTAGCAAAAAAACAGGGTGTACAAGTTGCTTTATTGGGTATCCGTTTGCCACCTAATTATGGTGCTTTATACAGTCAACGCCTAGAAGCTATGTATCAACAGTTAGCGAAAAGTGAACAAGTTCCGTTAGAGCCTTTTTTCTTAGTCGATGTGGCGCTAGAACCGAGCCTAATGCAAGATGATGGCTTACATCCTAATGAAAAAGCACAGCCGATTATTTTGCAACGCATTAAGCGTTGGTTTTATCCGTTGTTGTCGGCTCAGTCGTTGGCTTTGTAGCCGGATCGGCAAAAGGTTGATCATCGTCACTCATTAGAATACGACTTGCTGCCCCATCTAAATCATCAAACTGACCTTTTTTGGCTGCCCAGATAATAGCTAACACCACCAAAATACCTACAATAATGACACTGGGAATAAGTCCATAAATCACTTCCATGACGGTTTTTCCTTACTGAATTTTTTCAGGCATAACACCCTGATTAATCAACCAGTTTTTCAATAACTGTACCATTGGCCATGGCCCACAAATTAACCATTGATAGCTATTAACATCATGAATGCTTTGTATTACCGCATCGGGTAGATTACCTTTGGCACCAGTCCAGCTTTCATCTTCATCAGAAATAATAGCTTGCCAATGAAATTTGGCATAGGTTTTAGCTAAACGATCGAGTAGTTCACGCGCAAACAGTAATTCTGACCGACGTACACCCCAATAAAGCGTTACAACGCGATCAGTTAACGCTGTTTCATGTGCCTTTAACAAAGCCAATAAAGGCGTAATCCCCGTACCGCCCGCTAATAGATAAATAGGCGCATCACCTTCTGGCCAGTGATATTGGTTAACAGGTCCCTTAATAAGACAGCTCGTTGCTTGCCTTAGGTTTTTCCACCACTCAACCAAAGCTTCTGTAATGGCAATGTCACATCGAATATGATTCGTATTGTCATCAGACAGATTGGCAATGGAAAAAGGTTTTAATTGGCTTTCATGCAAACCCAACCAGAGATAATCACCCGCTTGCCAATGAAAATTAGTTGGTCGTTCCAATAACAACTCGACTAAGTTACCTACTAAAGGATTAATAGCAACAACACGGCTATTAAACGTGGTTAATGTTGAATGATTCATAAGCCAACCACGTTGAATTTTGCCCATACAGGTGCATGATCGGAAGGTTTATCCATAGCACGCGTGACATAATCAATACCCGTAGAAACAAGCGATGCCTGTAGCGGCGCAGAAGCCAATAACACATCAATACGCAGCCCACGCTTAGGCGTGTCTTCAAAACCTTTAGAGCGGTAATCAAACCATGAATAACAACGTTCACTTTCTGCTGGGTTAGGATGATGATGACGATAGGTATCTGTCCAACCCCACTGTATTAACTGGTCGAACCATTCACGCTCTTCGGGTAAAAAGGAACATTTACCCGTACGCAACCAGCGTTTGGCATTCACTTCACCAATACCCACATCGTAATCAGTATGAGAAATATTCATGTCTCCACCTAAAATAGCCAGATTACTGGATGGAATGGTGGCTAAATAGTCGTTTAATTCTTTATAAAAACGTTCTTTATAAGGGAATTTAACGGGGTGAGCACGCTCTTCTCCCTGTGGAAAATAGCCATTCATGACATCAATCGTTTTACCGTCAGCTAATTGGTATCGACTATGAATAAAACGGCGTTGTGCGTTTTCATCATCCCAAGGGTAGCCTTTTTGCACCGAAACTAATGGTAGTTTAGATAGGGTTGCCACGCCATAATGCGTTTTTTGGCCATGAAATTCAACTTGATAACCCAATGCGTTAATGAATTCAATGGGAAAATCGGCATCTTGCACTTTGGTTTCTTGCAACAAAATTAGTTCTGGTTGATGTTGCTCAATCACCGCTTCTAATTGATGCAAATGTGCACGTAAGCTATTAATATTAAAAGAAACAACTGTTAATGACACAATACTAGCCCACAATATAATAATTTGAATGAATAGATAAGCCTAACGAGGTTGAGCATAAAAGTCAAAAGCCCGTTCAACTATGTCTGCTATTGTGAAGGACACTAATCAGAAAAATCAAAATTATTGAGCTTTTGTTTGTTATTCGATACACCATCATTAATACGGTATTGACGTTGTTGCAGGTAGCTGTCACGAATGAAACTATAGCGATCAGGAGCACTTTCAATGATTGGTTCTAGTGGCAATAAACTAGCACGCATATCTAGTAGTTTTAGTGCGGTAATAGGTAAGCCATAACCTGTTAAATACAAAATTTCGATGGGTTTGGTACTGGCATCACGAACGGTAGAAGGCCCTAAAAAGGGTAAGGCTAAGTAATCCGATTCCTTCCATCCCCAAACAGCAAAGGTTTGCCCCAAATCTTCATTGTTTTTAGGCAATCCCATTGGGGTTGCAATATCAATTAAACCAAATAAACCAAAAGTACTGTTAAAAATAAAACGAGCTGTATCTTGAACGGCTTGCGAAAATTTTCCTTGTAGCAAATCACTCAGAATGGTTTCAGGTTCGAATAGATTACCAACAAAATTATGAACGGCTTGTTGAGCAGGATCAGGGGTAATGGCGACGTAACCTTCTGTAACCGGTTTGAAGGCATATTTATCAAAGTTAGTATTGAATGCATCAACAGGACGATTAAAGGATTCGTAAGGATCTATTTCATTAGCATATATGGTAGTTGTCGCCAATGATAAGCCGAGTAAGCCGACAAGGCTTAGTTTTGTTAGCATGAATTAATCCCAATAGGTTCCAGCACCGACAAGGCGTTTTTGCCAATAATCATTGGTAATGTTAGCAGTAGTAACGGGTTTGCCCTTACCTGGTGCATGAATAAAGGTATTTTGACCAATGTAAATACCGACATGATCTACCCGTTTACCGCGTGAATCGGTGGTAAAAAAAACCAAATCACCGGGTAAAATTTGGTTCGATTGTTTAATCGAAGTAAATTGTTCATCGGCACGACGCGGTACTAATTTACCCGCATTTAAGTGGGTATAGAATACCAAACCAGAACAATCAAAACCTTCACTCGGAGAGTTGCCACTCAGTTTGTAAGGTTTTCCCAATTGAGCAATTGTCTTTTCAACAACAATTTGTCTGGCTTGATTGGTGCTGATGGATGGTGTTGCTGTCGGTGGTAGCATCATATTTGAAGCACTTTGCCTATTAGGCTGATTGCTACAACCAGATAGCACTGCTATGAGTAGGAGTAATCCGCTTAAACCAATTGTTGATTGAGTAACTATTGCCATAAAGGAAGGTTTCCTAAGCTAAGTAGTAACGTTAAGGTCACGATTTCAATGAATTTCTTAACATTTAGATGATAACGCTCCACTAAAAGAATAGCAATAATTATGTTTGATATATCTGCTTTTAATGTAAATCCCATCACTTGTTGCTTATTTAATTGTAAGGATCCAGTAATTAATTTCGGCATTGAATGCATGTGGTTGTGTTTGTTTTAAATAGGCAGTCAATGCTGATGAAGAGAAAGCATTCAAGTAAAATGAAGCTCATAACGATGGGTTCAAATTAGTTAAAGAGATATTCTTATTTCTTTATTGTTAAGATTATAGTGCCTGTGGATATGTGGATAATATTTTTTTGCTTTTTTTTTCAGTGAGTTAAGATGTGAATAATGTGCTAATAGCTTTGTTTCATTCTTGTTCACAGGCTTGTGTATCATTGTGGATTGTTTTAATCAATGTTGTTAATTGTGACATTATCCCCATATTATCCACAAGTTATAACCTGTATTATTCATCCTATTAAAAGAGGTTTTATGGAATTTAATCAAGTAGTTATGTCACGTCGTAGTGTGTTTAAATTTCAATCTAAAGCGTTAGTTGTGGATGATATTTATCCGTTAATTGAAGCAGCAGTGATGGCACCTAATCATCATTTAACGCAACCTTGGCGCTTTATTTGGTTGGGTAAGCAAACTCAAGTGTGTTTGGCTGAATACTATGGTGAAGCAAAAGTAGCTAAGGCAATGGCAGCGGATGCAACCGTGCATGAACGCATTAAACAAAAAGCGGTAGAAAAGTTTTTAGCCGTTCCAGCCATTTTATTGGTGGTGTGTCGATTAGATCGTCAGCCTGTTATTCGGGAAGAAGATTTGGCCGCTACTCATTGTGCTATTCAGAATTTATTGTTGGCGGCTACTGATCAAGGTTTGGGTGCGCAATGGAGCACACATCCGATGATTTATGATGCCCAAGTGATGGCTGAAGTGGGTGTAGATACAACGAAAGAACGCTGTTGTGCGATGATTTACATGGGTTATCCGGAAGTGATTCCGCCAGCACCACCGAGGAAATCGGTACAGGAATGTTTGACCTTATTGCCTTGAATCACTTGTGATATGATGTGTGCTATCTGTTACTTGAGTAAACCGACATGTTATCCGAATCCGATACCCGTGCTAATTATATCGACCCTGCTTTAGTTGCGGCGGGGTGGACAGCGCAACACATTATTCGTGAATACTATTTTACCGATGGGCGTAAGTTGGCTGGCGGTCAGCGCGGTAAACGTTGTTTTGTCGATTACTTGCTGCACAAAGATAATCGCTACTTAGCATTGGTTGAGGCGAAAAAAGCCAGCGAACACCCAACCAAAGGCTTGCAACAAGCCATCGATTACGCCAAAAAACTTGCCGTTCGTTTTGTCTTTTCCAGTAATGGCAAACAAACCTACGCTTTCGATTTGCAAGAAGGTAAGGGCGATTACATCGACTTTTACCCCACGCCCGATGCATTGCTGGCGCGTTACGATGGTTTAACCTCGCTGGGGCACGACTTACGCAAAATCCCCTTTCATTTAGAAGGCGCGATGCAGCCGCGTTATTATCAAGAACTTGCCGTTCATGCCGCCACCGATGCCATTGCTCAGGGTAATCAACGCATTTTAATGACGCTCGCCACAGGCACAGGTAAAACCTTTATTGCCTTTCAGATTGTGCATAAGGTCTTTCAAGCCCGCTGGAATTTAGATCAAGTGGGCAAACGTCGCCCAAGGGTATTGTTTTTAGCGGACAGAAACATTCTCGCCGACCAAGCCATTAACACCTTTAACCCCTACGAAAAAGACTTGGTAAAAATTGATGGCGAGGAGGTGCGCAAGCGTAACGGCACAGTGCCCACCAATGCGCATATCTTTTTTGCCATTTATCAAGCCATTAGCGATCGTGAAAACATCGGCGGTTATTACCAAGCCTATCCGAATGATTTTTTCGACCTCATTTTGATTGACGAGTGTCATCGAGGTGCGGCAAACGAAGCAGGCTCTTGGCGAGCGATTTTAGAACACTTTAGCAGCGCGGTACACTTAGGGCTAACCGCCACACCAAAGCGTACCGATAACGTCGATACCTACGCCTATTTTGGTCTGCCAGTATTTGAGTATTCGTTAAAAGACGGCATCAACGATGGTTTTCTAACCCCTTATCGCGTTAAACGCATCCGCACCAATATCGATGAACTGGTACTTACGGGCGATGATGTGGTAGTGTCGGGTGAGTTGGATAATCCGGTCATTAATGTCGAAGACTTTGACCGCAAAGTGTGTGTCGATGACCGTACCGAACTGGTTGCCAAAGCGATTTTAGCCAATATTAACCCGATGGATAAAACCATTGTTTTCTGCGAAAACCAAGATCATGCCCTGACCATGCGCGATATGATTAATCGTCATAAAACGGTTAAAGATGCCCATTACTGTGTGCGTGTGACCAGCGATGAAGGTAAAATTGGGCGTGAGCTGTTAGAGCAGTTTCAAGACAACGACCGCGATATTCCCACCATTCTCACCAGCTCACAGATGCTGACCACAGGGGTCGATGCCCGTAATGTGCGCAATGTGGTACTCGATAGAAGCATTGGCTCGATGGTCGAGTTTAAGCAGATTGTGGGGCGCGGCACGCGCGTTTTTGATGGCAAAGACTACTTCACTATTTTGGATTTTCGTGGCGCGAGTAATAAGTTTTACGATGCCGACTGGGATGGTGAACCCGAGCCACCAGCAGAACCTAATCCAGCCAAAGTGGTACGCGAATCAGATCCAGAGCCTTATAACGGTGGCACAGGTGAAACAGGCGGCGGCGAAGAAAAGCCCGCTAAATTAACCGTCAAACTCAGTCAACAGCGCGAGCTAAAAGTGATTGATGTTGAAGTGCGTTATATCGACGAAACAGGTCGCCCCTTGACCATGCAAGAATTTGTCGATCGGCTATTGCAGCAACTCCCTGGCTTATTTGGCAGTGCCGAAGAACTCCGCGCCCAATGGGCCGACCCAGATCAGCGCGAAAGCTTAATCACTAAACTAGGACAAGCAGGCTTTGACCAAGAACAGTTGGTGACGCTACGCAAAATGTTTGCCGCCGATGCCTGCGACCTGTTCGATTTACTCGCTTTTTTAGCCTTCGAGCAACCCATGACCACCCGCCACGACCGCGCACAAGCGGTGCGCGAACGACAAGCATTTTTCGCCCAATTTGGACAAGAGAAAGCCAAACACTTTTTGGATTTTGTCCTCAAACGCTATGAAGA
>CAYQEZ010000027.1:0-24672 GCA_964416645.1 uncultured Francisella sp. | reverse complement strand
GAGTATTAAACGTCACTTAGATGAAGCTTAATTGGGTTATAATAAGGGCACCACTAAATAACCTCGCTTTGCTCGATTTTTAGCGTGCCCAAGATTATGTTACCTCTGGTGGAAGGGGTTAAATCAATTGGTTAGGTACCTGTTGAGCTCATCCCTTCCCCCACACTTTAGTGCTGCGTAAGCAGAAACTTCCTACCTATTGGGTTATTAGAGGTGCCCTATAACTAATTAAAATAAAATGCATATAAAATTTTTAATAAAAACAATGATTTATCGATAATTTCATGAATTAGTTTTTCAACAACTTGCCTTATTATTGATTATTGGTGCTATTGGTAGCGTCATCGCACTCGTCTGAAACTGGTTTTGCGTACAACTGTCTGCGCTTAATCGGACAGTTAGGACTTGCCGGCAACATCAGCTCTGTAAAACACCCAGCGAAAAGAAGACGCATCAAAACGGTACTACAAGAAATTATGTACCGCGCTGCCAAAATCATTCAACAAGCCAGAGGATTGGTATTGGATTTTGGCAGACGAGCGAAACTAATACTAAAAAATTTTTACGCATGTCACACAAAGCATCCGATGCGCATATCGAATATGAAGACCACAGCAGAGAAAAAAACTTAGAAAAAATCCTCACCTTTGCTCATGCAGAGGGTTCAACACAACTGAATACTGAAAAACGACGTCAAATAATCAAAGTTCAGTGACAACAAGGCAGAAAACGATGAATTAGGGATCGAAAAAATGGATTAAAGAGAGCTAGAAATCGTTTTAGCAACAAAAAAAGGCACCAAATGCCTTAAAATGACGCTAAGTTATTTAAAGAACACGTATTTAAAGAACACGGATTCAGGTAAGATTTTAACGGACAACGGAAAAAAGTTTACAGATCGTTACACTGCTAAGGGCGAAAGAGAGCCAACAGGCGAGCATCTATTTGACCAAGTATGCAAGACTTACGCAATCGAGCACAGACTGACTAAGCCGAGCCACCCTCAAACTAATGGCATGATTGAGCGATTTAATGGTAGGATATCAGCCTTATTAGCAACAACACGATTTATTAGCTCGGAACAGCTAGAAAATAAACTTAATGAGTACCTTAAGCTGTACAATCATCACATTGTGCAAAAGAACTACCCCAGTCGCTAAACTGCAGGAGTGGCAGAAAACCGACCCAGAGTTATTTGTTAAAAATATTTACAATCAGTCGAGATGCGACACCTTGGTTGAGCTTTTTTCTAATATTAAAAACTTGTTAAAATGCCAAACAGCTTCAGCTAATAAACTGGCTGGCTTCTAGTGCCTGCTTTATCTGTTTTAATGCCTGCATAACCAGCACTCGCGGTGCGGCAATAGTTAACCGCATAAAACCACTACCTGCTTGCCCATAAAGCGTGCCAGCACTTAAACCCACTTTCGCTTGCTCCACTAAAAAAGCTTGCAGCTTTTTATCATCAAGTCCCAGCGCGCGAAAATCTAGCCACATTAAAAAAGTGCCCTCTGAAGGCCGAATCCTAATCTGTGGTAATTGGCTACGCACAAACTCTACAACCTCATGTTGCGTTTGTGCGAGATAAGGCAACAGCGCATCGACCCAGCTGGCACCTTCTGCATAAGCGACTTCAACTGCCGTTAGAGTAAAAGGATTATTATTTTCAATGTGCAATCTTTTGAACTCGGTAGTTAATTTAGCACGAAGCGCTGGATCACTCGCTACCATAAATGCCATACTCAGCCCTGGCATATTAAAGGTTTTACCAGGAGCAAAAACGGTTACCAACTTATCAGATAAATCATCTAAGCTCAACAGGGGAACATGCTGATGCGGTGCATATACCAAGTCGGCATGAATTTCGTCGGAAATAATCGTCATATCATAACGGTTACTGATATCGATCAGCTTCAGCAGTTCATCACGCGTCCAAACTCGTCCAATTGGGTTATGAGGCGAACATAAGAGCAACAACCTTGCACCCTGTTTTGCGCATTCCTCTAAGTACTCAAAATCCATTTCATAATGACCATCATTATATTTGAGTGGATTCAACAATAAACGACGGTTATTATCCGTCACCGCGTTAAAAAACGGCGTATAAACTGGCGGCTGAATAATGACAGCATCCCCTTCTTTGGTGAGTGCGTTGACTGCCGCATAAAGCGTTGGTACCACACCTGGCATATTCACCAACCAATCAGGTTCAATAGCCCAACCATGTCGTTGTAACTGCCAATTAACCAGCAGTTGCGTTAGCTTGTGCTGCTGACGCGTGTAACCATAAATGGGATGTTGAGCTCGTTGCAACAAGGCTTGTTGAATCGGATTGGCAACAGCAAAATCCCCATCAGCTACCCAGAGTGGTGTGACATTGTCTGTGCCAAATACAGCCGTTCGTCCATCCCACTTGACCGAGTTGGTATTGAGGCGCGAAATAACAGCATCGAAATCAGGGCTTGAATACTGCGTTGTTGATGCCACAGGCGCCTCCCTCTGTTGTTGCTGACAGCCAGCAAGCGCGGCGAAAGCCATCGCGCCGCCGCTAAGTTTAATGAAGCTCCTACGATCTATCATCTCTGTCAGCTCAATATCACGTTAATTATCATCAAAACTTAAATCATCCGTTGCAATAACTCATCGGCATAAGCAACTAACTCAGAACGATTAATGGCAAAAACACCCATACCGCCATGTTCAAACTCAAACCAGAAGAAAGGCAGTTCTGGGTAGGCTTCGATTAAAGCGATATCTGATGCGCCAACCTCCACCATTAGCACCCCATTTTCGGTTAAATGATCTGCCGCTTCAGCCAGTAATCGACGAGTCAAATCTAATCCATCATGTCCAGACGCCAACCCGAGCATGGGTTCATGGTGAAATTCAGCAGGCATGGCAGCAATTTCGTCGGCATCGACATAAGGTGGGTTACTAATAATTAAATCATAACGCTCACCGCGCAATTGACTAAATAAGTCCGATTGAATGGCACGCACCTGATCTTGCACACCATGTAGGGCAATATTCTGCTCTGCTACGGCAATGGCTTCACTGCTGATATCAACCAAATCGATTTGGGCGTGTGGTACTGCCTGCAAACTGGCAATACCAATACATCCAGAGCCAGTACACATATCCAGCACCCGCTCACAACTCTCCAAATCCACCCAGCCTTCAAAGCCACGCGCAATCAGCTCCGCAAAGGGAGAGCGTGGCACTAGCACATGCTCATTGACGATAAAGGTCATACCGGCAAACCAAGTGCGCCCGACTAAATAGGCAGCGGGAATACGCAGACGAATGCGATCTTCGATCAGTTGCGCTACTCGTTTGGCTTCACTGTCTGTTAAAGCACAATTTAACCAGGCCTCGTCTAAGTCAGCAGGCATATTGAGCGACTGTAGTACAAGGAACTTAGCTTCATCGAAGGCATTGTCCATGCCATGACCATAGAATAGCTTCGCGCCTAAAAACTGACTGGCTCCGTAACGAATGAAATCACGTAAGGTGTTTAATCCTGATAGGGGCGACATGAGTAATGACATGGTGGTTATGCTCCCTTAGGACGAAACGCCACAATGCGTTCCGACTTGGTTTCTAACCGTGCACCACCAATCAAGTCAATACAATAGGGTACAGCAGCAAAGACTCCATCCAAACATTGACCAATGGCACTGGGTTTGCCGGGCAAATTAATAATCAGTGTCTTGCCGCGCACGCCAGCGATTTGGCGCGATAAAATAGCGGTCGGTACAAACTGTAATGAAACCGCACGCATTTGTTCAGCAAAACCGTCGAGAATTTTATGACACACGGCTTGGGTCGCTTCGGGTGTAACATCGCGCAACGCAGGTCCTGTACCGCCGGTAGTTAGAATCAAATCACATCCTTGAGTGTCGGCCAGTTCGATGAGCGTTTGCTCAATCACCAACTGCTCATCTGGAATCAGCCTAACCACGGCTTGCCACGGACTTTCCAGTGTATCGCTGATCCACTGCTGCATAGCTGGACCGCCCTTATCTTCATAAATACCCGCCGAAGCACGATCGGAAATGGTGATAAAGCCTATTTTTGCTGTTTGCATGGGGGTTACCCTTGTATTATTCAATCACAATGACCATATGATACATGAGAGACACCCTTTTATGGGGTAGAATAAGACTCAGAACACCGAAACATTCACCAATGAGAAAAGAAGCCAACTATGCCGAATCACGAACTCGATAACGACAACCTACCCGACATGCCAGAAGCGGCAAGCCAGCAGGAAGACGGAGTTGAAGCACAGATTCATGAGCATGAAGCTGCTAGCGATGCCCCTTCCAGCGACAGCAAAGATGTCACTCTGCACGATCAACATCATTTACCAGCGAATGTGTACCTCATTCCCATTCGCGAACGTCCGTTTTTTCCTAAGCAGACGCTACCAGTTGTGTTGAATAAGGAAACCTGGATAGAGACCTTCAAGAACATCGAGCGCAGCAAGCAGTGGTTGGTTGGGTTGGTTTACACGCCCGATGCCAGTGACCAAGCAAAACCGGAAGAATTCAGTGATATTGGCACACTCATTCGTATTCATAATCCGCGCGTTCACGAAGATCGTATTCAGTTTATTGCCGAAGGTGTGAAGCGTTTCAAAATTGAACATTGGTTATCAGAAGCTGCACCCTACCGTGCCCACGTCAGCTATCCAGAAGATGTGGTGAATGACGAGCAAGAGTCGGAAAATAAAGCCTATGCTATGGCGATTTTGTCGGTGCTACGTGAGATGGTGCCGTTAAATCCGTTGTTCGGTGAAGAAATCAAACTCTTCCTCAATCGTTTTAGTTTTAATGATTCTGCTACGTTAGCCGACTTCGCTGCTGGCTTAACCACTGCCGACGGTCAGGCATTACAAGCTATTTTGGCAACCTTTGACTTGTCGGAGCGCTTAGATCAGGTACATAACCTGTTCCGCCAAGAGTTAGAACTGGCTAAATTACAGTACAACATTCGTGAGCGCGTTGAGGAAAACCTCTCAGATCATCAGCGTAAGTTCTTTTTGCGCCAGCAATTAAAAGAAATTCAAGAAGAGTTGGGCATCACTAAAGATGACCGAGCTGTCGATTTAGAGAAGTTTGAATCGCGTTTGGATAAACTCACGCTCCCCGATGACGTATCGGATAAGGTCAGTGAAGAGTTAGAAAAGCTGGGCTTTTTAGATACGCAATCACCCGAATATGGCGTGACGCGCAACTGGTTAGACTGGGTAAGTTGCCTACCTTGGGGTAACCACAGCAAAGACAAGCTCGACTTAACCACCGCACGTAAAGTGCTGGATAAGCATCATGATGCCCTAGATGATGTCAAAGATCGTATTGTCGAATTTCTAGCGGTCGGCGCATTAAAAGGTGAAGTAAAAGGGTCGATTATTCTGCTCGTTGGCCCACCAGGTGTGGGGAAAACCTCCATTGGCAAATCCATCGCTGAAGCCTTAGGTCGAAGTTTCTACCGCTTCTCGGTTGGCGGTATGCGCGATGAAGCGGAGATTAAGGGGCATCGTCGTACTTACATTGGTGCTATGCCAGGTAAGTTTGTGCAAGCATTAAAAAGCTGTCAAACCGCCAATCCCGTCATTATGCTTGATGAAATTGATAAAATCGGTTCTTCTTATCAAGGCGATCCCGCTTCTGCTTTGTTGGAAGTATTAGATCCAGAACAAAACAAGGACTTTTTAGACCATTATTTAGATGTGCGTTTTGACTTGTCAAAAGTGTTATTTATTTGTACCGCCAATACCACCGACAGTATTCCTGATGCCCTGCTCGACCGTATGGAAGTCATTCGTTTGGCGGGTTACATCACCGAAGAAAAAATGCGCATCGCTAAGCGTCATTTATGGCCAGCGCTGCTGAAAGAATCGGGCATTTCACCGAAAACCATCGAAATCACGCCGCCTGCCATTCACCATATTATCGAAGGCTATGCGCGTGAATCGGGTGTGCGTAACTTGCGTAAAATGATGGAACGCATCATTCGCAAAACCGCCGTCAAACTGGTTACAGGTGAAATTGAAACGGCGCGTATTCATGTGAAAGACATTGAAGAAAGCTTGGGGCATCCTAAGTTCAGCAATGAAAAGCCCGAAAATGTCATCGGTGTAACGACGGGATTGGCTTGGACTTCGATGGGTGGCGCAACATTAAATATCGAAGCCAGTCGTATTCATACACTGAATCGTGGCTTTAAGTTGTCGGGACAGCTGGGTAACGTCATGCAAGAGTCGGCGAATATTGCTTATAGCTATGTCAGCTCTAATTTAGCTCGTTACAAAGGCGACCCTAAATTCTTCGATGAGGCTTTTGTCCATTTACACGTTCCCGATGGTGCCACACCTAAAGATGGTCCTTCCGCTGGTATTACCATGGCAACGGCATTGCTTTCTTTAGCACGCAATGAAAAACTGAAAGAACCCGTCGCCATGACGGGAGAACTCAGCTTAACGGGTCATGTACTCCCCGTTGGCGGCATTCGTGAAAAAATTATTGCGGCAAGAAGAGTCGGCATTAAAAACATCATTATTCCGTTTGATAACAAACACGATTTTGATGAAATGCCTGACTACCTTAAGGAAGGGCTAACCATGCATTTTGCTAAGCATTTCGAGGATGTGGTTAAACTGACGTTTATGCCACGTACCAAAGTATCGCTGAGTAAACGACCGAGTGAAGGCTTAAACCAGCGCCGAAGATTATCGCGTGCTAAAACAACGCAACGTCGTGCTAGTGTTGAATCTGCGGTAACGCCGCAAAATTAAATGGGTGAGAGTTTTCGTGCATAGTCGGATAAATCAATTTTTTATTGGGCAGCTTTACACGAGCGAACACAATCAGTTGAGATCCAATAATTTAACGGTATAGATCGTTAAGAGGTTTAGGGAATGTCTGAATTATGTTTTCCGCTTTCAATGCTACTAGCAGCAACAACCTAGGATATGCGTTAATTGCTCATCGGTTAGGGTAATCGGATTGGTTTTCATGCTATTGCCACGTGCATTTGCCACAACACGAGGAATGTCCTGTTGGGTGACGCCGAAATGCGATAAACCTGGTAGCGCAAAATCTTGATGCCATTGACGTAACTTTTCTACCAGGAGCAACTGTGCGCTGGCATCAGATAAGGTTGGATCATTCATCAATAACCGTCCGATTCGAGCATAGCGTAGCAAGGTTTCCGATTCGGGTTGTTGTATCTTGAGCTGTTCGATGTTCATTGCTGTACATTCGGCTAATAAAATACCACAAACCGCACCATGCGGTGCTGGGAAGAAAGCTCCTAAAGGCGCCGCCAAACCATGCACCGCTCCCAAGCCAGCATGAGCCAACACAATACCCGACATGAGTGCGGCATAAGCCATGTCACTGGCTGCTTGCCCATCTTGTGGATTTTCAAACCAACGAGGTAAAGCAGCCAGCCCTTTCTCCAAACCAGCTAAGGCTAGTCCATCGGTAAAGTCATTGGCTTTGCTCGAACTATATCCCTCAATCAATTGCGTAATGGCATCTAGCCCATTAAAGGCAATTTGCTGTGCGGGCAAAGAAAGCATCCAGCTGGGATCAATCAGTGCCCAACGAGGCATGAGGCTGTCATGACGAAAAGACTTTTTGAACCCACCATCGCCCGTTTGGCTGAGTACCGCATTCTTCGTTGCTTCTGTCCCTGTGCCTGCGGTGGTTGGCATGGCAATAAAGGGCAAGGCTTCACTCTTGTAAGGCAATTCAGGACCAACGCCCTCTAAATAATCCATCACCGAACGCTGAACAGGCAGTAAGCCCGCTACCGCTTTAGCGGCATCTAAGGCACTACCGCCACCAATTGCGACGACAACATCGATGCGATGATCGGCATGTTGCGCCACACAAGCATCGACCCACTGGGGTGAAGGTTCTGTTGCAACACGCTCATGCCACAGGCTAAATCCCGCCTGTTGCCACTGGGCTAATAAAGTCTTAGCTTGAGGTTGCGCGTCAAATGAATGCGCGCCTGTAATCAGCAACACCCGTTTCCCATAAGATTGAATCAAAGGCGTCAATTGTGCGCTAACCCCCTCACCAAATAATACTTGCGGTAAACGAGATAATTGCCAGTTCATAAAGTTAGTTTCCTTTTCTAACGCGCATAAGGTCGCCACACCGTCATACCTTGCTCTGTTACTAAAGCATCTAGTGGAATATCCCAAGGATCTACCGGCAAGCTTTCTACTTGCTGACAATGATGCGCCACACCAATAAGGTAAGGGCGCCGTGACGCTTGCGCTAGGCTTTTATCATAATAACCTGCCCCCATGCCGAGTCGATTGCCTTGTTTGTCCACACCCACTAAGGGCATTAACACCAGATCCAGCTCGGCAATGCTGATGACTTGCTCACCTGTCGGCTCAGGAATACCCAACACGTTCGCTTTCATATCGGCATTCTCTCGCCAAAACAAAAAATCGAGCGTCGTATCTGGTTTTAAGCGCGGTAAATACAGCTGATGCCCTGCTTTAAGTGCTTGCATGGTCGGCATTAAATCAACTTCGCCATCAAAAGCAAGGGTAACACCAATCGATAAATCGGGCAATTTTAACATCGGCAAATCCAGCAAGCATTGCATCACCGCCTGGGCGTGTTGAAATTGTTGCTCTGATGTAAGGCTTTTGCGCGCTTGGCGACACTGTAAACGGAGTTGTTTTTTGTCTAAATGAGTGAGTGTTGAAGTGGTGGCATACGTCATGCAAAACACCTTTAAGCGTAGATTTTAAAAGACGTGAACCAACAACTGGTGTTGCGTATTGGTCCCTAAACCCTAAAGTTTAGGTGGTGGCTATAGCCATCAGCTAGGTATCTTGGACAAAGCAAGACGCACACCCCGATGGTAATTCGGCCCCAAAAGAAAGTTTATCGGCTCCGGGTACGTCAGCAATGCACCAAGCCGCCAGAACACGCCTTTAACGCTATTCTAGCGAAAACCAACAGCAGATGCACCAATTAATCGTCGCCTGCTTCCCCTTTTTGTTCCTCAAGCATACGCTGAACTTGGCGTAAATTGGCGGAAACTTCTGATTCTAATGACTTTGTAAAACGATCGGCTTGTAACAGCTCGTAACTTAAATTGAGGCACAGCATCAACAATCGTGTTTCTAATGGCAGGTTGGAGCTGCTTTTGTGTAGGGCATCATTGACTGCTTGAGCGGCTAACAGCAAGTCCGGCGCATCGCTCGGCGCACAAGGAACCTGAAATTTTTTGCCTGCCAGTGTCAAGGCGACGGTATTTTTTTGCATCCAATCATTCCTAGTGCGATAATGTGAAGAATTTAACGACTTTCTTAAGGTAAAACGCAGCACCATGGATTATGCACAAATTGACTCAACATTAAAAGCCTCTTTACGTGAAGATGCTGCCTTCTTGCATGGCTTTTGGCATGGCTTAAATGCAGGTAACGATAGTTGGGATTTAAAAGCATGGTTAGATGCCTTAGTAAAAGAGTTTGATATTAGCAGTATGCCTGCGCAATTATTAAAAGACTTTCAGCGTATTCACGATGTCAGTAGCGAGCAACTTGCCGAAGACCCATTGAGTATTACCTTATTGTTACCCAGTGACGACGAGCCTTTAAAACACCGTGCTTATGCGTTACAGCAATTCTGTCAGGGCTATTTATATGGCTTGGGATTGGGTAATCGTATTCAAAACTGGAAGACATTACCACAAGAATTTCGTGAGTGGATTGAAGATATTACGCACATTAGCCAGTTAGATGAAAGTAGTGTGGAAGAGTCCAATACCGATGAAAGTGACTTCACCGACCTGAGTGAATACGTGCGTTTAGCCGTTGGGCATATTGCCGAACACTTAGCGCCAGAAGCCAAACCAACGGTCCATTAACCTGCTGGATAACAACAAGATGAATACCGCTGTTTTTCAACAACGCCGTCTGCAATTATTTCAGGCAATGACGGACAATAGCGTTGCACTGATTGCTTCTGGTAAAGAAGTGATTCGCAATCGTGACACCCACTACCCTTTCCGACCGCAGAGTGATTTTTATTTCCTCACCGGATTTAATGAACCCGATGCCGTGTTGATGCTCAGTAAAACAGGTGATGGTTATAAGAGCCATCTTTGGTGCCGCGCTAAAGATAAAGAAAAAGAAATTTGGGATGGTTATCGACTGGGAATTGATGCAGCACCCGAAGTATTAGATCTGGACTCGGCAGCGGATGTAGTGCAACTAACCAATGATTTAGTCACCGCTTTGGCGGATAAGTCGGTTGTTTATTTCAGTTTTGAGCAAGGTGATGTATGGCTGTCATCGGTAATGAGCGCGATACAGCAACTCAAACGCCGTATTCGATTAGGGATTAGCGCACCGCAAAAGATAAACGATCTCGATCCATTATTGCACGAACAACGCTTGATTAAAGATACCGCTGCACAAGCAGGACTGAGACAAGCGGCAAAGGTAACGGTAGCAGGACACTTGGCGGCCATGCAAGCGGCTAAAACAGCTCAGTTTGAATATCACTTACAAGCGGCACTAGAAACCGCTTTCAAGCAACAGGGCGCAAATCATCAGGCGTTTAATAGCATTGTGGCTTCTGGTGAAAATGCTTGCGTGCTCCACTACAACGAAAATAATGCCCCTTTGCATGCATCAAACCTCGTATTGATTGATGCTGGTGCTGAGATGGATGGTTATGCGGGAGACTGTACCCATACTTTCCCTCTTAGCGGTCGCTTTTTGACCGAACAAGCCACTATTTACAACTTGGTGCTAGAAGCACAACAAGCGGCACTGAAACTCATTCAGCCAGGCACGCCCTACGATGCGCCACACCAAGCGGCTGTCAGAGTGATTTGCCAAGGATTAATTGATTTAGGGTTACTGCATGATACGCTAGAAAATGCGCTAGAAACGGGCAGTTATAAAGCCTTTTATATGCACCAAACCGGACATTGGCTCGGCAACGATGTGCACGATGTGGGACAGTATAAAGTGAACGGTCAGTGGCGAGTGCTTAAAGTTGGTATGGCTTTGACGGTCGAACCTGGCATTTACATCAGCCCTGATAACCAGCAAGTCGAAGCCCGTTGGCGTGGTATTGGCGTGCGTATCGAAGACTCGGTGTTGGTCACAGAAACGGGTTATGAATGCTTAACGGCTGGCTTACCACGCAGTGTTGAGGAGATAGAAGCATGGATGCAACGACACTAAAACCACAATCCAGTGCGCTGGTAGTTGGTGCTGGCCCAGTCGGCGCACTCACTGCTTTAGGGCTATGGCAACAAGGATGGCAAGTAACGCTGCTGGAAAAAGAAGCACTGCCTGCTCACTGCCTACCCAGTAGTTACGATAATCGTCAATTAGCTTTGACACCGCAAAGCGTGGAATGGTTAACGCACACCCTCAAACTGACCGACTTAACCACTAGGCTAACACCCATCACCCATATCCATACTTCAAGCAAAGGCCACTTGGGTTCCATGCTAATGACAGCCACCCAACAAGGCGTACCCGCCTTAGGTTATACCATTGCACAAGGTGCCTTAGGTGAAGTCATTTTTGCGCTGCTCAAGCAAACTCAAATTCAGTTCATTACTGGCGTGCAGCTAAATAGTCTGACACAAAAAAATGAACAAGTCGTTTTAACGGGAAGCGTGAGTGATGAACCCGTTCCACAAGAGTGGCAAGCCGACCGTCTTTTTGCAGCCGATGGCGCTCATTCTTGGATTCGAACACAACTCGCGATTAGTAGTGAAACACGACATTATCCGCATCAACTCATGACCTGTATCGGCACACTAAGCGAACCGCATCAGCAAGGTGCAGTAGAACGCTTTACCCCTTCTGGTCCCACTGCCATGTTGCCCTTGGCTGATCCTTTTCAGGTTAAACTGATTTATTGTTACGACTTAACCGATATCGATCATGTCATTCATATGGATCATAATGACTTGGTTGAACGCGTTAATGCGCAACTGGGTAAGGCACTGCCTAAGATAGCTGACGTCAGTGAGGTAACTCATTATCCACTGGTAGAAGTGAAACCCGAACGCATTCAATCTGGGCGAGTATTATTAATCGGTAATGCCGCCCATACACAACACCCCGTAGCGGGACAAGGCTTAAATCTGGGTATTCGCGATGTGCAAGCGGTGGTCGCTTGGAGTCAAGATGCCGACGAACAGGCATGGTTTGAAATGGCTGATGCTCGGCTTAAAGACCATCGCCGAATTATGCGCGCCACGCATGGGCTCGTCACGCTGTTTTCACATCCACAAGCCTTAGTGCGGAGTGTTGCCAGTGCGGGCTTAACCTTACTTAATGTCATGACACCGCTAAAAAAGCGTATTACGCGCATGGCAATGGGGTATTGATGATGAACAACGCACAATCAGAACCGATTCTCATTATTGGAGGTGGCATGGTCGGTGCCTGTGCTGCGCTGGCGCTCTGTCAACTTGGTCTACCTGTCACCTTAGTCGAAGCGAATCCTGTCGATGCGTGTCGAGACAATCAACTCCCCTACCGTTTAAGGGTCAGTGCCATTCAACGCAGTAGTGAACAACTGCTCAAACACTTAGGGGTATGGTCAGAGATAGAAGCACGTCGTTTGCTTCCTTTTACCCGTATGCACATTCAAGATGAAAATGGCTTTCGTACCCTGCTCGATGCGCAAGATTTACATGAACCCAATTTGGGCTATTTAATCGAAAATGATGTCATTACTGCCGCCATTTGGTCAGTGTTAAAGCAACAGCCATTGTGTCAAATAGAACAAGCAACGCCGACAGCGGCTACTCAAGAAGCCAATGGTCATTGGCGCGTAACGCTATCTAGCGGACAGATGATACGCACATCTCTGCTCATTGGTGCTGATGGAGCGAATAGCCAAGTTCGCCGCTGGTTAGGCTTTGAACAAAGTATTCGTGACTATTATCAGCATTGTATTGTTGGCACAGTAACCAGCGAACGAGATCACCAGCAAACTTGCTGGCAACACTACCGTAACGAGGGTCCTTTTGCCTTACTACCCTTGGCAGAAAAAACCTGTTCTATCGCTTGGTATGTTCCTTCTAGCGAAGTTGAGCACAGGCTTTCGTTGAACCCTGAGCAACAAAGCCAAGCCATGACACAGGCTTCAGCATTCATGCTGGGTCAATTAACGCCAGTCGGACCGCTGGCAGCCTTTCCACTCGTTAAACGACAAACCGAACACTATATCGGTCAGAATGCGGTGTTGATGGGTGACGCAGCGCATACAGTTCATCCTCAAGCGGGTCAAGGTGTCAACTTGGGATTTTTAGATGTGATTGCCTTGCAATCGTCACTAAAAGATGCACTGGCTCACTGCCAACCCATTGGTGATGAACGTGTGTTAAGACATTATGAACGCGCTCGTTTGCACGACGCCAGCTTAGTACAAGCGAGTATGGATGGTTTCAATTGGCTATTTTCCAACCATCCTATCCCAAGCGGATTAAGACGCTTAGCTCAACCCTTAATGCAACTTCCAACCATGAATGCCTTGCTATCTGCACAAGGACTTTACGGTCGCTTAACCGGGCTTAAGGTGATGAAAAGATGAGCAAACCGCGCCCAATGATTTTCCACAAAATTGGCTTATCGGGTATTGCTCAAGACGAAAACCCATTAGCCATTAAATTAAGTGGTATTTTTAACATTATTGTCGCTGCTTTTATTTTACTTGTACCCATCATGTGGTTGGTCGACCAATTGCCTGAATTTAAAATCGTTGATGATTGGATGCTCCTAGCCAGCTGGCTGATTTGGATTGTGCTTATTGTTGAAATGGCGATTATGCTGATTATGGTTCAAAACCCTTGGCATTATCTCAAAACCAATTGGCTTAACATCCCAATTATTCTACTCACATTTCCGTTAATTCTCAGCAGCATCCCTTATGCCATTATTTTGCGTGTTGTGCAATTTATGGTTTTGATACGTTATCTCACCGAAATGCATCGCGGACTTCAACGCCTATTTCGCATTAGCCAACTGGGTGCTATCCTACTGGTATTTGTAGTTATTGTCATTCTAAGCGGTATTGTTATCCATAGTATTGATCCTTCCGTACACAATTTAGAGGAAGGTCTTTGGTGGTCACTGGCTACTATGGCAACTGTCGGCTATGGTGACATTGTACCTACCAGTACAGAAGGACGTATTTTTGGTGCGCTGATTATTATTTTGGGTACCGTCTTTTTCTCGCTATTAACAGCGCAATTAGCAGCTTATATGGTGGGTGAAGATGAAATCGAAAGAGATAAAGAGCTACTGCAAACACTTAAAGAAAATCAGAAAGCCTTATCGGCACTGCAAATTCAAAACGAAAAGCGCGATAATGCTCAGCTAGAAGCTCTTATTATACAATTAAGCCAACGCTTAGAACGCATTGAGCAACGGCTTGCGCAACCCACCTCAACCAATCAACCCATATCATTAACAGCGGAGCACCTACATGAACCATCCAAATGATCGTCGTTATGCCAATACGCATGAATGGATTATTGCTACGGAGCAAGACGAAATCTATACCGTGGGCATTAGTGACTATGCTCAACAAGCATTAGGTGATGTCGTTCATGCTAGCTTACCCAGCGTTGGAAGCCAGGTCACAGCAAAACAGGCTTGTTGCGTATTAGAATCGGTTAAAGCCGCCTCAGACGTTCATGCTCCCGTCGATGGAGTTATTGTTGCTGTTAATGAAAAACTAGACGGAACCCCTGAACTAATCAATGACGAACCCTACAGCGATGGTTGGCTATTTCAACTTCAAGCATTTAATAAAAACCAATTAGACGGTTTAATGAATGCTAGTGACTACGACAATAAACTGAACTAATCCTAGTTAAATTGGATACGTAATTTATACTACTGCACAAGTTTTTTGGATTACAGACAAAATTTTATTTATCGTTTATAATGCGTAAGACAAATTACGCTGATTAATCACGCTGAGGATATTTTGAATGGCAGACCGTAGACTGCAAGTTTTCCACACTGTTGCCCGCGTTATGAGCTTTACCAAAGCAGCAGAAATTCTGCACATGACGCAACCTGCGGTTACTTTTCAAATTAAGCAATTGGAAGATGCGTTTAACACGCGCTTGTTTGATCGAACACACAACAAAATTACCCTAACCGAAGCGGGTCGTGTGGTTTATGATTATGCCGAACAAATTCTGGAATCCTACGCCAAAATGGCGAATGATGTTAAGGATTTAACCGGCGATATTACCGGTGCCTTGGTAATCGGTGCTAGTACCACCATTGCTGAATACCTGTTGCCGCGCTTATTGGGTGTGTTCAAAAAGCAATTCCCCGATGTCACCCTACGCTTACAAGTGGGTAACACCGATGCGATTGTCTCTATGGTTGAAAACAATTTACTTGATTTGGGTATTGTTGAAGCGCCGGTGTACAACAAAAACTTAGAAGTTATTACCTGTCGTTTAGATGAGCTGGTGGTGATTGTTCCACCCGATCACCCTTTGGCAGCGTTTGACACTATTAGACCAGAACAGTTGACCCAGTATCCTTTCATTTTACGTGAAGAAGGTTCTGGCTCTCGTGCAGTCATTGATGAATATATGCGTAATGCGGGCATGAACTTCATCGACTTTGATATTGTCATGGAATTAGGTAGCCCCGAATCAGTTAAAATGGCTGTCGAATCCGAAGTGGGTGTAGCGATTAGCTCACGCACGACACTCAGTAAAGAAATTAAACTGGGTACGCTCAAAGCCATTCCGCTCAACCCACCCCTATTACGTCCTTTCTCGCATGTGCGTCAACGTCATAAATTTCGCCATCGTGCTGTTGGGCAATTACTGGAATTTGCTGAGCAATACTGTAAAGAACAGGCGCGTAAAGAAGGCTTTATTATTCCAGAAGATGTTCCTAACAACTAGGGAAAATAGCCTCACACTCTATGTGCTCACGCCACCAGTGTGATGGCATACCTGGCCAGCCTAACAGCTGGTCTTGTTCATCGTAAATCACTGGCCAAAGCGCCATTTGCCAATGCGGAATATGTGCTTTTTGCAACCAGTTTTTTAGGCTTCTCATCTTGCCATCAACACTGACCTTTTCTCCACCCTGACGTGGCACAAGCTTAATCGTCAGGCTACTCTGCTTGATGCTCAGTGCGATATTTAACCAATAAACCCATACAATCCGTTGTTTTTGTTGCGTTAAACTTAAAGTCTGTTCAGCAGGAGCGACCAACCAAGAGAGTGGTAGACAACAACCTTTATCATCGGCAAGCACTAGCTTATGTTGTGACAAACACAACTCAGGATGGGTTTGAGACGAAACACGCTGATAAAACTGCTGGTTGACCTGCTGCCATTGAGAGGCTGTTAAACTTTCCCCTAACATCATTAACCGATAAGCTAACGCCTGACGCGCACGTGGCCAAGAAAGTGATTGCCAAAGGCTTAACGACCAACACTGTTCGGATAGATGCAGTTTTTGCCAATCCTCAGAAGCCATCTCCATCAATAAAGCATCAGCTTCTTGGCAATACAAAGCGGTTTGGGCGATTTTTTTCTCTAAAGCCGGTTGAAATTGACGCATTATCGGAAATAACACATGTCTGATCTGATTACGCAACGCAACCGCTTGCTGATTCGTTGGGTCTTCTACCCAGCTGAGTTGATGTCGTTGCGCATAGGCCAGCATGGCTTCATAACTGACAGACAAAAGCGGACGATAAAGACAGCGTTGATGATCGAAGCTTTGCTCAGTATGTATCGCAGCCAAGCCTTTCACACCGGCTCCGCGCAGTAAACGAAGCAATACTGTCTCGGCTTGATCGCGCTGATGATGCGCCGTTAACAGCACACCTTGATTCGGTACTTGTTGCCATAAGGCTGTGTAGCGTGCGCTACGAGCCAAATCTTCCATACCTCGACGAGACTTATCTGCTAGCTGTATGCGGTCAATATGGCACTCGACACCATAATGTCGAGCCTGCTGCTGCGCATGCAAGACCCAATCATCGGCGACAGCTTGCAATCCATGATGAACATGCACAATCTTAAGCGTTAATCCTTGCTTGACCAAAGCATGCAGTAATACTGTCGAATCCATACCACCACTAAACGCCAAGACAACCGGTCGATGACCATAAGCGGATTTAAATAACAAAACAGCCTGCTCAATTGGGCAGGCTGTTGTCGGTGCTTCTTCTTTCATAATCAGATTAGGCTGTCGTAAAGTTACCGTATTTCATATATCGATCATAACGACGCTTGAGCAGTTCATTACTGGGAATCTTTTCTAAAGCACGCAGATGAGAGACCAGTTTTTGCTTCAAATTTGCGGCTGCTTGTTCATGTGAGCGGTGAGCACCACCCAAAGGCTCATTAACGATTTCATCGACTAAGCCTAACTCTAATAAGCGAGGCGCTGTCATACCCAAGGCTTTAGCTGCATCGGCTGCTTTATCGGCGCTCTTCCAAAGAATAGAGGCACAACCTTCGGGAGAAATCACCGAGTAAACGCTATACTGCATCATCATGGTGACATCACCCACACCAATGGCTAAAGCGCCACCCGACCCCCCTTCACCGATAACGGTAACGATAATCGGCACACTCAATTCCGCCATTTCAATCAGGTTACGGGCGATGGCTTCACTCTGACCACGCTCTTCGGCATTAATACCTGGGTAAGCACCTGGCGTGTCAATAAAGGTCAAAATGGGCAAACCAAAACGCTCGGCCATTTTCATTAAACGCAAAGCCTTGCGATAACCTTCTGGACGTGGCATACCGAAGTTACGACGAATTTTCTCATTGGTATCACGCCCTTTTTCATGACCAATCACCATCACGGGCATGCCATCAATACGCGCCAGCCCACCAACAATGGCTTCATCATCTGCAAAGGCACGATCACCGTGTAACTCATGAAACTCTTCGCAAATATGGCGCACATAATCTAGGGTATAGGGGCGCTGCGGATGACGTGACAACTGCACCATTTGCCAGTCAGTCAACTTACCAAAAATGTGTTGCGTTAACTGACGACTCTTTTCAGAGAGCTGATGAATTTCTTCATTCAAGTCTAAACCGCTATCAGCAACCGTGTGACGTAATTGATCAATACGGGCTTCTAATTCTGCAATAGGTTGTTCAAAATCGAGAAAGTTTAAGTTCATGCTCATCGCCTAGTCAAAAGTTATGACTATTTTAACAGAAACCCGACAAATACGGGTAGTTAAGCCACATTTACCTAATCCATCATGGCTTGGTTAATGCGAGCGTGTGCTCTTAATAACGATTGATGACGCGCAGAAAACCGCTCTGGTTCGATTAAATCCATATCCCAAATAAAGCAACTACCATCAATCCATGCAACCACAGACTGCCAACGCTCTTCACCAAACACATTCACCAACGCCGATACCTGCTCATCTAAGACTTCATTTTGCATCAGTGTCAGCGCCAAATCGAGTGCTTGATATTCTGGCGTTAAACGACCAACAGCAACCACTTCCGCTAAACTGGCTCGCGCTGCCTCAAAGTCGCCTAAATAGAGCAAACAACCAAGCTTTAATTCTGCTACCGTCAACCAAGACCAAGGCGAACCAGGATCGGCCAATAAGCCAATCAGACTGGCCACACGCGTATGGGCTGGATAGCCTTCGTCTTCAAGCAAAGTGAGAAGTTGCTCAAAACTTCGATCTTTTTGCCAATCTAACTGATTTAATGCCTGTCTCAGCACTAAACCACGATTGGCATTACCGTCCAACAAATCGCTCATCGGATAAATCTCTGACATACCTGGAACGACTAAGCGCACTAGATGCAAAGCTAAACGCTGATGATGTTGCCAGTAAACCTGAAACCCTGCTGCTTCTACCGCTGTTAAGAGTCCCTGCCATTGCTCTTCAACACTGCCAGGGTTATTGCACATTGCTGGATCAAAATGGGGTGTATCGGCAAAGAAACCTAAGTGCCAACGACCACTAGCATCAATAAAATGCATTTCGCAGTTTTCTTCACTGGCAACCAGTTCGTTATCTGCCAATGGATAGTCAAAGCCATCACGCTCGGCAACTTGTCGACCTTGCAAAGACTCGGTGAGTGTCCGTTCTATGGCCACCTCTAGAATGGGATGCGCACCAAAAGATACAAAGCTTCTACCATCATCAGCATCGGTTAAAATAATGGCGATAACAGGGTATTTTCCACCTAAAGAGGCATCACGAATATCGCAACGAATCCCTTGGATAGCCAGCTTTTCCATGGCTTCGACAACGGTCGTGAAGCTATGCCAAACTGATTCTGGCACGCGCGGTAAACACCAGTTATGTTTCAGAATCTGAATTCTTACCCAACGCTCGAATATTTCCGACAGTCCTTGCACTGCTGCTTCTAACAGACTATTACCTGCCGCTAATCCGTTACTGGCATACAAAGAATTGAGCAAATTAATAGGAAAATAAACAACTTCACCACCCGCTACAGGCATCAAGGGAATGGCTGTGACCACTGCACCGCCATCTTGTAAGGCCACCAGCTGATCCGCCGCCACTTGCTGATCTGGGTCATAAACAGCCCATAACTCAGGCGTTAGTACTTGGTCTTTACTAAAAGCATCTGCGGACAAACGACGCTCTTGCGGGTGCATTAAAAAACCGCTCGGTGTCTGCCCTAAATAATAATCGGCGAACAAATAATGCGTGCCTAAACGTTCGATAAACTCGCCCATGGCACTCGCTTGACAGGCTTTTTCACTAATACCCTTACCGTTAGCGAACAATGCTGGACAATCGCGCTCTTTCACATGCACCGAATGAATATAAGGTGCTGGATTCAACCACTGAGAAAAATCGAGTTGAAAACCATGGCTGGCTAAGGCGGCGCTCATACGCTCAATGCTCGACTCAAGATAATCGGTTTTGCCGGTTAAGTAGGTTTTTGTTAACATGACCGAAGAATCTCCTAAGTCGTCTGTGAAAAGCGATAAAATTGCGTTAAATTAACTGCGTATTATAACTGAAAGCATCTAGAGTTGAATGAACTAATCCTTGTACGAAATAGTGTAGCCACTCTAGACTAATTATCACTTGAATTCACCACAAGAATTTATTTATCAGGAGACCAAGCCATGAAAACGATGAACAAACTGCTCGTGGCAACCGACTTTTCAGCACCCGCACGTCATGCCGTCATGCGATCGGCAGCCTTAGCACAACAATTAAACGCAGAACTCCATATTGCCCATATTATTGAACCTTCATTTACAGCACACTTAAAATCATTATTAAAACTGGATCAACAACAAACACAGCAGTATGCTGAAACCAATGCTAAGCTACAGCTCAATGCACTCATGATTGCTGTGAATGAACAAAATGACATTCAACCCACTTTAAGCTTACAATCAGGATCACTGCTACCAACACTAGCAGAGCAAATTAAACAGTTTGCAGCCGATTTGGTTTTGGTTTCCTCTAAAGGCGAAGATTTCATTCGTCATTGGACACTGGGATCAACCGCTGAACGCTTAATTTCCTTGTTGACATGTCCTATGCTGGTTGTTAAACAGTCAACTCAAGTAGGTTATCGACGCTTAATGATTGCCGTCGATTTTTCGGATTGGTCTTTGTCATCTATCCTACTGGCTCAACAAATTGCACCAGATGCACATTATGTACTAGCACATGTATTTGATGTTCCAGCAGAAGGTAAACTGCGTATGGCTGGTGTTAATGAGTTTGATATCATTAACTATCGCAATGAATTAATGCAAGAGCAACGGGACAACTTAAAACGGCTTGCTCAACAAGCGGGGCTATCTGATGCACAATGGTCACCATTGGTGATGAAAGGTAATGCCAGCAGTTGTTTACTGGAAGCAGAAGAAGAGCAGGATATTGATTTAATTGTGATAGGAAAACATGGTAAAGGTTGGTTCGAAGAGATGCTACTGGGTAGTACCACAAAACATCTGCTAACCAACTCAAACACAGATTTACTAATAGCTCAACGCGCTAAGTTGCACTAGAAAAAGACAAATATAACAATTTGTTACAAGAAAAAAACCGTTAAGTTATGAGGTGACTTAACGGTTTGTTTTCGGGCATTAAACCCAGCGCCAAGTCGTGCCTTGTGGGGTATCTAAAATTTCAATGCCTGCTGTTTTCAACTCATTGCGAATGGCATCGGCAAACGCAAAATCTTTCGCTTTTTTAGCAGCTAATCGCGCCTCGATTTTGATTTGAATATCGGCTTCACTTAATCTGTCCGTTGCGACACCACCCTGAAAAAAAGCGCTTGGTTCGCTGGTTAATATACCCAGTTGATTAGCTAAAGAAACCAATAGTTGCGCCAGCTGTCCGGCCAAGCTAGGATCTTTAACGGCTTTTGCTTTATTTACTTCCGTTGCCAACTCGAATAATACAGCAAAGGCTTGTGGTGTATTAAAGTCATCATCCATCACCGCATTGTAGGCATCCGTCCACTGGCTAACTAGGTTAGCTGCTGGTGCTACTAGGTTCACCCCTTCTAAGGCACCATATAAACGACGTAATGCCGCACGAGCATTGTCTAGGTTTTCAGTAGTGTAGTTAAGCGGGTTGCGGTAATGACTCGACAATAGGAAGAAACGAATCACTTCTGCTGGGTAAACTTTAAGCACATCACGAATGGTAAAAAAATTTCCTAAAGATTTAGACATTTTTTCGTTATCGACGTTAACAAAACCCACGTGCATCCATGTATTCACATAAGTGTGACCATGCGCACATTCACTTTGTGCAATTTCATTTTCGTGATGCGGGAACTGTAAGTCGTGACCACCGCCATGAATGTCTAAGTGCTCACCAATGGTATGCTTCGACATAGCAGAACACTCGATATGCCACCCAGGACGACCTTCACCCCAAGGCGAATGCCAATGCGGCTCGCTAGGTTTGGAGGCTTTCCAAAGCACAAAGTCTAACGGGCTTTCTTTTTGTTCATTCACATCCACCCGTGCACCCGATTGTAGGTCTTCGATTTTTTTGCCCGACAACTTGCCATACTCAGCAAACTTTTCAACACGGAAATAAACATCACCATTGTTGGCGGCATAGGCAAAGCCTTTATCGACAAGAGTTTGCACCATATCGGTGATTTGCGTGATGTATTCTGTTGCCTTAGGCTCAATATCGGGACGTAACACATTCAACGCGGCTTCATCTTCGTGCATGGCAGTGATGAAGCGCTCAGTTAACGATTGGATGCTTTCGCCATTTTCAATCGCGCGCGCAATGATTTTATCGTCAATATCGGTAATATTGCGTACATAGTTAACGTCATATCCACGGCTACGCAGATGACGCACAATCATATCAAAACCGACCATGACCCGTGCATGACCGATGTGGCAAAAATCATAAACCGTAATACCGCAAACATACATACCTACTTTAGGGGCATGAATGGGCTTAAAAACTTCTTTTTGTTTGGTTTGCGAGTTGTAGATGTGTAATGTCATTATCTAAGTAACCTTTAATTAATCTTTTTTAAACTAAACAAACTTCATAACAATAAGCGCATGATTTACTGTGCGGAATGTAACTGGCTCACACGCCAAACCGTTAATGCCAATTTTGCCATCTCCTTTTGACGTTGTTCAATGCGCGCTGGTGTCCATTCAGTATTCTCTTCGGCCAGTCTTTTCGTGAGTCCAAAACTACTTTGTGCTAACACAGGCTGCTTAATCGTGTAAGGTTTATTAGCAATATCTTTGTTTGCTCCTTTTGCCAACAGTGTCATATTGCCTATACGATACACAAGGCTATCTATTTCTTCTTCACTGAAATGCTCCCAGCCCGCTTCGGGATGTTGCGGCAACACATGTTCAATACTAAAAGTTTCACTATCTAAGTCGTAATCTTGCTGATTACCCTGATACTCCAATTCACACAAAATGTATCTCATGACACGGTTGTTACGTGAATTGGTGGTACGAATAACCTTATCTATAAAACTCTGCTTAAAAAAGTCATCACTAGGATAAGTATCGCGTAACGCTTGTAAGACTTGTGTGGACGTTTGAGCACTTCCATCCGTTATTTTTTGAGCTGCGCTGTAATAAATTCGCTCTTGTTCATTGGTAGGCAAATTACCAATGACGTTATAACGAAAACAAATGACGACACAAGCACGCATTACAGTTTCAAAAACATCGGCCGTCAGTTTTCTATGTGCTGCTAATAACAATGGGAAAGGCTGACGGACATTGAACATTTTTAGATTATTAACGTAGCCTTTTAATTTAGACGACCAATGACTAGCTTCGGGATGCGTCAAGGCTAGAAATGCGTCTATGTCTTCTTCCATCTCGCGCAATAAAGTAAAAACTTGTTCTCTATCAGCTATTTTTCCGCGAATAACTTTAAACAACTCCGTTGAACGGACAAAGCTTTTTCGACTATTCCAATGCGCTCGCAAAAAGTCAGGAAAGCTTTCTGAGCCTAAACGACTAACAATACCCTCCCAGCGCTCTTCTAAGTTTTTTAACTCATGTTCATTATTTTGATGCTTGCTCAGGACTGAAAACAAATAGTTTTTTAATAAATCGGTGGAAGACAAGCGTACACCGCGTGCATTAAGCGTTTCAAAAACCTTGTAGGCATTCAAATCATCGGTGACATTGATAACAGTAAAAAAGAGTTTGTCACTCATGTCTTCCACAAACTGAGCCAAAGCAACTCCTGAACTCTGTACTGTTTTCTTGACTAGCCCCTGCACTTTTTTATCAAACCATTCAAATGCCTTACGCAGGCTATGCTCCGATGCTTTAAAACCTCTGACAGGGATATACCCTAATGGAATCAGGTAGTTTTGAAAATATTGATCGTTATTGCGATTGAGTGTTAATTTGCTTTTAGTAACCAATGTAACAGGATCAAGGTATCCCACGTAAGTAGCACGAATTTGATTCATACGCATTTTGTTCGCTTCAGGCTCTTGATCTGCTTCAATAAGTCTTTGTAGATTTTTTAATACCGCTAAAACGATTAAACTCAGCGTTGTTAATCTTTGTTGACCATCAATAACATCAAATTGCTTTTCATTTTCAGACTGCAACACCAAATAGCCCATATAATGGGCAGGTTCGCCATCCTCTGCAAGGGTTCCCAAGATATCATTCCAGAGATCATCCCATTCCGACTCAGTCCAAGAATAGTCGCGCTGAAATCGAGGAATGCGATAGATCAAACCATTACCAATTAACTTGCGGTAAGTGTTATTTTCTGTTTTAAAATTGGATGCGGACATATTTAACACCGTCTCTATATAATTAACCAAGCCTACTGTCAGGCGTCTCTTTATCCTTGTTGTCGTAATTCTACTTCAAGTTAGCCATCGTATTTTACCATAGTAGCTCATTCACTCTTGACAATAGCTGTAAATTAACTTGGCATTAATTAAGCATAAACAATAGCACAGCAATGAGTGTTAAACACGGCTTTCTATTTGCTATGCACATTGTTGATGTGTAGCTTGATGAAATTGACTTTGTTTATATCAGTCCCCCAACCCCTTTAAACTTCTCAATAAACGCAGCAATTTTTTGAAAAACACTCTGTTTTTTTATCAAATATTGCGGATTCAGCG
>CAYQEZ010000026.1:0-25358 GCA_964416645.1 uncultured Francisella sp. | reverse complement strand
TATTTAACGATCTTCACCGTATTGTGGGTTCCCTCATAAGGAACAGGACGCTCTACAATACGAACATCCGATTGCTCACGATAGAAATACTCACCGTTATGATACACACCCTGACGCCCCGTCATCATATGCTCATAATCAGTACGAGGCAAATAAGCCTGTGCTGAAGTAGTCACAACACCTGTACGAGTGTCTACCGCACGAATATTCAGCACCACACCATCGGCTTGAAATGAGTAGGTTCCAGAAACCACATCAGCAATGTTATATTTCTTTTTCAAACGCTTAGGATCACGACTAAACACAAAATCACCGTTTTGAGTGACTTGAATTTGATCGCTCATCAACTTAAAGTCCACTACCTTAAAGCCGCGCACTTGTAATTCATGAACCAAATGTTCCTGAATTAAATAGCCTAGCTTGTTGGTACGCGAAATGTCGTCTAGGCCTACGATACTGGCCACCGCAAAATGGGTATCACTTAGGTTTTTAATATCTCGATTCTGCGTTAATTGGTCAGCAATAAAACGAACCAGATCATTAAAACGTCCCGCTGTACTGACATTTTTAACGATGTCGTATTTCGCACCATTGTTGCTAGAAAACTCTGAAAACTGCCCCGCTTGATGAGCCGGCGTTGCTTGCATCGTTTTCGGAGCATAAACAGGTGCCGAAATGGTTAACTGATGCTGACCATTATTAAAAGTCGCTCCATCTTGACCGACAGTGACGCTAGCTGCTTGCGCTTGACTAAATAGACTACCCACAGCAACAGCCAATAAAGATAATTTATATTGCATGATGCCTACTCCTTGCATTTCGTTGAATTAGGACCGCAACATGGACTGGTCGAACGAACCACAACAGGGTAAGCACAATCGTGACAGCTGTTTTGATGGCGAATCACCTCAACAGCCTTGGAGCATTCCGCGACTTTCTTATCTTGGTAGCGAATAATTTCAGAAGGTTTAAAACAGCAAGCCTCAGCTTCTAAAGGTTGAGAGGTTAAAGGCTGCGGAGTTGGCACAGATGCTGCTGGGGGGGGAAGCAGTACAAGCACCTAAAATAGCCGCCATAACGGAAGCCATGGCTGCAACTTTTATTGTTGATTTCATATCGTATAGCCTCAAAAAATGAAATTTCCAGTTTTCATTGAAACAGGATTCACATGTTGCATTTACGCAACACTCAGAATGCTTAGCGGCTATTCGATGCAAAAATTGAACCAAATTTTTCAATGCAATTGCGCATAAAAACAGATTAATTTATGTAAAACAATATAATTAAAAAGTTATACGACTTTTTCAACAAAAAAGCCCCAGTTAATGCTGGGGCTTTTTGATTTCAGCGAACAAAGACTTACTTATTCGCTTGGTAAACCTTGAGATAGTCTTCGTAATTACCGATAAAGTGTTCCACTTTATTCGGCATAATTTCGATGATTTGTGTCGCCAAAGACGAGACAAACTCACGGTCGTGACTGACGAAAATTAGCGTACCTGGGTAGTTTTCTAAAGCCAAGTTGAGCGATTCAATCGATTCCATATCCATATGGTTCGTTGGCTCATCCATAATCAGAACGTTCGGTTTTTCCAGCATTAATTTACCGTAAAGCATACGCCCCTTTTCACCACCCGATAACACCTTAACCGACTTCTTAATGTCATCGGCGTTAAACAACAAACGACCTAACACAGCACGAATCGCCTGTTCATCATCACTGGGCTTTTTCCACTGCGTCATCCAGTCAAATAGGTTCATATCGGTTTCAAATTCAGTCACATGATCTTGCGAAAAGTAGCCAATCTGCACATTTTCAGACCATTTAACCTTACCCTTATCAGCTTCTGTTTCACCAATCAGCGTACGCAATAAGGTAGTTTTACCGGCACCATTCTGACCAATTACCGCAATGCGCTCACCCACTTCACACATGAAGCTTAAACCAGAAAATAAGGTGTTACCGTCAAATCCTTTCGCCAAGTTTTCAACTTCCAATGCCAAGCGGTAAAGTTTCTTCTCTTGATCAAAACGGATAAACGGATTCTGACGGCTTGAGGGCTTAATTTCAGCCAACTCAATTTTTTCTAATTGCTTAGCACGAGAGGTCGCCTGACGTGCCTTAGAAGCATTCGCTGAGAAGCGCGAGACGAAACTTTGCAACTCAGCAATCTGGGCTTTTTTCTTGTCATTTTCAGAACGCATTTTCGCCTGAATCGCTTCGGCAGCGATCATATAGTCATCGTAGTTACCAGGGAAAATACTCAAAGCACCATAGTCCAAGTCAGCCATGTGAGTACACACCGAATTTAAGAAATGGCGGTCATGCGAGATAATAATCATGGTACTATTACGCGCATTCAACATATTTTCTAGCCATTCAATGGTATGAATGTCTAGGTTGTTAGTTGGCTCATCGAGCAACAGAATATCTGGATCGGCGAACAAAGCCTGAGCCAAAAGAACACGTAATTTCCAACCCGGAGCCACAGCACTCATCGGGCCGTAATGTAAGCTTTCTTCAATACCCACACCCAGCAACAACTCACCAGCACGCGATTCAGCAGTATAACCATCTAACTCAGCAAATTCGACTTCCAAGTCGGCTACTTTCATGCCGTCTTCTTCACTCATTTCCGCTAAACCGTAAATACGGTCACGCTCTTGTTTCACTTCCCACAAGCGCGCATCGCCCATAATGACCGTATCAATGACTGAAAAGGCTTCAAAAGCAAACTGATCTTGGCGTAGCTTACCGAGCTTTTCGCCATCATCTAACATCACATTCCCCGAAGTCGGCTCTAAATCTCCTCCCAAAATTTTCATGAAAGTAGACTTACCACAACCATTGGCACCAATCAGACCATAACGGTTGCCATTACCAAACTTAACAGAAATATCTTGAAATAAAGGCTTGGGACCAAATTGCATGGTGATGTTAGCAGTAGCGAGCACGAGAAATATCCAGAATAAACAATAACAAACCAACATTATAACAGCTTAACTGATTGGAAGTATGACATTATCCTGATACTATCTCTGAGAAAACCAAAAAGTTACGTACAAAAATAACAATCAACCTAAGTCGATTCAACCTGTTAAAATATACTCGCTAATTACCCAGACAGACCCATGAGCTACCCCATACCCCAATCCCTTGCACAAGCCGAAATTGAAATTAAAAAAAGCCGCTTTATTGGCTTATCCAAGCCAATTCATGATCGTGCAGAGGGAATGCGATGGTTGGATGAAATTAAAGCGACTTACCCTGATGCACGACATCACTGTTGGGCCTATGTGCTCGGCAATCCTGGTTGTGCGACCAATGCTGGCATGGGCGATGATGGCGAACCTTCTGGCACGGCGGGCAAACCCATTTTGAATGTGCTGCAACATAAGGGCGTAGGCGATATTATGCTCATCGTCGTGCGTTATTTTGGTGGCATCAAATTGGACGCTGGTGGACTGACCCGTGCTTATGGTCAGGCAGCACAAGCGGTAATGAGCGTGTTACCGATTCAAACCTTTATCCCCATGCAGTCCATTTCCATTGCTTGTAACTATGGACAAGAACAACACATTCGTCATTGGGTCGATAAGGTACAAGGTTTGATATCCCGTGTCGATTATCTTGAACCGCTAACCATGGAAGTCAGTATTCCTGAAACTGAAATCAATCCATTTATTCAGCAATTAAAAACGCTTCATCAAGTAACTTTTAAAATAGGTAAGCTATGCCCGCACTGATGATCCAAGGCTGCACCTCCGACGCAGGCAAAAGCACCCTTGTTGCCGCGCTCTGCCGTTTACTACATCGACAAGGTTATTCGGTTGCGCCGTTTAAACCGCAAAATATGGCCTTATCGTCGGCGGTTACCGAAGATGGTGGTGAAATTGGTCGCGCGCAAGCAACCCAAGCCTTAGCCTGTGGCTTAGCACCGCATAGCGACATGAATCCTGTGTTACTCAAACCCACTTCCGACCGCAAAGCACAGGTGATTATCCGCGGTAAATCTATCGGCCATTTAGACGCCTTGGACTATCACGACTACAAAAGCACTGCTAAAGCCGCGGTATTAGACGCGTGGCAAAGCCTGACCAGCCAATACGACATTTGCTTGGTTGAAGGTGCTGGCAGCCCAGCCGAAATTAACCTACGCGACAACGACATCGCCAATATGGGTTTTGCTGAGGCAGTCGATACTCCCGTCATCCTCATTGCCGATATCGACCGTGGCGGCGTGTTTGCTCATATTATTGGCACACTCGCCTGTTTGTCGGAAAGTGAGCAGGCGCGTATTAAAGGTTTTGTCATTAATCGCTTTCGTGGTGATATTACCTTACTGCAATCGGGACTAGATTGGCTCGAAGCGAAAACAGGCAAACCTGTTTTAGGGGTATTACCCTACCTCATGGATTTGAAATTAGATGAAGAAGATGCAGTTCGTCGTCCAACCAATGCAAACGCAGCACAACTTAAAGTTCGCATTCTACGCCTACCGCACATCAGCAATCATAGCGATTTTACGCCCCTACTCAATGACCCACGTCTAGATGTCGATTATCTTCCTTTAAACGCGCCCGCGGTGAATGCTGATGTGCTCATTATTCCCGGCAGCAAAGCGGTGATGAATGACTTAATGCAGCTAAACGAGCATGACTGGCGTAATAAGCTCTTACGCCATCTGCGCTATGGTGGCAAACTACTCGCCATCTGTGGTGGCTTCCAAATGCTTGGCAAACAACTACTCGATCCGAAAAAAATCGAAGGTGATCGCCCGACCATGGCAGGATTAGCTATTTTTGACTTCGCCACACGTTGGCAAACTGATAAAATCCTTACCCAACGTACTGGTAAACTCTGGACGGGCGAAAGCATCACAGGCTACGAAATGCACCAAGGCATCAGCAGTGGCAATGGCTTAAACCAACGTCCTTTCGCTAGCTTTGATGATGGCAGCACCGATGGCTGTATGAGCGAAGACGGTAAAATCATCGGTACTTATTTGCACGGTTTATTCGATCATCCCGAAGCTTACCGTGCATTACTCAGCTGGATGGGATTAACTGATGACCGCTATCAAACGATCGACCACCAAACACAACAACTCGCAGAGTTGGACAGATTGGCAAATATGTTAGAAGCGCATTTGGATGTGGGGAAAATTAAAGGCATCATTGACGCACATTATCCATGCGCATAAAATACTAATAAAGCATAACAGGAGTTGATGACATGAATGCAACACTCAGTCTACCCAGCGCTAAAAAAGCAACCAACCTTTCTGTTAATGAAAACCTATTACGCAAGGCCAAATCATTAAAAATTAATATGTCTGCTTTGTTAGAAGAAGCCTTAGTGAAAGCCGTTACCGCTAAAGAACAAGAACAATGGTTAGCAGAAAACCAAAGCGCCATAGAAGCCTATAACAAACGCATAGAATCACAAGGTGTATTTAGTGATGGCCTGAGAAGTTTCTAATGCCTCAACAATATCGAGTTTATCGAAATACCAACCCCAATAGTCGACAACAGATTCCCTACTTGCTGAATGTACAAGCAGATTTACTCTCTCGCTTAAATACTGTCACCGTAATCCCTGTCTATCGTGTGGATCAGCTACAGGGTGCTATCATGAAACGCCTAATGATTGAGGTTCAGTTAGAGCAAATAAATTGTGTCCTCGTCACACCTGAAATTGCCGCGATACCCTGTAAATTGTTAGGTGAATGCGTGGGTGATTTATCTGACCTGAGAGGTGACATTATTGCAACACTCGATTTACTGTTGACGGGGGTTTAATAACTTACCCCCGTATATTTTCCCTTGGCAAATTAGATCAACCTTGCAGTCGCAAGTTAAGTAGGAATCATTTGAATTGAAAAATAGTGCAATAAGACAACAAGTTAAAGAAAATAAGAAAAAGAAAAAAAGCCCTTTTATTGCAAACTTGTACCATGACATAAAGCCAAAACGCAAACCCAAACCTCAAAAAACACCAGAGCAAATCAAAAAAACTTATTACGAGAAACAACGGGTAAAAATATTATTTGAGGAAAAGGCCGATTTTTTCAAAACCAGTTCTTTGATTACGATAGATATTCTTCAGTCCAAATACGAAATTGATTACAGTCTTGCTTTTAGATTGTACAAAAGTCTGTTGAATCGCGTTAGTAATGAGATCAGAGACAGAGATGCTTTGTATGAAGAAAAACCTGAATTACGATCAGGTAATCATGATGCCCTTAAAGCTATCCACGAAAAAAACTTACAAACCTTTGAGCAATTTAAAAAGCGACCAACTGCTGTTTTAGCGGACAAAAAACATATCGATATTGTAAGGCACAATATTGACACAGATTCTGTAAAAGCGCTATCGATTATTAGGAAATACCATGGTGAAGAACTGAAAATGAGAGGTGAGCAAACAGCCATTAAGGATGGTTTTATTTACCTGATACATCATCCGTTATTTGAAGGATGGATAAAAGCTGGAATGACTGTTGATTACGAGATGCGCCTCAAAACCTATAACACTGGCGACCCCTTATGTCGATACACATTAGTTGCAATTAGACACGTAACAGATCGCCGTCAATCTGAAATCAATCTCCTAGCAAGGCTAAAAGAAATTGCTGAAGAAATGCAAGGCGAATGGTTTAAGATAAATACACAAAAAGCTATCGGGGTTTTTAACGACGAGGCACAACTTGTAAATTAAATGACGACTGTACACCTTCAGAAATGCACATCTTATCTGGACAGAGAAAATCAATGAAATCCCTCATCCTCGGCGGAATGAAATCGGGAAAAAGTCGCTTTGCTGAACAACTCGCCACGCAACTCGAACAACCTGTGGTTTACATCGCTACTGCCCAACCTTGGGACGATGAAATGCGTCTGCGCATTCATGCGCATCAGCAACAGCGCCCTAGCCAATGGCAAACAGTCGAAGCACCTTTACACCTCGCGAAAGCCTTGCAAGCACAAGATGCACCCAATCGCACCCTTTTAATTGACTGTCTCACGTTATGGATAACGCAACTCCTCTACCACGACAACCCTGCACTACTAGAGCAAGAACTGAACGCTTTTCAAACCCTATTGCCCAAACTGCAAGCAAACATTATCCTTGTCAGCAATGAAACCAATATGGGCATCATCCCGATGGATGCGCTCAGTCGCCATTTTTGCGACACCGCAGGCAAACTGCACCAGCAACTCGTACCCGTTATGGATAGCGTCGTATTAACCGTTGCTGGCTTACCTCTCTACATAAAAGGAACACCCTATGAACTGGACGCTAGCATCTTCAGCAATTCTTTGTACAGCTAATCAAAAGGCTGCCATTGCACGTCAAGCACAACTGACTAAACCCGCAGGATCGCTCGGTCAATTAGAAAGCATCGCCATTCAACTCGCAGCCATGCAAGCTACAGAAACACCGAAGATTGAAAAACCCTATATTGCCGTTTTTGCAGGCGATCACGGTGTTGCAGCTGAGGGAGTTTCTGCCTTTCCACAAGTGGTAACGGGCGAGATGATCCGCAACTTTGCCCGTGGTGGTGCCGCCATTAGTGTGCTTGCCAAAACCCAAGGCGCTCAACTTCAGGTGTACAACTGTGGCACAGCTTATCCCGTCGAACCCTTAGAGGGCGTCACCGATTGCAGCATTGCTGCTGGCACGGCCAATTTCTTAAATCAGCCCGCCATGACCAGCGAACAACTAGAGCAAGCTTTAGCAATCGGTAAAACAGCGGTCGAAGATGCTTTAGCACAAGGTTGTGACCTTTTCATCGCGGGTGAAATGGGCATTGCCAACACCACCCCTGCCACCGCCATTGCCGCCGCGTTACTTTCTGTTCAGCCAGAATTCATCACAGGGCGAGGTACAGGCATTGATGATGCAACGCTAAATCATAAAATTAACGTCATTCAACAAGCCTTAGCGCACCACAATCTCCTCACCCCTAACCACTCACCTCTCAGCGTGCTACAAACCGTCGGTGGCTTTGAAATTGCCGCTATTGCGGGCGCTTATATTGCTGCTGCGCAAGCAGGCTTGCCGATGTTAGTCGATGGATTTATTGCGAGTGCCGCGGCCTTAGTCGCGGTAAAACACAACCCTAGCGTGCGCGACTGGATGTTCTTCGCCCATGCCAGTGCCGAACCAGGACACGCTAAAATGATGCAAGCACTCGAAGCGAAACCCTTGCTCGACTTAGGATTACGCTTGGGTGAAGGTTCGGGCGCTGGTATCGCCATTAACTTATTAAGACTCGCATGTGAGTTACATAACCAAATGGCGACCTTTACCGATGCAGGTGTTTCAAACACCTAGGGAAGGTCAGAATACGTCGCAGTTTAACACCTTCACCATCACTGCCTGCTTGTCGGACGCGTTCTTCGATACGTTTTTCTATCCATGTAATCGCATCAAACCCTATTAACGATGCAAAAAAATTGCTATTTACTTTATCTAGGGCTATTATAGAATCCTAGATAAAACTATTAAATCGAATTAAACTGCACTTCAATTTAAAGAGATTAAATACAATGAAAACTCAACTTGAACATTGGCGCGTTTTAGATGCGGTGATTACCTGCGGTGGTGTGAGTCAGGCTGCTAAGGCTTTATTTCGAACACAATCCGCTGTCAGCTACAGTTTAAAACAGCTTGAAGAACAAGCTGGAGTTGAATTGTTAGTGTTGATTGGACGAAAACTACACCTAACGCCAGCAGGTCATCAGTTACTGCAAGAAGCGAGACAGATTCTTCAGCGTATGCAATTGCTCGATGAGCAAACAACGCTATTGTCGCAGGGCATTGAATCGAGTATCACCATTGCCATTGAACAGGTTGCTCCGATGCAGCCGATTTTAAAAGCCATCGAATCGGTACAAGAGCTATACCCGCACATCAACCTTCATTGGCACGAGTTGATTTTGTCGGAAGTCGATACCGCCTTCCACCAATACAATGCCGATCTCATTATTGCTACCCAAGTACCGCCTAATCATACGGGTAAAGAATGGTTAAAAGTTGACTTAATTGGTGTGGTATCTAAGCATCACCCACTTGCCAAAGCCGAATCGATTGAACTCAACGATTTGGCGGAATACACTCAAGTTGTGGTACGTGACAAAGGCAAAGGCGATAAAGACACAGGTTGGTTGGCCAGTCCCAAGCGCTACACGGTAGACAATATCCACACTGCACAGCAAATGGTTCATGCTGGATTGGCTTATGCTTGGTTACCAGAACATGCTATTGCTCAACCGATTAATAAAGGTCAGCTGGTTAAACTGGCATTGACCGAAGGCGATATGCAAGAAGCACGGTTAAAAGTGATTTTGAATCCGAGCAAGTCGCAAGGTGAAGTCGTCAATAGCTTACGTGATCAATTAATGAAAATCGTTGATAGTAAAAAATAAAGCAGATAACTTAGCTACGCTAGCAAGCTGCTAGCGTAGCATACCTATAGCCATCTCTACTCCTGCTACCAACTTATCAATATCACTCGACTGATTATAAACGGCAAAAGAAGCTCGCACCGTCGAGGGAACTTGATAGCGTTGCATCACTGGCTGTGCGCAATGATGACTGGCACGCAAACAAATCTGCTCATAGCCCAATAAAGTCGCCATATCAGAGGGATGCACCCCATCGACAATGAAAGAGACCACCGCCTCTTTATGTGCCGCCGTGCCAACAATACGTAGACCATCAATCTGTTGCAACGCCTGAGTTGCTTGCGCCAGCAAGGCTTGCTCATGCGCCATGATAGCTGACCATCCTAAAGATTCGACAAAGGCAATCGCTGGTGCTAACGCCAATACCCCTTCGATATTCGGTGTACCCGCTTCAAATTTGTAAGGAATATCGTTAAACGTTGTTTTTTCTAGCGTTACTGTGCGAATCATATCACCCCCACCCATGTAAGGCGGCAAAGCTTGTAACCAAACGCGTTTACCGTAAAGCACACCCACCCCAGTTGGACCGTAAAGTTTGTGTCCCGAAAAGACCAAAAAATCACAATCCCAAGCCTGTACATCAATTGGCATATGCGCTATGGCTTGCGCAGCATCAACCAAGATAATCATATCAGGACGAATAGCTCTGACACGCACGATCATATCAGCAACAGGGTTTACCGTACCCAAGGCATTAGAAACCGCGGTAAAGGCAAAAACTTTAACATCTGGTGTGAGTTGCGATTCTAAACTGTCCAACAACAATTCACCGTTATCGGCTAATCGAATCGCTTTAACGGCAATGCCTTTATCTGCCAATAACTGCCAAGGCACGATATTGGCATGATGCTCCATTTCAGTAATCAGTACCGAATCACCCGCAGCCAGTAACTTACCCAACCCTGCTGCGACCAGATTTATACTTTGCGTTGTGCCCGTAGTGAAGACAATTTCTTCACGCTCAGCAGCGTTCACAAAGCCTTTCACCAAATCGCGCGTTGCTTCAAAGTCTGCTGTTGCACGCTCACTTAACGGGTACAATCCGCGATGAATATTGGAATAACCCGTTTCGTAAAAACGCTGCGCCGTTTCAATCACCGAACTCGGCTTTTGCGTACTACTGGCACTATCCAACCACACCAAGTCTGGCTGATGATGGAAAATCGGAAACTGGTCACGAATGGACAACATTAAGTCATTGCCTCGGTCAATTTTTGCTGAATGATTGATTGCCAAGCATCAGCCACTTCAGCAACCGCCACATCAGACAAGGAAGCCTGCGCAAACGCAGCTGAAATCATCAGTCGTGCTGTCGCTTCAGGAATACCGCGTGCGCGCAGATAGAAAATTTGCCCTTCATCCAAGCTGCCACTGGTCACACCATGAGTACAGCGCACATCATCAGCATAAATTTCTAACTGTGGTTTGCTATTCGCTTGCGCTGTTGGTGACAGTAGCAGGTTATTGGTTGCCATATTGGCATCGGTTTTATCAGCACTTTCTTCAACCAAAATATCACCGTGGAATACACCATTGGCATTACCGCCCACCGCAAACCGATGCAGCTGTTCAGAGCGTGCATTCAAACAAGCATGACGCGTATGGGTACGCACATCCATTGTTTGTTTTGCCAAAGCCACCACACCCATCGCCATATTCGATTCGGCATTTTCGCCCAACACATTCACACTGAAATGTTGACGCGATAACAGACCACTCGTCATCAGTGAACGTTGTATCAAACGCGCATCGCGCTGAAGACTCGCTGTTCTCCAGCCAAAGCTATAAGCAGAATCGGCTAAATCGTGCCACAATAAATGCGTCAACTGCGCATTGTCAGACACGTCCAACTGCGAATGCATGAAGATCGCACCATCAGACGCACCACCCATCACTTCAATCAATGTCAGTTCTGCACTTTGTCCTAAGGTGACTGACAAGGCTAGCGACTGACCAACCCCAGCTTCACCAAAACAGCGCACAACAATCGGACGTTCGATGCGTTGATTTTTAGCAACTTCAATCACCAGCTGAGAACTCAATCCCGCAATCGCCATAGCGGCCAAAGTGTCACCAGCGAAAGGTTGTGGCAACCGAGTTGCTGCAGAATCAATCTGTACTGTCAGGCCCGATGGCAAGTCGTTTAATGAACTCGACAGACGCTCACTGAACTGTCCGTTAACCCAAACCAACTGAATAGCATTATCGGGAAGACTTAACTGAGGCAAAGTGAGCGATGACGCTACTTGCTCATTAGCCCATCGCAATGGTAGCTTCCAAAAGCCGGTCAGACGCGTATATTTCCAGTCTTCATCTCTTGCTGTCGGCAGCGCTGCTTGCGCAAAACCCCGCAGCGCCTCTTGCTGCGCGACACCGACTGAACGCGTTGCTTGCCAATCGCTCAGTAATGTCTGTAAACGCTGTTGCGCCTGCTGGTCAGGATTAAGCAGCGGCGAGTGCGTCATAGCCTAACTCCTCAATCTGTGCCACCAACTCCATACCGCCCGACTTAACAATGCGACCTTGATACAAAATATGAATCACATCTGGTGCAACATATTCGAGCAAACGCTGATAGTGGGTAACCAACACAAAGCCACGATCCAGCGAACGCATGGCATTCACACCCTGTGCTACCGCTTTCAGCGCGTCAATATCCAAACCAGAATCAGTTTCATCCAAGATACACAAGCTTGGCTCTAACAGCGCCATTTGCAACATATCGTTGCGTTTTTTCTCACCACCCGAAAAGCCGACATTCACATCGCGCTCTAAAAACTCTTGACGCATCCCCAACAGTTTCATTTTCGCCTGCACCAGTTGAGCAAACTCATAGCTATCCAATTCAGGCAAACCTTTTGCGCTGCGTACTGCATTCACGGCGGTCTGCAAAAATAATTTATTGCTCACACCAGGAATTTCGACCGGGTATTGAAAAGCTAAAAACAACCCTGCTTGAGCACGGGCCTCGGGATCCATATCGAGTAAATCTTCACCGTTCAAGCTAGCACTACCACCCGTCACTTCGTAATCTTCACGACCCGCCAACACAGACGCTAACGAGCTTTTACCCGCCCCATTAGGTCCCATAATGGCGTGAACTTCACCGGCTTTAATGCTTAAATTCAGTCCGCGCAAAACATCTTTTTCAGCAACAGTGGCTTGTAGGTTTTCAACTTCTAGTAACATTTTTATTCCTCAATGAAATCTATAAAACCGTCATGAGCGGCTTTAAGTGCTAGGCGCAAGACGCACAGAACAAGGAGTGTACATCAGTACATGACGCTGTTCGAGCATCGCAGCGACAACGCAATTATGCCGCGTAATCGGTTTGAGTTAGCCAACGCTACCCTCTAAACTAATCGCCAACAACTTCTCTGCTTCGACGGCAAACTCTAACGGCAGCTTCTGAAAGACTTCTTTACAAAAGCCATTCACAATCATCGAAATCGCATCTTCTTCACGAATACCGCGTTGCGCACAGTAGAATAATTGATCTTCACCGACATTGGATGTCGTGGCCTCATGTTCTACTTGTGCGGTGGCATTTTGCACTTCCAAATAAGGGAAGGTATGCGCACCGCAGGTTTTGCCAATCAACATCGAATCACACTGAGTGAAGTTACGCGCCCCTTCGGCCGTGGGTAAAATTTTGACCAAACCACGGTAGACGTTTTCGCTCTTGCCCGCACTAATTCCTTTAGAAATAATGGTACTCTTGGTACGCTTACCAATATGGATCATTTTCGTGCCCGTATCCGCTTGCTGGCGACGATTGGTCAAGGCTACCGAATAGAACTCACCAACACTATCATCACCTTCTAGTACGCAGCTGGGATATTTCCAGGTAATCGCCGAACCCGTTTCCGCTTGCGTCCATGACAACTTGCTACGCGCTCCTTTACAAACGCCGCGCTTGGTAACGAAATTTAAAATACCCCCTGCACAATTTTCATCACCAGGGTACCAATTTTGCACCGTCGAATACTTCACTTCAGCGTCGCTATGCACAATCACTTCTACCACAGCAGCATGTAATTGATAGCTATCACGCACAGGCGCAGAACACCCTTCGATATAGCTAACCGAACTGCCCTCATCGGCAATCACAATAGTACGCTCGAACTGACCTGTTTTCGCTTCGTTAATGCGGAAGTAAGTCGATAAAGGCACAGGACAAGTCACACCTTTCGGGATGTAAACAAAAGTACCATCAGAAGCCACAGCCGCGTTCAAACACGCAAAAAAGTTATCGTAATGAGGCACGACTGTGCCTAGATATTTTTGTACCAATTCGGGATGATGTTGTACGGCGTCAGAGAAAGAACAGAAAATAACACCATATTTTTCCAGCAATGCTCGTGATTTAGTGGTTGAAACCGATACCGAATCAAAAATCGCATCAACCGCAATCTCTGCCTCTTCTCCTTCAGCGCCCAAATGAATACCTAAAGCAGCAAATGCCTTCGCTACTTCAGGATCAATTTCGGGTTCTTGTGACACCGCACCAGCACTGGCACAAGTATCACTGGTACAGCTAGCGCATTGAGGAGCTGAATAATAGCTATAATCTTGGTAATCTAATGGTACATAGGTCGCTTTAGCCCAATGAGGTTCAGACAGTGTTAACCAATGCGCATAGGCTTTTAAACGAAAGTCCAACATCCACTGAGGCTCGTTCTTTTTCGCCGAAATTGCACGCACTACCGACTCATTTAACCCCTTAGCAAAGGTCTCCACCAAGGTGCGGGTTACAAAACCTTCCTTATAGGTGGACTGCGCCCCTAACAAGTCTTCAATTTCAACTTGTGTTTGCACCGTCAACTCCTAACATCATCCGTTCATTAATAGTTGACTATTTTAGTCAACTATTACCCTAAAAGTCCAGAAAATCTCTAAAAACCGCGTTGCTTTGTTTTTAGATTTTCCAAATTATTTTTTGACTGGTGGAAGGGGTTTTTACCTGTCCAGAAAATAACCAACCTACCCCTTCCCCCAGACCCCTAACCCATCAGAAACCTTAGTCACCTTGCGATTAATTTGACCGAGCTATTACTTAAAGCAATTACTGATCGCTTTTGCTTGATCTAACAGCCAATCTGCATAACCACCTGAATAATTTGCACTTCCTAACGGATCTGTCATAGCTTCGTTCAAGTTCGGCGCCAAACTCTTCAGCCAATCCATCGCCTTAGGGTCCAACTGAGGCTCGCGCAACAGGCATCGTAATTCACCGCTGCGTAATCGCTGCTCCAATTGTGCTACCGAAGCAGCACCAATAGACTGCTCTGGCGTTTTCTGCACCATTGCGCCCTGTATTAAACCATAATGGCGAAACAAATATCGCCATGCATCATGCATAACCAGTAGGGGTTCTGCCAGCATCGGCTGAAGTAATTGTTTGGCTCGCGCATCGGCTTGTTGAATATCGCGAATCAGCTGACTGGCATTCTGACGATATTGTTCGGCATTCGAAGTATCTCTGATCATCAACTCATCACGTACATGACCAACATAGGCTTGCACAATAATGGGATCTAGCCATAAATGCATATCCCACGCACCCTGATGATGGTGATGATCATGACCACTTATTTGCTCCGCTTTTTGACGCATCTTTGCTTGCTGCACTGCCGTAGCGGGCAATAATTGAATACCAGACGTGTCTCGCATAGCGAGCTGTCCACGCTTCAACTGCATTAACGGCTTCACTAACCAAGACTCAAAATCTTCACCCACCCATAACACAAGGTCTGCTTTTTCCAAACTCGCTCGCTGTGAGGGAAGTAAACTCATCCCATGTGGAGATTGCTTGCCATCCACTAACACCAAAGTAACACCATTCGTACCTTGCAACAGACTCTGCGATAACATCGCTAAAGACGGAATCGAAGCAACCACCGTCACCGCCTGCACGGATACTGCCCACAAGCTGACACTAACCCCTGCCAACAAAGCAAAAACTCTGGCACAATACAACATATTCATTTTTCCTTTATAAGAATTGTTGCCCTAAATGCAAACTGCCGATTATCCCCCGCTGATCGAAGCACGTCAAATAGAACATCATTTCAATGGTCAACGCTTATTTGAACCGCTGAATATTCGTATAGAGGCTGGAGAATACATTAGCTTAATCGGCTTGAATGGTGCGGGAAAATCGACACTGCTTCGTCTGCTACTGAAACTCATGCCACATCAATGCGGTGACATTACACATCTACCTGCATTACGCATTGGCTATGTTCCTCAACGCTGGCATGCCAACGCACAACTGCCCATCAGTGTACGTGAGTTTCTAATGCTCAACTTAACAGCTTCACAATCGATACAACAGCTCGATCAATTGATGGAAACTTGGCAATGCCACACCTTTGCACAACAACCCATTCATACCTTATCAGGCGGACAATGGCAACGATTACTACTGGCTCGAGCATTACTCAATCAACCGCAACTGCTTGCTTTAGATGAACCCACACAAGGACTCGATTTGCAATCGCAGCATGACTTCTATCAACAATTGCAAAAACTGCATCGACAGGGAATGACCATTTTAATGATTTCGCATGATCTTGCCCATGCCATGAGCTATAGCCAACGGGTTATCGCCTTATCTGAAGGACGAATCTGTTGCGATGGTCCACCTCAAAGGCTGCTCAACCATCCAGAATATCAACGGCGATTTGTTTGCGCCCACCAAGACGCCATTGTGCCTCACACTCACTGTGGACACGGACATCATGCCTGAGTTTTTACTGATTGCACTCATTGGTGGCTTCATCACCACCCTTATGACTGCCCCCATTGGTGCCTTTATGCTCTGGCGACGCATGGCTTATGTCGGCGATGCTTTAGCACACACTACCCTACTTGGACTTGCCATCGGCTTGTGGCTACAATTACCACTCAGCTTAAGTATGATGATGATTGCGCTCATCGTCGCCGTCAGTATTAGCCTACTCAACCAGCGCCCACACACCAGTAGCGATACTTTACTAGCTATAGCCGCGCACAGTAGCCTAGGTCTAGGTATGCTTGCCATTGCGCTACTACCCGAAGCTCGTGTCGATTTAATGGGGTATTTATTTGGCGATTTACTCAATCTAACCTACACGGATCTGGGTATCCTAACAGCAGTGGCGGCCACTATTTTAGCCAGCATTCGTTATTTTTGGCGTCCCCTATTGTTAACTACCTTAAATGCTGAATTAGCCAACCTAGCAGGCGTTAACAACCAACGTATTACTTTATTACTTGCTGTCTTAGTCGCCGTGGTCGTGGCGGTCTCAACTAAACTGGTTGGCGCTTTATTAATGACAGCCCTACTGATTACCCCAGCGGCAACCGCTAGAATATTCAGTCGCTCTCCCCGATCGATGATTATGAATGCCATGTTCATCAGCCAAACGGGTATTATGGGCGGATTGGCACTCTCGTGGTTCTTTGATTTGCCTGTAGCACCCAGTATCGTCAGCTTGTTGTTTGTTGGATTTTTAGTAAGTCGAATGTTACCTGTTCGTTATTGACTGGTTAAGCTCGGCGGAACAGCCGTTGCTACCAGCTTTGCCGCATCAATCTGCACGTCACGCCAAGTCATGCCCCAATGTAAATGGGGTCCTGTAGCACGCCCTGTTTTGCCAACTTTACCAATCAGCTGACCACGTTTGACATTATCTCCTACCGAAACATGCATGTCAGACAAATGCACATAAATAGACATCAACCCTAGCCCATGATCAATCATCATCGTTTGTCCTGTCAGCACCATATTGGGATGAACTAGCACCACTTGTCCATCCGATGGCGCTACAACAGGTGTTCCCTCTGGCGCTGCAATATCAACACCAAAGTGCGGACGACGCGGCTCACCATTTAACACACGCTGAGAACCGTAAACACCACTAATACGTCCCGCTGTTGGCCAAATCATGGGTAGCTGAGGCATCGTTGAAATACTGGGTTTAGCGCGCGCTTGCGCCACTAAACGATTGTTTGCTTGAATCTCAGCGATTTCTTGTGGATTTGGGTTGACTTTGTTATTCGGCAAGCCATTAATATGCTGAATATCGTAAGTGCGAGGTACAACGGCTTGCTGAAGATGATGCCAATTGCCATTCTTATCTTGCCAGCGCAAACCAACCTCTGTAGCATCACGCCCAATACCAAAAACACTATTACCTTGGGTATCAATAAGCAAAGGCTTATCATCTACGAACAGTTGCTGAGTATCATGCACCTGCACCGCCACTACAGCCCCCTGCAGCCACTCACCATAGGTCACCTGAAAAGGAAAATTACTGGCTTCTAGCATTCCAGCAAATAGCATCCCATATAAAGCAAGCATCCAATGCTTCGTCATAACCCTTCCTTTATCAAGCGCACATAGCAAAAAAGGCAACACTTTCGTGTTGCCTTTAATTTGGCGCAGCGGACGGGGCTCGAACCCGCGACCCTCGGCGTGACAGGCCGATATTCTAACCGACTGAACTACCGCTGCAATTTGGTGGGTGCAGAGAGATTCGAACTCCCGACCGTCTCGGTGTAAACGAGATGCTCTACCAGCTGAGCTATGCACCCAAAAACTTTTCAAACCAGTTCTGTCCAACTGTTTATGTGTTTGCGTCGTTTCAATAAGGAGTATATTACAGCTTTGTTACCCAACTGTCAACAGCTTTTATCGCTTTTCTTCATGTTAACCAAACTTTCGATTGATATGAACGATTAATCAACCGTTTACAGCGTCTTTTAATCCTTTACCAGGAACAAAACGAGGCAATTTAGAAGCGGCAATTTTCATTTCCTTGCCTGTTTGCGGATTACGACCCATACGCTCTGCACGCTCGCTCACTTTAAACGTACCAAAACCGATCAAAGTAACACTGTCACCTTTCGCCATGGCATTAGAAATCGCATTAATGGCAGCATCTAAGGCTTTTTGTGCTTGAACTTTCGTTAAACCTGAATCATTTGCAATCGCTGCCACTAATTCTGTCTTGTTCATGAGTTATCTCTCCGCTTCTTGGATGTTATTAAATAAATCAATTGTGTTTATACCCTTGCACCCCTAGTGCTGTCAAGCGTTAAGCACGCAAACATGAGTAATTAGTGTCGAATCCTGGTGATTTCATCGCCAATACGATTACTAACAGAATCACTCGACGCTACCAAGGGTTGTGGTTGCTCCGCCAAGGCAATACTTAATACCTCATCAATCCAACGCACAGGACGAATATCCACCTGATTTTTGACCTCATCTGGAACGTCTTTCAAATCACGTACATTGTCATGCGGAATTAATACAGTACGAATACCACCACGCAAGGCTGCTAATAGCTTCTCTTTTAAGCCACCAATCGGTAGCACCTCACCTCTCAAGGTAATTTCACCCGTCATGGCAACATCGCAACGTACAGGAATAGCCGTCGCAATAGAAACCAATCCAGTACAAATGGCAATACCAGCCGAAGGACCATCTTTTGGCGTTGCCCCTTCTGGAGCGTGCAAATGAATATCATGTGTCTCGAAATAATCTGCAGCAATACCCAAGGATTGACTGCGAGAGCGTACCACACTCATCGCAGCTTCGATCGACTCTTTCATCACATCGCCGAGTTTGCCCGTGCGCACCAGTTTACCTTTACCCGTCATACTGGTCGCTTCAATGGTCAATAACTCACCACCGACCGATGTCCACGCCAATCCCGTGACTTGACCAACACGATTTTCACTTTCTGCAAGACCAAATCGATAACGCGCAACCCCTAGATAAGCCTCTAAATCCGCTTCATCGATCACAATTGGCGCTGTTTGTTCTGCCAACATCAACTGTTTAACCGCTTTACGGGCTAGTTTAGCCAACTCACGATCTAAACTACGCACACCAGCTTCACGCGTGTAAACACGAATAAGTTGAATCAGCGCCGCATCGGTCAGCTGAAGCTCATCGAATTTCAGACCATGTTCCGATAACTGCTTTTTCCATAGATGTTCACGCGCAATATGAAACTTCTCTTGTTCGGTATAACCCGATAAACGAATAATTTCCATACGATCTAATAAAGGCTCTGGAATGTCCATCGAGTTAGCCGTGGCAACGAACATCACTTCAGATAAATCATAATCCACGTCCAAATAATGATCATTAAAATGTTTATGTTGTTCTGGATCCAGTACCTCTAACAAGGCCGCTGCAGGATCACCACGGAAATCTCGCGCCATTTTGTCAATTTCATCTAGCAAAAACAACGGATTTTTAACCTTCACTTTGGCCATTTTTTGAATCAGCTTACCCGGCATTGCCCCTAAGTAAGTGCGACGATGACCGCGAATTTCCGACTCATCACGCACGCCACCTAACGAAAAGCGCACGTATTCACGATGCGTTGCCTGTGCGATGGAATGTGCCAGAGACGTCTTACCCACACCAGGTGGTCCAACCAAACACAAAATGGGACCACGCTGATGCTTAACACGAGATTGAACAGCGAGATATTCAAGAATACGCTCTTTAACTTTTTCTAAACCATAATGACGCTCATTCAACAATTGCTGAGCCTTCCCTAAATCACGATGTACACGTGTACGCTTCTTCCAAGGCACATCGAGCAACCATTCAAGGTAGTTTCTCACCACACTCGACTCGGCCGACATAGATGGCATAGACTTTAGCTTTTTCAACTCAGAAGTTGCTTGCTTTTGCGCTTCTTCACTCATGCCAGATTCAGCAATACGTTGCGCAAAAACCTCGAATTCGTCTTTCTCTTCATCGTTTAAGTTGCCCAACTCTTTTTGAATGGCTTTCATTTGCTCATTCAAATAGTATTCACGCTGATTTTTTTCCATCTGCGTTTTCACACGCTTACGGATACGACCTTCGACTTCATTTAAATCAATTTCGTTTTCAATCACCACCAACAGCTGTTCTAAGCGCGCGCCTAATCCAGCTAAGGCTAGAATTTCCTGTTTCTGCGCCAATTTCAAATTCAGATGTACCGCAACCAAATCAACCATTTGATTCGGATCGGTAATTTCTTTAACTGACGCCAACACTTCACTCGGAACTTTGCGATTAATTTTAGCAAAGGCATCAAACTGAGACTGGACGCTATGAAATAGGGCTTCGATTTGTTTAGGATCTTCTGGTTGATCAATAATGGGTTCAATATCTGCAACCCAATGTTCGCCATTATCTTGCAGACGTTGGATACGGCAACGCACCTGCCCCTCAACCAGCACTTTGATGGTATTATCAGGCAAACGTAACATCTGCAAAATGGTTGACAACGTACCCACATCGTACAAATCATCACTGCTGGCTGGTTCTTCTTCAGTAACTTTCTTTTGTGTAACCAACATGATTTGTTTGCCCTGATGCATTGCTGCTTCTAAGGCGGCTGCACTGCGTGAACGACCAACAAACAATGGCATAACCGTGCCTGGAAATACCACCACATCGCGCAACGGCAATAAGGGAACATCAAAAAGTTGATGTGAATTTATCGTCAATCCCATGGCTCATCTCCCGAAAAAAAAGCGGCCTTAAGCCGCTTTTGCTTTAATTTTTTTAATGATCGGCGGTTTACTACCCGCAACCACGTCAGCGTCAACCGTAACAGAAGCGACTGCTTTCATGCCTGGCAATTCAAACATCGTCTCCATGAGAATACCTTCCACAATCGAACGCAAACCACGCGCACCCGTTTTGCGCTTTAAGGCTTCTGTCGCCATGGCTTTTAAAGCATCTTCAGCAAAAACGAGTTTAGCACCTTCCATATCAAACAGCTTAATAAACTGCTTAGTAATCGCGTTCTTAGGCTCTGTTAGAATGCGTACCAAAGCATCAACATCTAACTCATCCAAGGAAGCAACGACAGGCAAGCGTCCAATGAATTCTGGAATCAAGCCAAAGCGCATCAGATCATCTGGCTCAACTTGACGCAACATATCCGACTTAGGTGCTTCGTCTTTTTCTTTAACCCTTGCCGCAAAACCGATACCTGCTGATTTCTCTACGCGTTTAGCAATAACCTTATCTAGTCCCTCGAAGGCACCACCACAAATGAACAAAATGCGCGAGGTATCAATTTGTACCATTTCGTTAGATGGATTCTTTCGCCCGCCTTGTGCTGGAACAGAAGATACCGTACCTTCAATCAGCTTCAACAAGGCTTGCTGAACCCCTTCACCCGAAACATCACGCGTAATCGAACGATTTTCTGACTTACGGGCAATCTTATCGATTTCATCAAGATAAATAATACCTTGCTGTGCTTTGACAGGGTCACCATCGGCGTTTTGCAACAAACGATGCAAAATGCTTTCAACATCATCACCAACATAGCCCGCTTCCGTTAGAGTCGTCGCATCGGCAATGGCAAAGGGAACAGACAATACACGAGCGAGCGTTTGTGCCAGCAAGGTTTTACCCGAACCTGTTGGACCAATCAACAAAATGTTGCTTTTGCTTAGCTCCACGCTATCATCAGACAGCTCATTCAAACGCAAGCGCTTGTAATGATTGTAAACCGCGACGGCAAGGGTTTTCTTAGCCACATCCTGACCGATAATATAATCGTCCAAAATCGATTTGATTTCGCTCGGTGTCGGCAAGTGTTCTAGATTAATCGAGCTGGGTGTTTCACCATCATGGCGACTTTCCCCAAACTCTTCTGCAAGAATTTCATTGCACAGGTCAACGCATTCATTACAAATAAATACCGAAGGACCTGCAATCAACTTTTTCACTTCATGCTGACTTTTGCCGCAAAAAGAGCAGTTGAAATCACCTTCATCAATGTGTTCTGACATGCTTAGTTAATTCCACCGTTATTCAGGACGATGCGTGAGTACTGCATCAATAAGACCATAATCTCGCGCTTCTTCGCTACTCATAAAGTTGTCACGATCGGTATCGTTAGCAAGTTTATCGACCGATTGACCCGTAAAGTTAGCCATGTGTTGATTCAGGCTATCTTTCAAACGCAGAATTTCACGCGCATGAATTTCGATATCGCTTGCCTGACCACGGAAGCCACCTAAGGGCTGGTGAATCATGATACGCGCATTGGGCAAAGCAAAACGCTTACCCTTAGCACCAGCACCCAGCAAAAAGGCACCCATACTGGCCGCCTGACCCATACAAATGGTACTGACATCGGGCTTAATGAAGTTCATGGTATCGAAAATCGACATACCTGCCGTCACCACACCACCTGGTGAGTTGATGTAAAGGTAAATGTCTTGTTTAGGATTTTCTGCTTCCAAAAACAACATTTGCGCCACAATTAAGCTCGCCATATTTTCTTCAACTTGACCCGTTAAGAAAATAACACGCTCCTTAAGCAGGCGCGAATAGATGTCGTAAGAACGCTCACCACGACCAGACTGCTCGACCACCATCGGAACGAGCATATCAACTGCTGGGGGCATTGCCCCCATCATTGAGCACATCATCGATTAACCCGCTAACTCAGCCAAAGGCTTGCTGACTTCGGTCACTTTAGCTTTGCTCATCACCAAATCAACCACAGCATTTTCAATAGCGATGGCTTCTACTTCAGAACGACGATTTTGGTCAGCCAAATACCACTCAATGAACCCTTCTGGATTATCATAGCTGTCTGCTTCAATCGCCAAAATTTCGCGCACAGTGGCTTCATCCGCTTTCAACTCATTCGCACGAACCACTTCACCTAACAACAAACCCAAGGAAACGCGTTTCGTCGCTTCATCACGGTAATTATCTGGGTTTAAATCGTTGGCAGGCATATTTTGCTCACGCATACGCTTAGCCATAGCATCCATCATCGCACGCAATTCACGTTCTACCAAGGTTTTAGGCGTATCAAAGTTAGCTGCTGCTAACAAAGCGTGCATAACATTGTCTTTGTTCTGTTTAATCAGCGACAAGCTCACTTGACGAGATAAGTTCTTCTTAACATCTTCACGGAAAGCTTCAACCGTGCCCGCATCAACACCAAAAGTCTTAATAAACTCTTCGTCCACTTCTGGCAGCTGTATTTCTTGTACCGAATTCACTTTAATATCAAACTGAGCTGTTTTTCCTGCTAAATGCGTAGCTTGATAGCCTTCTGGGAAGGTCACATCAATCACTTTTTGCTCACCCGCTTTCATACCCATGATGCCATCTTCGAAACCGGGAATCATACGACCAGAACCGAGTACTAATGGTACATTTTCTGCACTACCACCGTCAAATTTAACGCCATCGATGCTGCCAGAAAAGTCTAGGTTAACCATATCACCATTGGCTGCTGCCTTGTCCACAACCACATAGGTTTTACGCATTTCACGCAGACGTTGAATCATGTCATCAACATCACTGTCTTTAATGTCAGCCGTTACTTTTTCAACGCTCACTGCTGTGAAATCGGGCATGGCAATACTTGGGTAGCTTTCAAAACGGGTTACGAAACGAATATCTTCACCTTCGTTAGCCGAAACTTCTTCGAAACCTAAAATACCTGCAACACGAACTTGTTCTTGATCTGCGGCTTTAAAGAAAGTGTCATAAAGTAAATTTTCAAGCGCTTCAGCACGAACCTGTTGCAAGTGACGCGCACGCACCATGTTCATCGGTACTTTACCTGGACGGAAACCATCCATACGAAGGTTTTTTTGAATCTCTTTCAAGCGCTGTTCAACAGCGCTTGTCATACCTTCGCTACCAACAGAAACAGTAATAACGTACTCTAGTCCTTCAGTTGGACGTTGGATTGAAACTTGCATGGAATCCCCAATGATAAATTTAACTTAAATAGAATGCAGTGACTAGCCCATCATCTTTAACGATTTCAAAGCATTAAAAGCAAAGCTCGATAGCAATTTGACGATGACTAATAAAACAGCTTAATGAGATAGATTTTCGCCCATTCATGCACTAAAGTCAAGTTTGATGGGGATGAAGGAGAATAATGAAAAACACAAGGATTGGTGCGGATGAGAAGACTCGAACTTCCACGATGTTACTCGCTAGTACCTGAAACTAGTGCGTCTACCAATTCCGCCACATCCGCAAACATTCTTAAATTATACCCTTTAAGCCAATAATTGCAACCCGCATCGATTACAGGCTGCACAAATTCATTTATTTACCTGCTTTGACCACACGAACCAACTCTTCGAATGGCGCAAGCCCCGGAATCAATCGGCCATCTGCTAAAATAATACTGGGTGTACCTTGTAGCCCCAACTCATTAGCCAATTCAAACTGCTGTTTAATCGGATGATCGCAAGTCGTTAGCTTAGCGGGAGTCGCACCGCCTTTCATTAACTGGTCTATCTCAGCTTTATTCGCACGCTGGCACCAAGCATGAACCGTTTTCTGATAACTGGGAGAGTTGATGCCCGCACGCGGATACATGACATAACGCACAGCAATGCCAGCCTCTAATAATTTTGGCACCATTTGATGCATTTGATGACAGTAAGGACAATCGACATCCGTAAAAACAGTGATACTATGACTGGCTTTTGACTTTTCTGGTGAAAAATTAATGATGTCTTTTTCCGACAAACGCTTCAGCACTCCAACGCGAAAGGATTGTTGAGCTTCTTCCGTTAGATTGCGCTGGTCTGACAAGCTCAACAAATCACCGCGTAATACGTAATTCGCATCTACCGAAGTGTAAAATACAAAAGCGCCTTGTTGCACTGAAAACAAACCTGGCACAGGCGTTGCCGTTATCTTGGCATCTGACAACTCGGGAATTTGTTTAACGAGACGTTGTTTAATTTCATCTAGCGAATTGGCAAACACTGAACCAGATAACAAGAATGCCAAAAAACCCCATAAAGCTAACCGCATATGATTATCCTCAAAAAATATTTTTACATTAAATAACAAAAAAGCGCCAAAACTG
>CAYQEZ010000025.1:0-25655 GCA_964416645.1 uncultured Francisella sp. | reverse complement strand
AAAACCAACCCCGAGTTATTTGTTAAAAGAGTTTATAATCAGTCGAGACCCGACACTCGTGTAATGGCAAACAAGTCATCTAGCGAGAGTAACAGGGTTGTGCGCAGATAAACAATTATAAGCTCTTGCAGTTCTGTTAGGCTGGTTTGAAGCTTATGCGGTCGATGTGATCTGTCATGAACATCATCGCGCTCTAACCACTTGGTTGCTGTACCATAACCAACGTTATATTTTTCCATCACCTGAGTTCTGGTCAGTCCAGAAGCTTTAATTTCGGCTCTTATTTTTGGTGTTGTTCGTGCGTTAGGGTGTAGGTTCATACGACTCGCTCCTGATCAGATTCCAACAATTCTATTATCTCTGTTCTGCAACCTGCAATCAGGTACTGAGATTTAAGGTAATTATAACTTATCCAACCAGTTGAGATCCAACACCGCTAATGTAGCGGTCTTTAAATTTATGTGTTAGGCGCGTTTATTTTTGCCATTAGGCTTAGATTTGACAGCAGGAACTGCTTCGGTGGTGGTTTGTTCATTAACGCGATCTAACAAACGGGCAAAATTACTTAGGCTAATTAAATGGGCATAGATCCAACCCATAAAACCTTGTTGCTGTAATTTCTGTGTTACTTCGGCAGGTAGTTCGGCTAATTTACTTTCATCAACAATCAACAATCCTTCCAAGGCAAACTGATCGCCACGATTCAGCTCCATGCGCATATTCATCGGGCGCAACAATTGATGCTCATCTAACAATGCCATCATTTCTGCTGTACGTTTGGTTTGTTCATGATATGCCTGTAATAACTGCATGGTATTGCTCAACAAGGCTGTCGGCTGAGCATCGGTATCAAACAAGGCTTCACCTTGGTCATTACTGAAGCTTTCTGATTCTGCGTCATAACAAACCGTGAGTGTTTCTTTGCCTGCTTCGCCACTTTCGGCCAACACAAAGGGATAACGACGGACAAAAGCGGGAATATAACGCGCATCCCATTCGCTCGCTTCATTCACAAACAGGTTTTGTTCGTTGCTGACCCCTAACACCGCCGCCGGCACAGCAACACCATTAGCTGCACGGGTAAACACAATCGGGTATTCTTTGCAGGCTTCAATAAATTCCACGCCCGCTAAAATGACGCTATTGGTGGCATTAGCGAACTGATAGTTGCTCGCTTCACTGACGAATTTAAGATCGCGATGCAGGGTTGCATTTAATGCGGTTGGTTTTTTATAAAATAGTAAAGTGGTCATGGATTCTCTTCTCTCTTATGTCATTTAGTAACAAACGGGTAAATATGCTGTTTTAGTAAACGGATTAAACGCGTTCAGCCCCCGGCTCTCTCGCTAATAACTGCGCCACTGCGGCCTTGGGCGAAAGCACACCTGTCACTACTTGGTATACGGCTTGCACAATCGGTAAATCTAATTGATGCTGTTGCGCTATCGCCATCACACTGCGCACCGCCAATAAGCCTTCCACTGTACCTAAGGCTTGCTCGGCCTGAGCGACGCTTTGTCCTTGCGCTAAGGCCATGCCAAAACGACGGTTACGCGATTGATCGTCGGTACAAGTGAGTACCAAATCGCCCAATCCCGCCAAGCCCATCAGCGTATCCGCTTGTGCGCCCAAAGCACTACCTAAGCGCATCAGCTCGGCTAAGGAACGCGCTACCAAGGCAGCACGCGCATTAGCACCAAAACCCAGCCCATCGGAGACACCAGCCGCAATCGCCATGACGTTTTTCATCGCACCACCCACTTCAACACCCGTGACATCGGTATTGGTGTAAACACGAAAATGAGCGTGATGCAGTCGTTTCGCCCACCAGTCGCTGATACTAGCTTGATCGCTGGCGGCAACAATGGCGGTGGGCAAGCCCAAGGCCACTTCATGGGCAAAGGTTGGTCCTGAAATCACCGTGCCCGACACTTGCGGTAAATAGTGATGCACTTGTTGATGCAGCAATTTGTGTGAGTCTTGATCAAAACCTTTGGTCGCCCAAGCGACATAAGGTGGCAACTGACCCACGGGCAGTTGAGCTAACTGCTGTAACAGTCCATTAAAGGCATGACTGGGAACAACAATGAGCAAGCCTTGTGCGCCGGTTAAGGCAGCCACCAAATCGTGCGTGACCTGAATGCTTTCGGGCAACTCAATATCGGGCAACAAAGGTGTGCGACGACTTTGTTGCAAAGATTCGGCAACACTGGCTTTATGCGCCCACAGATTCACTTGTCGTCCTGCTCGAACCAACTGCATGGCAAGCGCAATCCCCCAAGCGCCTGCCCCTAATACGGCAACACGCATCGGCTTAGCCCTGCTCGTTCGCCATCTGTTCGTTATGCAAGGCTTCGAAATTAATCGGTTGTAATTCTAGCGGTGGGAAGCCCGCTTTTAACGATAGGTTAGCGATGGTTTCACGTGCATAAGGGAAAAGCAAGGTTGGGCAGTAGCTGTTCAGTAAGCTGTTAATCGCTTCGGCTTCAAAATTAGCCATGGCAAATAAACCGGCTTGTTCGACTTCGGCCAAGAAAGCCACTTGATCTGCCAAACGCACAGTAGCAGTAATGCGCAAGGTGACTTGCCAGTGATGGTCGCCCACTTGCTCAGGGTCGACTTTAACTTGCAAATCTAGGCTAGAATCGAAGGGCATGGTGAACACGCGTGGTGCCATCGGCGATTCAAAAGACACGTCTTTTAGGTAGATTTTTTCGATAACAAAATGTGGGGCGTTGGCTTGTTCGCTCATGAAGATTCTCTGTAATAGGTTCTATAAAAATGATTAAGATGACTAAATTAGCTTAGGTGACATCGGAACGGTCGATGGTTTCTACACCGAGCAAAGCATCCAGTTTGCCCGCTCGGTCTAGCGCAGATAAGTCATCGTAACCACCCACATGCACATCACCAATAAAAATTTGCGGTACAGTACGTCGACCTGTTTTTGTTGTCATCTCTTGCCAGACTTCGCGACTGAGACCTGCATTAATCTCGGTCAATTCGTTAATGCCTTTGCTTTCCAATAAACGCTTAGCCATGATGCAATAAGGGCAGATGGTAGACGTATAAATAACAATGGGTTTCATACCGAAGGGCCTTTTATTTTTTCTTGCCGTGTTTCACAATCGGCAAATTGGCACCGCGCCATGCGCTGATACCACCAGAGAGATTATGTAATTGCTCAAAACCGGCTTTGCGCAGTAAACCACAAGCACGTGCTGAGCGCATACCACTTTCACAGTAAACAATCGTTGGACCGGCTTTATGCGCTTCTAACGAATCTAGCTTGCTAGGCAAATCCGCTACTGATAGGTTTTTCGCACCCGTTAAATGACCACTGCGGAACTCATCAATAGATCGGACATCCAGAACAAAAGCACCGTCATTCATCATACGCACTGCTTGCTCTGGGGCAATGCTGGCATAACCAGAAAGTTTATCGCCAAAATGACTTTGGAATAGCATAAACAGCACAATCATCAGTGCCAACATTAACAACCACTGTTGCTGCATAAACTCTATAACTAAAGCCGATTCCATGCGCTCATACCCTTTTAATCATGTCTGTGTGTCAAATAATGGTCATGATTCTAACCGATTTTTTCGCTATAATGAAAAGATTAATGTTAATTCTATGATAGGACTTGCACCGATGAGCGACTTACGCCCCCAACACAAACCAACTGGTCTGATTATTCTTGATGGTTGGGGCTACCGCGAATCCAGCGACTATAATGCCATTGCTTTGGCTAATACGCCCAATTTCGATGCGCTGTGGCAGTCTTATCCGCACACCCTCATTAACACCTCTGGCATGGTGGTAGGACTACCCGATGGACAAATGGGTAACTCGGAAGTGGGTCACTTAAACCTCGGTGCAGGTCGAGTCGTTTATCAGGAGTTAACGCGCATTTCTAAAGCGATTAGTGATGGTGATTTCTTCACTAATCCAACCTTTGTGCGCACCTTAGATACCCTTGCTAACAATGGTAACGCATTGCATTTGTTGGCGTTGCTGTCTGATGGTGGTGTCCACGCACACATTTACCATCTAAAAGCAGCGATTAAAATGGCCAGTGATCGTGGCATTCAGCGCATTAACATTCATGTGTTTAGCGATGGGCGTGATGTGGCACCAAAAAGTGCGCTAGAGTACATTGAGCAGCTGAATCACTTTTTACAAGATCACCCCAATGCATGTATCGTCAGCATCATTGGTCGTTATTTCGCGCTAGACCGCGATAACCGTTGGGAGCGCGTGAGCAAAGCCTATCATTTGATTTGTGGTGGCATGGCAGAACATCAAGCCGACAGCGCCCTTGCAGCGGTTGAAGATGCTTATGCGCGTGGTGAAACCGATGAATTCATTACTCCTACCACGATTGGTGAAGGTGTGCGCATGGAAGATGGCGATGCGCTGATTTTTGTGAACTACCGCTCGGATCGTGTGCGTCAGATCAGTCGCGCCTTTATTCAACAGAACTTTGATGGCTTTGAACGTCAGTGTAAAGTGCAATTATCGCACTTTGTTACCATGACCGAATACCATAAAGACTTTGCGCCTTTGTATGGTGCGGAAGTCGCCTTTGGCTCAACGAGCTTGGCTAATACCTTCGGTGAATATGTCTCTAACCTAGGTTTAACCCAGTTACGTATTGCAGAAACCGAAAAATACGCCCATGTGACTTTCTTTATGAATGGCGGTATTGAAGTGCCTTACCCCGGTGAAGATCGTATTTTGGTGCCATCACCCAAAGTGGCTACCTATGACTTGCAACCCGAAATGAGCGTGGCTGAAGTGTCGGATAAATTGGTGGAAGCCATTTTATCGGGCAAATACGATACCTTTATTTGTAACTTCGCCAATCCCGATATGGTCGGTCATTCGGGTATTTTGCCCGCTTGTATTCAGGCGGTGGAAGCAGTCGATACAGCGTTAGGCAAGGTGATGGCGGCAATGAAACAAGTCGGTGGTGAAATGATTGTTACCGCCGACCACGGCAACATCGAACAATTGCGTGATCCCGTTACGGGTCAACCCCACACGGCACACACCACCAATCTAGTCCCACTGGTGGTGATGAGCGATCGCCCCTTCCAAATACGCGCTAAAGGGGGTTCATTGCCCGATGTCATGCCAACCATGTTGCACATGATGGGTATTGAACAACCCAAAGAAATGACGGGAACCAGTCTCGTTTCCTAAACCAATGGCGACCACCGTTAGCAACTTATGGGATGTCATTATTATTGGTGCAGGCGCATCGGGCATGATGTGCGCAGCCACAGCGGGCTATCGCGGTAAGCGGGTATTGCTACTCGACCATGCACCGAAAGCAGGAGCTAAAATTCGTATTTCTGGCGGTGGTAAGTGTAACTTCACCAATCGGCAAGTCACACCCAGCAACTATCACTGCCAAAACCCGCACTTTGTTAAATCGGCCTTAGCCCGCTATCCTTCAAGCGCATTTATTGAATTGGTCGAACGTCATGGTATCGACTATGAAGAACGCGAGCATGGTCAGCTCTTTACCCTGAATGGCTCGGGTGAAATCATCGCTATGCTGCGCACCGAATGTGAGTGGGCGGGCGTTGAGATTCGGTTAACTTGCACGGTGAATCAAGTAACCCATCACCCTTGTCCTCCCCCAAATGTAGAAGGTACCCATAGCGTCTATGTGCTTCACACCTCGCAAGGCGTGTTCAGCTCCGATAAATTGGTGATTGCCACGGGTGCTTTATCTTTTCCCAAGCTGAAAGCGAGCGACTTTGGCTATCGCATTGCCAAACAATTCAATTTGCCCATCATTGCTCCCAGACCTGGCTTAGTAGGATTAACCGTTGATCTGCCACACTGGTCGGAGCTAGCGGGTATTGCTCTACCCGCCACCGTGAGTTGCGAGGGTAGAAGCTGGACACGTAATCTGCTCTTTACCCATACGGGGATTAGTGGCCCTGCCACGCTGCAAATTTCTAATGTTTGGCGACCATGGTGTTCAATTCAACTTAATTTATTGCCTGAGGTTGATGCAGTTACCGAAGTGCTGAACTTAAAAGCCCACAACAAAGAACTGCGCCCTTGGTTACGAAGCCAGTTACCTAAACGCTTAGCCGACTTCTACTGGGAACTGCACCCCTTGGCTGGAAAACCTGCTGAACTGTCCGACGACAGTCTACGCCACTGGGCGCACAACTTACAACATTGGACGCTTACCCCCAGCGGCACCGACGGTTACCACAAAGCTGAAGTGACGGTTGGTGGTGTCGATACACAAACCATTTCCTCGAAAAGCATGGAAGCCTTAACACAACCAGGGCTGTACTTTATTGGTGAAGTGTTAGACGTAACGGGTGATTTAGGTGGCTTTAACTTTCAATGGGCTTGGGCGAGTGGCGTTGCTTGTGGCATGGCGGTTTAAGGCGAGGTCGTCGCAAACTTGTAAAGGGTTTTAGGTTCAATATCAATCATGCCGTCTTTAAAGGTGAGACAGCCCCATTCAGGATCAATAGACGCTGTTGCTAAATCATCAGGCTCAAGATACTGCTGCAACAAAGGCGCTAAATCGACCTCAGCGTGGCTAGCGTCACTGAAACACAAGTCAAAAATATAACCTGCTTTATGATTAACGGCTTGCAACTTCATACTTGTTACTCCAAAGGTTCAACTTTATGAAAGTTTTGGGTCTGCCACATTTCAATCAATTCTTCTTGATGTAACTCTGCCCACTCACGTACTAGTTGGCGACACTTTTTTGGCAAGACACCATCGATAATATTTAAGTTCCTTAACTCCATAACGGCTTCATAGTCACCGTATTTGATATGGATATGCTCTGGGGGATGCTCACGATCAATCAAATACATCCGAATAATAATACCGTAAAAACGACTTAATTCTGGCATGCTAATCACCTTTCCTAAGATGAATATATTAACAATAAAATACTTTACCGTTTAACCCCATTCAGCACACTCATGGCGCTGGCTAACATACCTGAGACATCGGAGACATTGGCGGGGACGATAATGGTATTACCCGTTTTAGCTAGTTGAGCGAAGGCTTGCACATACTGTTCTGCTACTTTTAAATTCACTGCTTGCATACCGCCTGCTAACTCGGTGGCGGCAGCGACTTTAGCGATGGCGTCGGCATTGGCTTCAGCGACCAAACGTAAAGCTTCGGCTTCCCCTGTGGCGGCATTAATGGCGGCTTGTTTTTCCCCTTCCGACTGGGCAATCGCTGCTTGTTTCTCGCCTTCAGCACGGGCAATCGCAGCGCGCTTTTCACGTTCAGCGGTGATTTGCAACTGCATAGACGCTAGCACATCGTGAGGTGGGTTAATGTCTTTAATCTCATAACGCAGGGTTTTCACACCCCAGGTAATTGAAGCTTCGTCTAAAGCACTAACCACAGCGACATTAATGGTGGCACGCTCTTCGAGCAATTTATCTAGCTCACGTTTACCCACTTCCGAACGTAAACAGGTTTTAGCCAGACTTTCAATCGCCATACTGTAATTTTCGTTACCATAAGAGGCAAGCTTGGCGTCGGTCACTTGGTAGTACAAAATACCATCAATTTGCACTTGCGTGTTATCACGCGTAATACAGACTTGAGGCGCCACATCCATCGGTACTTCTTTTAGCGAATGACGGTAAGCAATGCGATCAATCATCGGAATGATGATATGCAAACCCGCATCAAGTGTGCCGTTATAACGCCCTAAACGCTCAACGACAAACGCCATTTGCTGGGGCACAATGACAATTCCTTTGGCAATCACCACCACAGCGACAGCGATGAGCATAAATAAAGCAAAAATAGTCGGTTCCATGATGCTGTTCCTCTTAAGATAACTGAGTGAAATGGGTGCCGATCACCAAGCGATTGGCGTGTTTGGCAATAATGCAATATTCTGCGCCTACTTGCGCTTCTGGGGGTTGATTAAGATGCCACTCGGCTTGCCACTCGGCACCACGATAATGCACCAACAGCGGACTAAGCGATAAAAGCACTACCGACTGACCGATATCGGGATCATCCATAGCTTCAGGCGCAGCTTGGTTACTGCGTCGATTAAGCCAAACAATCCATGCCGCTACCGATGACAAGCCAAATGCGGTGAGTAATTGCCAAGACAAGTCATACTCCCAATAAGCAACCAGTCCCGCCGCCAAAGCTCCCAAGCCCAACGCCAGTAAATAGAGGCTACCGAGCAATAACTCCGCAATCACCAACAACCCTGTTAATGCAAACCAGATAATCGCTGCCATATTGGTCACTCCCACAAAAAGCCTAATGTGCGCCTTCCTGACGCCACCACTCACCTAAAATCAGCGCGGTAGCGACACTAACATTCAAGGATTCTACCGCACCCGTACCGGGAATCTTGATCGGCAAATCACCCATGGTCGCTACTTTTTTCGACACACCACTTTGCTCTTCACCAAACACAATCACCGTTTTAGCAGGCAATTTAGTAAGGTATAAATCTTTACCACGATGGCTAGAAGTGGTTAATAAGGTATAGCCTGCTTTGCGAAATAGCGATAACACCGCAATAAAGTCCTGACCTTGAATGGGGTAAAGCACCTCGGCACCCCCTTCAGCAACACGGGCTGCGGCACCCGAAAACAGCAAGTCGGGATCGGGCAAAATCAGTCCTTGCACACCAAAATGCGCTGCCGAGCGCATAATCGCACCCAAATTGTGTGGATTGCTAATGCCATCGAGTGCCAGCACACAGTCATGGCTGGCTTCACTCATGGCATGCAGGTAATCGAGCGCACTAATCACTGGCGGTTTTTTAACCACCAAGGACACACCACCATGATGATTACTGCCGGTAATGCGCTCTAATTCTGCTTCATCCACCACTTTATAGGCTTTGCGGGAGGCAGCCAAAGCACGCATGGCGTCGGCAAAACGAGGGGCAGTTTCATCGGTAAAAAAGGCTTTCACCACATCGTCAAAACGACTAAGTAAAGCGGCACGACAAGCATTTTCTCCATAAATGGCGGCTTCTTGGGCGCGTTGTTCGCGTACTTTTTGGGCAGGGGGGCGGTTTTTAGTCATAACTTAAATGGATTTAGTATAGTGAGCGAATCGATACGTTGTTGATGCTGCATGTCTTCTGAATAAAGCAAACGACAACCCGTTGCTTTAGCGGCAGCAACAACTAAACTATCCCAATAGGAAAGCGAGAGAGCCTTTCTCAAATTTGATGCTGTTAAGCTATCTTCTGCTGTCAGTAAATGAATATGTGTATTCAACTTGAATTGTTGAATAGTTGCTTGTAGCTCATCCTCAGTATAATCGGCTTTACCTAGTAAATTACGACAAACTTCGTTTAATATTTGAACACTAATGTGTATTGAATCTCGCTGAATGAGCTGACGAGCAAGGACAGATTTGCTTTCCTGATCATTCATGAAAGCGTACAGCCAAATATTTGAATCAATAAAACACTTATCGCTCATAACAGGCTTCACGTGTTAGCGGTTCGAAAGGTTTAACTTCACGCGGTATCTTAAACCCCTGAGTTTCGACGGTTTTGGGTTTCGATTTTACGCAAACGTATTTACTTAATAAAAACTCATAAAAATCAATTAACTCGTTTCTTGCACTTTCTGGCAATTGTTCAATATTTAGCATTTGCATACTTCACTCCAGTGGCAGCACTTAACCATAAATCACCTTTGGCAACCATGTTGCCAGTGCAGGGAATAAGCTTAACAATAACAGCATCAACAGCTGCAGTCCAATAAAAGGAATCACGCCCTTGTATAAATCGGACGAAGGAATGCTGGGCGGTAACACACCACGTAAATAGAATAACGCAAAACCAAAGGGGGGCGTTAAGAAAGAGGTTTGTAAGTTAATGGCAATCATAATGCCTAGCCAAACAGGATCAACGCCCATCATCAGCAGAATGGGAGCAACAATCGGTACGACGACAAAGGTGATTTCGATAAAGTCGAGGAAAAAGCCAAGGATGAACAAGAACAGCATCACCACAATCACCACCGTCACCACACCACCAGGTATGGATTCCAGCAGTTCACGCACCGCATCATCGCCACCCAAGCCACGGAAGACCAAGGAGAAGAAAATAGCACCAATCAGAATGGCAAAAATCATGCTGTTCACTTTCACTGACTCTAAGCCAGATGCCTGCAATGAGGCGAAATTCAAACGACCACGCAACAAACCGAGCAACAAAGCACCTATGGCACCGACTGCTGCCGATTCGGTTGCCGTGGCATAGCCAGCAATAATGGATCCCAATACCAATACCACCAATAGTAACGGTGGCACTAACGAGGTCATGATTTCTGCAAAGCTGGGTTTAGCGGGCAAGTCTTCGGCGGCAATCGGCGGTTGCTTACGGGCATGCCAGACCATAAACAAGGCATACATTAATGCCAAGAGCACTCCGGGAATGAGTGCGCCAGCGAATAAGTCGCCCACCGATAAGGTTTCTGGGCTGAAGTTACCCATTTTCAACTGGGCTTGCTGATAAGCCGACGACAAAATATCGGCTAGCAAAATCAGAATAATCGACGGCGGGATAATCTGCCCCAGCGTACCTGAAGCACAAATCAGTCCACAAGAGAGTTTCGGATCGTAGCCTTCTTTGAGCATCGCAGGTAAGGCAATCAAGCCCATCGCCACCACTGTCGCACCAACAATACCCGTACTGGCCGCCAACAACACACCGACACCTACCACGGCTAACGCCAGACCGCCGCGCACACCCGCTAGAAGTTTAGAGGTGGTGACCAATAAATCTTCGGCCAAGCGCGATTTCTCTAATAGCACGCCCATCAGCACAAACAGCGGAATCGCTAACAGTTGTCCATTGGTAATGAGCGACCAAATACGACTGGGTAGTGCGGCTAAAAAATCGACATCAAACACGCCGATGAGCAAAGCAAACACAGAAAAAATTAACGAAGCCCCAGCCAAAGTGAAGGCAACGGGAAATCCCATTAACAAGAGCGCAAAGGTAAAGGCAAAGAAAACGAGAGCTAACCATTCCATCACAGCGTCTCCTTAACCCAATTGCGCATGATTGACAACGGGTGCTGCGTTGCCGCGCCACACCTGAAAAGCGCGATACGCAAATACCCAAGCTGCCACAAACAGGAGAGCGACACCAACCAAAATCAGCGATTTAAACCAATAAACACCTGCCAAGCCGCCCGCATCGCCAGATCCTTCGCCTATTGCCCATGCACGCGCCACATAGTCCCAACCATACCAAGCGATAACCGCTAACATGGGCATCACTAAAAAAATCACCCCCAGTAAATCGCGCAACGCCTGTAAAGGGGTTGGCCAACGATCCGACAACACATCAACGCGCACATGCGCGTTTGCCAACAGTGTCACCGATAAGCCCAGCATCACTAAGCCAGCATTAAGATAAATCACCGCGTCTTGTACCGCTGTGGTACTGACACCCAAACCATAACGCAACACCAACACACTGGTCGCTAGTAGCGCTAACCCAATCATCAGCCAAGCCAATAAGGTGGCTAGACCCTCAAAAGCGCGCTCAATCACTCGCACCATTTACGTGTTCCTTTATCTTATTTGTTTAATTTGTTGATAATTTTACCGCAAAGTGTCGATGACTCCACGCATTAATTGCGCAGACCTGTGTGACTGGCTAGAATGGTAGCATCATGAATCACCATTATCTGGTCGCTGTCAGCGGCACACCCCTCCCCGCGCTTACCTACGCCAGCGATGACCTGATTGCTGCAGGAACGCGTGTGCTGGTTCCCTTAGCTCAACGTCAACTGGTCGGGGTGGTGTTAACAGCAACTGAAGCGCCAACCGATAACCAGTATGCTGTCAAAGCCATTATGGCGGTGTTAGACGAACAACCGCTTTGGCAAGAAGCAGAACTCAAGCTGTTGGCTTGGTGCGCACGCTATTATCATGCCGACTGGGGCAGATTGCTCGAAACCGCCTTACCGCCACAACTGCGCATCAGCAACCAACCAACCCGACCTGCTAAATTACTGAATGCACCGACCATAGAGGTGGCTGAATTAGTCGCACTGAACGAAGAGCAACAACACGCCAGTGAAGCAATAGCAAAATCATTCGGACAATTCAAAGCTTGGCTATTAATGGGCGTTACGGGCAGTGGCAAAACCGAGGTTTATGCCCAACTCATTGATACAGTGCTGCAACAAGGACAACAGGTGCTGATGCTCGTTCCCGAAATCGGACTGACCGCGCCAATGGTCAGCCGACTGGCACAACGGCTCAACACCGAACCCGTGGTATTGCATTCCGAACGCACCAACAGTCAACGCGCCCAAGTGTGGCAACTGACACGACAAGGACATCCTTTATTACTAATCGGCACACGCTCGGCTATTTTCGCCCCGCTACCGAAACTGGGGTTGGTTATTGTCGATGAAGAGCACGACAGCGCTTATAAGCAACAAGACAGCATTCGCTATCATGCGCGTGATGTGGCGATCATGCGTGCTAAGCAACAAAGCTGTCCGATTGTGCTTGGCAGTGCCACACCTTCTTTAGAAAGCCTGGCCAATGACAATGCGGGTAAACTGCACTTGTTACGATTGACACAACGCGCTAATCAGCAAGCACTCCCCAAGATGCTGACCATTGACATGCGCCAGCAACAACTTGAGGGTGCGCTGTCACCGCAACTGCTATTTGCTATCGAAGGCACCCTGGCAGAACAGGGACAAGTGTTACTCTTTCTCAATCGACGCGGTTATTCGCCCGTGCTCATGTGTCACGATTGTGGTCATACGCTCGACTGCCCCGCTTGCGAAGTGCCTTACACCTTTCATCGTCATGCGCCTAATTTACGCTGTCATCATTGTGGTAAAGTAGAACACACTCCGAATACCTGTCCTAGTTGTGGTTCGGCCAACTGGCATCTGATTGGTCAAGGCACGCAAAAAGTGGAAGAAGCATTACAAGCGCATTTTCCCAGCACGCCTGTGTTACGCATCGACCGCGACAGCACTCAAGGTAAAGATAAGCTGAACAACTTATTTAACCAAATTCGCACGGGAGAACCCTGCATTATTTTAGGCACGCAAATGCTGGCTAAGGGTCACGACTTTGCGGGCATTGCACTGGTGGGGATTATTGATGTCGATTCGGCTTTATTTGCGCGCGATTTTCGTGCATTAGAGCGATTGGCACAATTGATCGTGCAAGTGTCGGGACGCGCTGGGCGTGGAGAAAAAGCTGGACAAGTGCTGTTACAAACCCATCAGCCCCATCATGCCTTTGTGCAAGCGCTGTTAACCAAGCCCTATGCCGAAATCGCCCAACAATTACTGAGTGAACGCGCTGACACACAACTACCACCGTTCAGTTTCAGTGCTTGGTTATTAGCGGAAGGCAAGCAATTAGAACGAGTGCAAATGCAGTTAGAAAAACTCTTACCACTGTGTCAACAGTCCAGTGTGCAAGTGGCAGGCCCAATGCCTGCACTGATGCACAAGCGCCAGCACCATTATCGCGAATTGCTGTGGCTACAATCCGAACAACGCTCCGCCCTTCACACCACCATCGACGACGTGCTAGCCTTTATGCAACAACCCGAAGGTAGGGTGGCTGGAGTTAGGGTATTTTTAGACGTTGACCCTCAGGATATGCCTTAATCAGGTTAAACACCAAAAGCAAAAAAGACATCCGAAGATGTCTTTTTTCAGTAGCTTTGCTAAACGCCTTGATTAAAAAGTATAACCAACACCCAATTTCAAAATGGGGAAGAAAGACATAGCATCATCTTTAACCTTGTCTTTTTCTGCTTGAATAGCTGGAGCTTGAGCAGCATTAAATGCAGCATCACTTGTGGTTAAGCTAACATCTGGCTTGCCTGTAAACATCATGCCCAACTCGCTATTAAAAAACAAACCACCTTTACTTGATGCATGATTACCCCAACCAATCGAAAGGTAAGGAGCATTGCCATATTTTACCGAAGCATCTACCCTACTACCCGCTGGAACAGGAACACCGTTAACTGTTTGTGTACCGTCAGATGCCGCATTTAAGCTTAATTTAATATCCGACCAAGCATAACCTGCTGACACACGGAAAGAGCCACTAAATGGATGCCAATCTAAGCCAAGGGTTTTATAACCCGTATCTAATTTATAATTATATTGAATATTATCAGGCGTGGTTGAACCCGAGGTATTTAAACCAGCATTAATACCCGCACGCAAGTTCAGGCTGTCTTTCATCAGCGCATAACCCAAGTCAGCACCCAAACCACCCAAGCCATAATTGACACTCGCGCCAAAGTTAGCTGCTAAAGCACCACCCGATACCATCATTGCTGCCGTTGCAGCCATCATTGCCTTACGCATGATCTTGTTCCTTTAATATTGACGTTGAAAACTACTAAATTAATTCTAACAAGCCCATAACAATGCCGCAACCCCATTTAATTTCCTGCGATTATTTACATACAAGTCGCCTGACTATACTAACGCTCTATTAACTCAACGCCCAATCGCACTTTCCTCACCACTGAGCAAGCGTTGAATATTGCTTTTATGTCGAATAATCAACACAATACTCATTAACGCCACGCCCAAAGTCCAGCTGATTTCGCCACCTGTCCAAAACCACACCATCACAGGTGCCAGCGTCATAGCGACCAAAGCGGCTAATGACGAAATCTTCAACCCCTTAGCAATAAACAACCAAATAGCCGCAATCACCAGCCCAATAACAGGATGCAATCCAAACAACACACCCAGTTCTGTTGCAACCCCTTTACCGCCCTGAAAGTTAAAAAATACGGGCCACAAGTGACCAACAAATGCCGCCACACCCATGGCAATAATCACTACTGGCGCTAAGCCAAACCACACCGCCAAAGCGACGGGAATATAGCCTTTCAACATGTCTCCGACCAGCGTCAGCGCAGCAGCTTTTTTGCCACCAATACGCAACACATTGGTCGCACCAGGATTACCCGAACCTTTACTACGCGGGTCTGGCAAGCCCATTAATCGACAGACAATAATGGCGCTCGAAACCGAGCCAAGCAAATAGGCCACCAATACCCAACCCCAATCTAATTCCACGCGCTCTATCCTAAATAAACTTAAAATGATTGTGTTATGCTAACGCAAATTAACGCCATAACATAGACAAGTGTGACATGAACGACCAAATTTTCATTCAACAACTGACCCTTCCTGCTCGCATCGGGGTTTACGAACACGAAAAACAGGCAACGCAAGACATTGTGCTCGATATTCAATTGAACATTGACATTCGTCCTGCGGCACTAAGTGACCAACTTGCCGACACACTAGATTATGCCCAACTCAGTCAACAATTGGCACAGCGCTGTTTAACAGTCCATACCGAATTGGTTGAAAAACTGGCAGAAGACTTAGCAAGCATTTGCCTGAGTGATGCCCGCGTGCGTTCAGTCAGGTTAAAGCTGGGCAAACCCCATGCGATTGCTCAGGCGCAAAGCGTGGGGATACAGATTACCCGTTACGCATCATGATGTCTGCAAAACCTTCAAAAAAAACCTCAACGGCTCGCTGGAAAGGCTGGCTTAGAGATGCCATTATTATTTTAGTCATTATCCTCGCTGTTCGCGCTTGGCAATATCAAGATGTGGTAACGGGTGAACCACCTGCATTAGCTGGAGTCAGTCTAACGGGTCAGCCAATTGCCTTATCTGACTTTGCTGGGCAACCCCTACTCATTCACTTTTTTGCGCCTTGGTGCCCAGTCTGTGTGGCCAATCATGGCAACATTACCCATATTGCAGAACACTACCCAGTGCTGATGATTGTAGTGCAAACCGAAGCCGACGAACTAGCACAATGGTTGAAAGATCATCCCGAAGACAACCTCTCCTTGATGATGAACGACCCCGATGGTAAATGGTTAGCTGCATTTGGTGCCAAGGCACTACCCACCTCTGTTTTTATCAATGCAGAAGGCAAAATCAGCACCACAGAACTCGGCTATATCAGCACAATAGGACTATGGTTGCGCTTTCTGTTGAGCTAAGCCTCTGAAAATGGCATGTTTTATGCTTTTACCGCTTCACTGTTTTAGCTTTGTTCAGGAGTGGGAAAAATGAACCCAATCGGCCATTGGTGGCAAAACCTCAGTATGCAGACGCGCTTGCAACTGATGACGCAACTGTCTGTTGCCATTATGACGCTCAGTGCTCAAGTCTTAATCAGCTTTTCAGTCGAGGACTTGGTGCATACTGCCCTTGCTGACCACAGCAATGAACCCGTGAGTGCCAGCCTACAAGATAAATTAGCCTGGTTCAACGGCACTATGTGGATGATGCAATTGGTATTTCAAGGCGTGCTGTTCCTTGTCGTGCGTCATATTGCGCATTCCATTACCACTCCCGTAGTGCATCTTGAAAAATCGATGATTCGCATGGAACAAGAAAGTAACATTAGTCACAGAATTCCATTGAATCATCATCAAGATGAAATTCACCGTATGGCTAAAGCCTTCAACCGACTGATTCAACGCCTACAGCAGCTATTTAAAACCATGAGTACAGGCAGCGAACAAGTCAGCCGTGCTGCCAACCAAATGACCAGTACCGCTCAGCACGTATTGGATGCCACCGAACGTCAACAACACCGTGCCGATCAGGTTTCACGCTCTGTCATTTCCATTCAACACACGGTGCATGAAGTGAATGACAAAGTTGAAGAAGCGTCGCACATTTCTAAAGAAGCTTGGCGCTATGCCGAAAATGGCAGTCAAGTTGCCAAACAAGCAGCGGATAACGCTGAACACTTAGCCAATGAAGTATCACAAATGGCCGATGCTATTTCTAAGCTAGGCGAAGAGTCAGAACGCGTCAGTGGTATTGTCAGCACCATTGGTGACATTGCCGAGCAAACCAACCTGCTTGCCCTAAACGCTGCCATTGAAGCGGCACGAGCGGGCGAGCAGGGTCGAGGGTTTGCCGTGGTAGCTGATGAAGTACGTTCATTATCCGTTCGCACCAGCCAAGCAACGGGCGAAATTACCCAAGTCATTCACACCATTCAGCGTGAAACCGAAGCCGCCGTTCGCCGTATGCGTAGCACGGTAGAACAGGTTGAATTGGGCGTTTCTCATAGCCATAAAGCCAGTGAGTCCTTAGCACAAATTCAAGAGTCAGCGACACTCACCTCGCAACGCATTCAAGAAATTGCTAAGGCGATGCAATCTCAGCTTGCCGAAGCCGATCGTATTGCCGGTGAAGTGGCTGATATCGCTAACATGGCTCAAGACAGCAGCTCGGCCATGCGTAGCACCTTGGCTGCCAGTGAACATTTACAATCACTCGCTACTCAGCTTGAGCAACAAGCGCATCAATTCAAAGTCTAAGCGGTTCAACAGGGATTTTTCAAGCCTCTTCAGAGGCTTGATGCCTTAACGCTGAGCGCTTAAATAAACCCAGCGCCCTTTCTCGCGCACAAACTCACTCACTTCGTGCATTTCCTGCAAATTACCACTTTCATCACGCCAATGCGCGATAAACTCAACCACACCGCTTTCATCTTCTGCACCACCTTGCTCGATGCGAACTACCGTCAATCCTTGCCAATCGGTGGCTGCTAACTGCTTCAAACTGGCCTTACTGGGACGTGTGCTCGTCGCCCAAGTTTTATACAAATAGTCAGCATCACGACGCACATAAGCGACATACCGCGAGCGCATTAAGGCTTCTGCCGTTGCCGCCGATTTCCCCTGCAACAACAAAGGCGCACAACAAGCTTTCCATTCTTTACCCGATCCACATTCACACAGCATGATTACTCCCCCTGCCAGCGTTCTAATTTAGCGACACTTAACAGCAACCAACGCGTGGCATCGCAAAAACGCACCTGCACCCGACCATCATCGCCCATGCCATCCACAGCTACCACCAATCCTTCCCCAAAACGAGCGTGTATCACCTTACTGCCTTTCGGAAAAGGCACGTCATTGGTAGGCTTAGCCGACTCAATCGGTTCGTCTCTGTAGTTAGTGTTACTAGCGTAATTACTCACCACACTGCGCTGATAGGCACCAATCGATTGAATCAACTCGCTAGGAATCTCTTGCACAAAGCGCGATACCTGCATCAGACTTTCCGCACCATGAAAACGACGCATCGAACAGCTCGTCAGTAACAACGACTGTTTCGCACGCGTCATCGCCACATACATCAGGCGACGCTCTTCGCTCAATCCATCAGCATCTTCCAAGGCGCGTGACAGCGGGAAAATACCCTCTTCTAATCCAGTTATCGCCACCCAAGCAAACTCTAAGCCCTTAGCGGCATGAATGGTCATCAATTGGGCTAAATCGCGCTCGCTATCGCCTTTATCTCCCGCATCAAGTGCGGTTTGTGCTAAAAACAACAACAGCGGATCGGTAATCGCCAAATCCTCAGCCGCATCTTCATCTACTTGGTATTGACTGGCGGCATTCACCAACTCAGTGAGGTTTTCTTGTCTCCCTTCGCCCGTTAAACCATCCTGACCATAAAAGTCCCACAAGCCAGAATCTTTAATAATGGCTTCCATTAACACCGCGACCTCGCCTTCACGTAAAGCCTGCCATTGCTTAAATAGTGCCACAAAAGCGGATGCGCCTTGCAACGCCTTACCCGACAAGCCGACCTTTTCAACCATCAAAGTGGTGGCTTCTAACAGGCTTAAATGCTGTTGCTGGGCAACTTGGGTAATCTTTTCTAACGACTTTTCTCCCAGCCCACGGGTGGGCGTGTTAATCACACGTGCAAAAGCAGCATCGTCTTGCGGATTTAGCAGCAAACGCGTGTAAGCCAAGGCATCTTTCACTTCAGCACGCTCGAAAAAGCGCATACCCCCCGTGACCTTGTAAGGAATGCCCTCACGTGTTAAAACTTGTTCCAGTACGCGCGATTGATGGTTAGAACGGTAAAGCACCGCCACCTCAGCTAAAGCGCCCCCCGTTTCCTGCCAGCGACGAATGCCCTGCACAATGTAACGCGCTTCGTCGAACTCGTTAATGGCGGCATAATGACCGACCTTGTCGCCCTCACCCTGTGCTGACCAAAGGTCTTTACCCATGCGTCCTTCATTATGGGCAATCACCGCATTCGCCGCCGATAAAATCGTTTGCGTCGAACGATAATTCTGCTCTAAGCGCACAATATCGCAGGGCACACAGGTTTCGGTAAAGTCATGAATATTCGCCACTTCCGCACCGCGCCAGCCATAAATGGATTGGTCATCATCACCAACAACAAACAGCCCACAACCCTCGCCTGCCAGTAACTTTAGCCACTGGTACTGCAAACGGTTAGTATCTTGAAATTCATCGACCAAAATTTCACGAAAACGTCCCTGATAATGGGCTAGTAATGACGGATGCTTAAGCAATAATTCGTAACTGCGTAACAACAACTCACCAAAATCGACCAGTCCCGATACCTGACACTGTTGCTCATAAGCTTCGTACAAAGGCAACCAAGGCAACTCACCGTAAGCTTGAGCGACATCCTGCGCGCGACGACCTTGATCTTTTTCACGACCGATTAAATAAGCCAGTGTTTTACTCGAAAGCACCTTTTCATCAATCTCATGCTCTCGCAGAATGCGCTTACACAGGCGTTGCTGGTCTTCGCTGTCAATCACGGTGAAACTTTCGGGTAAATCGGCTTCACGTGAATGCAAACGCAGTAAGCGGTGAGCAATACCATGAAAAGTCCCCATCCACACATGATTAGCCCAAGGAAATACCCCCGCCAAACGATGGCGCATTTCGCCAGCCGCTTTATTGGTAAAGGTTAAAGCCAATACTTGTGCTGGCTCGTAGCCTCGCTCACCCAGCAAGTAAAGCATACGCGCAATGAGAACACGCGTCTTGCCACTCCCAGCACCCGCCAACACAAGCGCATAGGGAAGACGCGTGGTGACAGCCGATAATTGTGCGTCATTCAGACCCTCTTGCCACACCGCTTGATTTTTTACTTGCATTTTTATTAAAAACCCTGTACAAATTACCTAATATAGATTCGACTGGTCTTAATCGCATCGCTAATGCGACTTGTCTGACACAACTTATCCACTTAATTTTTCCTTTTACTCAACGGGAGAACCCCATGAGCGACTTAGTTCTACACACCTCTGACAGCACTTTTGAACAAGACATTATCAAAGCTGAATTGCCCGTTCTGCTCGATTTCTGGGCGCCTTGGTGTGGTCCGTGTAAAATGATTGCTCCCATTTTAGATGAAGTAGCGCAAGAATACACGGGTAAAGTCGTGGTTGCTAAATTGAACATCGACGAAAACCCAGCACAACCACCCAAATTTGGTGTGCGTGGCATTCCGACACTGATGCTGTTGAAAGCTGGTCAAGTTGTCGCTACCCGCGTTGGTGCATTATCTAAATCTCAATTAACCGATTTCTTAAACAGTAACTTAGCTTAATCAACTTCTGGGAAGGGCAAGTCTTGCCCTTCCCCAGTCTTCCGTTCTCTCCCTTTCTGGACCATAAAGTAATCGCATGAATCTCAACGAACTCAAAAAACGTCACATTTCCGAACTACAAGAATTGGCTAACAGCCTTGGACTTGAATTAACGCGCGCGCGTAAACAAGATATTATCTTTGCCTTATTAAAAGACCACGCCAAAAAAGGCGAGGACATTTCAGGCTCTGGCGTACTAGAAATTTTACCAGACGGGTTCGGATTCTTGCGTACCGAAGAAGGTACTTACCTTTCTGGCCCAGACGATTTGTACGTGTCTCCCAGCCAAATTCGTCGTTTTGGCTTACGCCAAGGTGATACGGTTTCTGGTCGCATTCGCACCCCTAAAGACGGCGAACGCTACTTTGCCTTACTTAAAGTCGATAGCATCAACTTTGAACCGCCAGAAGTTGCCCAGCACAAAATTTTATTCGAAAACCTCACACCCTTGCACGCCACTAAACGCTTGCGCATGGAAATCGGTAATGGTTCGACCGAAGACATTACTGCACGCGTCATCGACTTAGTTGCACCTTTTGGTAAGGGACAGCGTGGTTTGATTGTCGCTCCACCAAAAGCGGGTAAAACCATGATGTTACAAAATATCGCCCACTCCATCGCCGTCAACCATCCTGATGCTTACCTGATCGTATTACTGATTGACGAGCGTCCTGAAGAAGTAACAGAAATGCAACGCACCGTCAAAGGCGAAGTTATTGCCTCTACCTTCGATGAGCCAGCGAATCGTCATGTACAAGTGGCAGAAATGGTCATTGAAAAAGCCAAACGCTTGGTTGAACACAAGCGCGATGTCATCATTCTGCTTGACTCGATTACCCGTTTAGCGCGTGCTTACAATACAGTTGCACCCTCGTCAGGTAAAATTCTGACTGGTGGTGTCGATGCCAATGCCTTGCACCGTCCGAAGCGCTTCTTTGGTGCAGCACGTAACATCGAAGAAGGTGGTTCACTCACCATTTTGGCAACAGCATTGGTCGAAACTGGTTCAAAAATGGATGATGTCATTTACGAGGAGTTTAAAGGTACAGGTAACATGGAGGTCCATTTAGATCGTCACATTGCCGAACGTCGCGTCTTCCCTGCCATTAACATCAAACGCTCTGGTACGCGTCGTGAAGAATTACTCACCAAAGCAGACGAGTTAAATATGCTATGGATTGTGCGCAAATTCCTAGGCAACATGGGAGATACCGAAGCAATTGAGTTCCTCAATGATCGCCTCAAAGCCAGCAAAACGAATGATGAGTTCTTTGCGGCCATGAAGCGCGGTGGTTAACCAACCCAAATCTCGTGTAAATCATGCATAAAGGGCGCTCGTTGAGCGCCCTTTAGCATTGGTATTTGTTAGATTAATTCATCTTAATTCAATACCAATGTCTTCTTCCTCAACAGTACACCACCTACCTGGTAATAAATCATCGGCTAAGGGCAGGGCGCCCATTTGGATTCTTGCCAGCTTATCCACACTGTTACCCACAGCTGCCAACATACGCCTCACTTGATGGTAACGACCTTCATCAATGACTAATATCAACTCGTGAGAAGCCGTCTGTTGCACCGAAATCGCTTTAACAGGTCTTGGATCATCATTCAGCTCAATCTCTTGCCACAGCGCGTTTATTTGCGTTTCATTCAAAGGATCACGCGTGGTAACTCGATAGGTTTTTGGCACATGACGTTTGGGATGGGTCAAACGATGAATGAGCTGACCGTCATCGGTCAGCAATAATAACCCACTGGTATCCACATCCAAACGACCCACCGGTTGTACACCGCGTGCTCGATAAATACTGGGAAGTAAATCCAGCACACTCGGATGATGTTGTGGTTTAGCGGAGCACTCATAACCCAATGGCTTATGCATCATAATGACGATGCGATCCTGCCAAACACAAAGCTCATCATCATAATAAAAGCTAACTTGTTCGGGCAAAACGGGCGCTTTAGGCTTAAGACACACCTCGCCGTCAACGAGCGCATGACCGCGCTCAATCAGTGCCAAGCACTGCTTACGACTGCCGACGCCTTGGCTTTGTATTGCCTGTAACAAGGTCATTTGTGGTATTGAAAACCGTGTTTATGCACCGCATCGACATAGGCTTTAACGTGTTCAGGATTAATTTCAGGATGAATACCGTGCCCCAAATTAAACACATGACCCGAATTTGCCGTATGTTGACCAAAGCTGGCTAAAATACGCGCTACCTCCGCATCAATAATCTCTGGCTGAGCGTAGAGTAGGCCAGGATCCATATTGCCTTGCAAGGCAACCTTATCACCCAAACGTGCGCGGATATCACCCAGCTCAACCGTCCAATCCAGTCCGACACAATCGGCACCGACAGCAATCTCCTCAATCCACTGACCACCGCCTTTAGTAAAGACAATCAGCGGTACACGACGACCTTCGGCTTCCTTGGTTAGCCCAGCACTAATCTGCTGCATGTAGCGTAATGAAAACTCACGGAAAGCAGGCGTTGACAGCGCACCACCCCAAGTATCAAAAATTTGTACCGCTTGCGCACCTGCCGCAATTTGCGCATTCAAATAACGGGTAACCGATTGTGCTAACTTGTCTAGTAACGCATGCAAGGTCGCAGGCTCGTTATACATCATCGCTTTGATTTTGGAGAAGGTTTTACTACTGCCACCTTCAACCATATAAGTCGCCAAAGTCCAAGGAGAACCCGAAAAACCAATCAAAGGCACACGACCATTTAATTCGCGACGAATAGTACGCACCGCATCCATGACATACTTAAGTTCCACCTCAGGATCTGGCACACCAATCTTGTCAACATCGGCTTTACACGTAATGGGACGAGCAAACTGTGGGCCTTCACCTTGAGCGAAACTCAGACCCAATCCCATAGCGTCAGGGATGGTGAGAATGTCAGAAAATAAAATGGCCGCGTCTAAATCATAGCGCTCTAATGGCTGAATGGTGACTTCACAAGCCAGCTCAGGATTGGTGCATAACGCCATAAAGCTGCCTGCTTTAGCTCTGGTAGCACGATATTCTGGTAAATAACGACCCGCTTGGCGCATCATCCAAACAGGCGTGGTATCGACCGGTTGACGGAGGAGGGCGCGTAAAAAACGATCATTTTTCAATTCAGCTGACATAATTAATTTTCTCACAAGGGTCGAAGTTCACGATGCAGCGCACCGAGTTAAGTTTTTTTGACTATCGCATTATTATAACGAGAGATGACCATAAAACCCATAAAGTTAGGGCGTCGGCCGAAAAAAGCACACGAACTCTCTGAACGAAAAGCGCATTTTTCAGACTTTCTTTAGGGATTAGGCTTGGCTTTTGAAAGGCTGTCGTAAAAAGCATCCGCTAGTAAATCAATTTGACCAGGATGCTCCAATGAAGCCACCATGTGGTTACGGTAAAAGGTAAACTCATCGCGAATTTCAACTGTTTTTCCCTTTAATGCCAACAGCGCCTTTAGATCGAATAATTTTAGCGATTCGTTGGGAATTCTCAAACTCACCGTATCCATGGTCAAGGAAAAATAGCGTGCCTTTTGTTCCGCGTTTACAATGGTACCACGAACAATTTGGAAGCCTCGACGCTCTCCTGTTAGTGCTTTTGATTCAACCACTGGAACGCCCATATCCTGAAATTGCCACAAGCCCAATTTTGCCGCTCTAGCGCGTGCTTCTGCCCGACGGTAACATTGCGCATGTAAACTATTCGGTAACTGAGTATTGACCAAAGCAAAGCCATTTTCTAATAGAGTTAGCGCCAAATTACGTCCGTCACCCAAATAGGCATGTGCCAAGACACGCCCATTTTGAGAGCTTAACTGGTCATACTCAAGATTTAACTGACCTTTACTCCGGCGTACCAGCTCACCAACTGCCTGCGCAACCGCTTTACCCAAGGGTTGTGGCGCGCGCAAATGTCGTGCCGCAATCGGCACATGCACACCCGTTAAGGCAACAACCGTATCGCCAACGAGGAAGGTGCTTCCATCATAAACCACATCAATTTTCACACGCTGATCAATTTTGAGTGGCGCACAATCATCACTAGCAAAAGCCAAGGTCCAAGTCGTCGTACTTGCCCAAAAAGCAAAAAGCCCAGCGACAAGAGCTAGGCTTTTTACAGGACGCAATAGGCTCACGCAGAGCTCCGCTATTAACGCTTGTAACGGTTGCGGAATTTCTCGATACGACCTTCAGTATCCACTAGGGTCTGTTGACCTGTGTAGAAAGGATGAGACGAACTAGAAACCTCTAAGCGCACTAAACCATAAGTTTTACCATCAACATCAATGGTTTGCTTAGTGTTCATCGTAGAACGCGTAATAAACATATCACCAGTAGTAATGTCTTGAAAAACGACTGGATTGTATTTTGGGTGAATGCCTTCTTTCATGGCAAAATCCTGTTATTTGGTGTCTGAAATAAACGAATATTCTAACGCTAAGCGACTGATTTTGCAACAACCATATCTAGTTAATTACATAAAAGCAACCACAATAGATGGTAAATTTAACGTTACTGATCTCTAAAAAACCTTAACGGATGGGCTAAAAATAAAGCAAAACGAGGTTTTTTAGAGATGCACCATTATTTAGCTAAGTTAGCACAGGTAATCGTTGTCCACCACATAGCTTGCATGTAATAGCTCGAAATTTCTCCCGCATTCATTTGCATGAAGCGAGTCTGCTCAATCTTTCCTTGTTCAATCGCTAAAACGCAACTCAGTGCTTCACCCATAACACCCGTTTTCTCGATCAACGCGTTCTTGATCGACTCATGCAAGGGCATAGTAGTCATTAAAGCGGGCATATCCGCGTCCATCAAAGCATCTAAACAAGAAAACAATCCGACCATAAAAAAGCTTTCTCTCTGCGGCAAAGCGGTATGTTCTGCCAACAATTGTACAAAGCGAGCACGAATCAGCGCCGTTTTGAATAGCTCTGGTGTTTTATCATCTTTACCAGCCAATACCAAAATACTGACCCAACTTTGTAGTTTTTGTAGCCCAAAACGCAATACTGCATCTTTAATGGAGTTAATTTGGATAGTTTCATTGCCAGGATAGCTACGTAGTTAACCCTGAAAAAATATTCCGAACAACAACTTAAAACTCATTTTAGGGTA
>CAYQEZ010000024.1:0-25699 GCA_964416645.1 uncultured Francisella sp. | reverse complement strand
GTTTCGACCAGAAAATAGAGGTATATTTTAACATTTTTGGTCGACAAAGTGGCTTACTTGTTAAACTTTATTATTTATTATCAATTGGATAGTTTGTTTTTCAGGGCTGACTAATTAAGCCTTTTCACTAGTGAACATTCGCTGCTCTAATAGGTCGCACAACATATGACCTAACAACGTATGTGCCTCTTGAATACGTGGCGTATCATCACTTGGCATACACAAACACACATCAGCCATCTTCGCTATTTTGCCACCTGATGCACCCGTCATTGCCACCACCTGGATACCCATCGCTTGTGCAACTGGAACGGCTTTTAATACGTTTTCTGAATTCCCACTGGTGGTTAGGGCAATCAACACATCGCCCTCTGCACCCAGTGCTTCAACTTGACGCGAGAACAACTGGTCGAAACCAAAATCATTACCAATAGCTGTCAACGCCGATGAGTCGACTGTTAACGCTAAGGCTGGCAGCCCCCGCCGCGTTAGCTTAAATCGAACCACCAACTCGGCGGCCAAGTGTTGCGCATCGGCCGCACTACCACCATTACCAATAAACAAAAGCTTATTACCAGCACGCAATGCTTGTTCGCAGCTTTCTACCCAGCGCTCAAAATCGTCCAGCAACACAGAATCCTGCTGCAAGGCTTGCAACACTTGTGTGGCTGAAGCCAGCTCCGTTTGCCATAATTGCCGAATGTTCATTTTTATTCTCCAATAGGCTTAACTAATCATGATAACTAGGTTAACCATCATACCAGTTCAATACCATGCTGACGTAACGCTGACTCAATTTGCCACAAATAAGAGGCCTTAACCCCATAAGTATGGTTCACCGCTCCTTGTTTAATCCACACCAATAATTCAAACGACATTTTACCTTCTAAACTGGATAAAACCACTTGGGGTTGACGACGCCCTTCTTGAATACTATAAGGAACCTGTTTGGCGGCTTGCAAAACCGCATCAACAACTTGTTTTTTATCCGAGGCAAGGCTTACATTAAATGGAATATGCACGCGACGATATAAATCCGATAATGTCCAATTGACCACTCGTCCCGAAGTGAACTCCGCATTAGGTACCACCACTTCTAAATTATCGCCCGTAATAATCAAAGTTGAACGCAGACTGATTTCTTTCACTGTTCCAGAAATACCCGAAGGCAATTCAATGTAATCACCCACTTTCAAGGTTTTTTCAAACATCACAATTAAACCAGCAACAAAGTTCTTCACTACATCCTGTAAGCCAAAACCGATACCAACCGATAAGGCACCCGCAATCCATGCTAGGCTAGAGAAATCGATACCAACTGACGACAATGCCACCACAATACCAATAACCATAACGATATAGTGAATGAGACGACCAAGAGTATAGGTCGTATGGCGCGCAATTTTCTCGTTACGCGCTGCAACCGTCGTTAATCCCTTGCGTAGCCAAAAGCTAACCCACCAAGCGATCATAATGAACATGACCACCCGTAACAAGCCCATGCTGGTTACGGGTGTGTCGCCCACTTTAAACAAGGTAGTGGTGAGTAGCTCAATACTCTGATTAGTCACATCGCGTATTAACTGTAACGTACTATGCCAACGATTGCGCCAAACGCCATCATGCGCTAGCAATAACGTCACTTGTAGCTCATCCAATGTTGATAAATCTTTTAATAAACCATCCGCACTTTTCAATAAGGTTTGCTCGTTCGATAACTGTTGCAATACTTCTTGATAATCGTGTTTGACCTGACTCAATTGTCTTGGATTAACTTCCGACGGCTCGTGTTCGCTCAATGCCAAAAAGTCAGTTTGCACTTGTTCCCGACGATGTTCTAACTGGTTTTTCAATTGCGTGTGTAAGGATTCAAAAGCCTGCCAGTCCGATTGCCAAGTTTCCAGTGGCATACGTAATGATTTTTCCCAATCAAAAGCGGTATCCAAACGAGCATTAACATAAGATAATAATCGCTCGTTCCACTGCATATAAAGACGTGCCATTAATAATTCGATATTAGCCGACAAAGCATTAACCTGTTGGCGATGTGCTTTCACTCGACTGAGTGCATCATCACCCCATACCAATGCCGCACTGGCTTGAGCTGAACGCAAACGGTCAAATTGTTTTTCCAGTTCAGTTCGTGTCTTGCTTAGATCACTGCTAACCTGCTTCACATCAGCTTCGGCTAGAGACAACTGCTGTGTCGCTGCTTGCCATCGCTCAATTAATTTCTCCAAGCGCTGGCTTTCTTTATCCAGAGACAAGTGCTGCAAACGCAAAGACTGACCAACCACCAACCAAGCAAAACGACGTTCAATCATCACGACCAATCGAGACAAGTTCCCGTGCTGACTTCCGCTAACGTAAGCTGCAGCAGCATCATCAGCCTCACCAGCAATGGCATCCAGCTGAGCACTCAACTGATCCAATGCATACTGTTCTTTTTGTTGAGCTTGTTTAGCTAAACGCACCGCTTGCAATAAATCTAACCATTGCGACAAAGTGTAAGACGAGGTCGGCTTTAATTCTTGCTTCCCTAATGTAGGGTCTTTTTGACGCAAATCGACATAAGCACGGCTATTCAAACGAATAGCATCCATGTGATTTGCCAAATCATTCTGTAATTCAGCAGGCTGCAAAGCAATTTCAGCTATCAAGCGTGCCTGCAGTGCTTGCAACTTAACCGTTAACACCGTCTGATCGGCCTGATCAAAAGCGCGCCACCAATCAGCAGGCAAACGCTCCAATTTCCAAGCCTCAATTGGTGCCGACACCTCAGCAGACAAAGGAGACGTTTTCGCCCAGCTATTTGACTGAAGCAACAATAACACAGGCAGCACAAACGCCAACAAGGTAAGCTTGAGCTGCTGAGTTATTACCCTAACAAGACCCATAAACATCCTTTCCATCTGCTTGTCGCTTCCAACGTTTGTAATTCCATATATATTGTTGAGGACATTGCGCAACATAGCGGGCAATATCGGCATTCATCGCCTGCGCTGAGGCAGCTAAATCCTTACTTGCAATCGCATCACTGGCAGGTAAAACGTGCAAACAATAACCTCGCCCCCAAGACAAGCGTTCACACCAGGTAAACAATACTGGGGCTTGGCTTTTGCTGGCTAAACGACCCGCTAGTACCATTGTGTAGGCAGGCAGTGCAAAAAAAGGAGCATACTCACCACCATTTTCACCTGGGTCTTGATCGGGCAAAATACCCGCAATTTGATTGTGCTTTAACGTAGACAACAAAGCACGAACCCCTGTGATATCGGTGGGAACGAGTTTTGCGCCCGTGCGTTGACGCGCCTGGCGTACAAAGGCTTCAATCTCGGGATAATCGGAAGGCTGGTACAGATTCGTCATACCATGAGTCTTTGCCCAAAATTGACCAATAAGCTCCCAAGCACCAAAATGAGGCGCTAACATCAAAACACCTTTTTGCTCTGCTAACGCCGACTCCATCAGCTGCAGACCTTTTACTTGCTTAATCTGTGCAAATAAGACTTCGGGTTTGGCCACCCACATCCAACCCAACTCACAAGCAGTTTTACCTAATTCAACAAAACTAAGTCGCATTAATTGCCAGCGTTTCCAACGGCTTAACTCAGGAAAAGCAATGCCCAAATTTATCCAGGTAACGCGCCTATCTCGACTGGGAAAAAGCACATACACATGACCTAACAACCAACCTAGTCCGTGCACCAAAGGCAAAGGCAACCGACTCAACCCTGTGAGTAAGCGCACAAACCAAACGGCTTTACGTTCATTCGTCACGAGCGCCCCCACGATCAGCCACTAAGGGTGTCATCGCCGCTTGAATATTTGCAAAGAGTTGCGGATTTAACTGAGATTCGATGTGTAATAGTTCTTTAATGCGTTGGCGTTGTTGTGGCTTGCTAAAACAAGCGGGACAATTATCTTTAATGATCGGTAAGCTAGCCGATTGAGCAAAAGCGCGGGTTTGCGATTCTCGCACCGACATTAACGGGCGAATAACGCGCAGATCACCGGCATCAATGACATAATTGGCTTTCATCGTCTGTAACTTGCCTTGATACATAATCGACATGAACAGGCTTTCCGCCATATCATCCAAATGCTGCCCCAATGCCAAAACACCATAGCCCTCACGACGCGCCACCGAATATAAAATACCGCGTTTCATACGAGCACAAAAAGAACAGAAAGAATCCCCCTGCATTGACGCCTCTGCCTGCGCCATAATGCCATGACTTTCATAGAAGTAAGGAATATCCAACTCAGCTAAAAAAGCGGCTAAGGGAGAAGGATCAAAACCGGGAATTTCAGGATCGACGGTACACGCGGCCAATTCGAATGAAATGGGCGCATGGCGCTGCAAGTGTTTCAACACCAAGAGCAAGGTTAACGAATCCTTACCGCCCGAAAGCCCCAGTAGCACCCGATCACCTTCTTGAATCATCTGATGCTGCACCACCGCCTTACCAACCACTTTTAACAGAGATTTAGGCAGCAGATAAGCGTTATTTTTTGTCATGGATTTGCATTTGACCAACAGAACAGGCTTGTGGCTTAGCTTCATACAAATGATTAAAATTGTAACGTCCCGATGCCTCTTGGTATCGCCAAATCGGTTGACAATCACCCGTGCCTAAAAACAACAAGTCTGGCCAAGCACCTGCTGTCTTAGGCTTTAATATCTGATAGCCTGCTGCAGAAAAACCCAACTGACGTTGCACTTTACCATCTGCCGCTTGATCGAATAAATAGACTGTCTGTCCAATTTTGCCCGAGGTACATTCATTACCCAGAATCAACATCACTTCTTTGCTACCGTCACCATTCAAATCAACGACTTGGGTTTTATGTGGCACAACCCCACATTTCGCTTCACTGAGTTTACCTTGCGCATTCACCTGCCACTTACGTTGCAACAACAATTCAGCAACACCCGCTTGCATCGCATCAGAGACGCCACTCGTGCCAGCAAAGACAGCTTTTTTCATCACATCGACATCTGCTGCTTGTGCCAGCAATGTCGATGACATGAATAAAACGCTTGTTAATCCAATGATCGTTTTCATCAAACTATACTCCTGATAGCAGTTGAGGAAGGTTGCGCCATGCAATGAAAGCGCCCATACATAATAAAAACACAGCAAACAAGCGTCTTAGCAACACTTGAGGCAAATGGCTATTTAACTTTTGTCCAACGTGAGCGCCCGCAATACCCAACACCGCAAACAAGCCAATTAAGCTCCAATCTAGTGATAAATTCAAATCTTCCAACACATGCAGGTATTCCCAGAACCCACTGGCCGATTTCATGGCGATAATCACCAATGAGGTGCCGACAGCCACATTCATCGACAAACCGCCGAGTAATACTAAGGCAGGAATAATCAGAAAGCCACCGCCAACGCCAACTAAACCCGTCAGCGCACCGACAATCAACCCATCTAAGCCGACTTTCCAAAAAGCGCGTGGCTCATTCGGCGCATTGTCTAAGTTAATCGGACGAAACATCATCCATGCCGCCACCAACAATAAAGTGGCGAAAAGAAGCATTTGCATCCAAGAAGGAATATAACGCGCCATATAGGCACCAAATACAGCACCAACCATTCCCGGCAAACCAAAAAACATAGCGCTGCGCCAGTCAACCCAGTCTTTACGCGCATAAGCAAAAGCACTAACAAGGCTAATTAAGCCGACAATCGCTAATGAACCAGCAAAAGCAACCTTTTCATCTTGACCGACCAAATAAACCAACACGGGAACGGTTAAAATAGAACCACCCGAACCCAGCAATCCCAAACTTAAGCCAATCAAAATGGCGCCTAACCATGCCCAAATAACCATAATTCATCCAAAGGTGATTGCTACCAGAAGCAGAATTGTAACGGAATCCACCCTTTTTTTCGAGCCAAACTCAGCGGTTAACTCAATAATTGCCTTGACCTAAGTTAAACAAACCGGCATAATAGTTATTTTGCATTTTATCTCTTCCTTATTGATGGATTGCAAGCATCTACGGATTACCCAATTTCAAAGGAAAAAAACAACATGGCAAATAACGTATCAGCTAAAAAACGCGTACTGATTGCAGAACGTAACCGTTTAAGCAACGTTGCTCAAAAATCTAAAACCAAAACCTTAGTGCGTCGCACCCTAGAAGCAATTGCTACTGGTGACCACGCTGTAGCAATGACCGCTTTCCGTACTGCACAAGCTCAGATAGATACCATTGCACGTAAAAACATCATTCACAAAAATAAAGCTGCTCGTATGAAAAGCCGTTTGAATGCACGTGTAAAAGCGATGGTAGCTAAATAATTCAGTCGAATTGTTAGCCATTGAAAAGCCGACCCAGTGTCGGCTTTTTTGTTAGCATGGTCTCTATGACTTACGGCGACGTGCGCCTACTGGCTTATCGGGCAGTCGAATACGAATGGTCGACAAGGGCACACAGGAGCACATTAACACCTCTCCTGCTTCTAAGGGAAAGGTCACTTCTTTGGTGTAACCCACCTCACCCAACTCCAAATAAGCTAGGCAAGCACCACAATTTCCACTCCGACAACTTGACCTAACTGGTGCGTCCGCCTTATCTAAGGCATCTAGCAAAGAATGCTCACCTTGCCAGCGTTGATCCGAATGTCCATGTAATTGAATCACTGCAGGCGCTAGCCCTTGCAACGCTTGTGGTGACAAATATTTCGACTGACCTCGTTTCCATAACCAATCCCACATAAAGACTCCTTTTAATCAACACTTCCTTAACTTTGATTGCATTTTCGATTAAAATAACTAACTTAGCATTAACTCTACGACACCTATCATCCTATGTCCACGCCTCATAGCTTACACCAGTCTGTTCAATCGGTTCTGGAGCATTATTTTGCCACACTGGATGGCGAGATTCCCAGTAACTTACATGCCATCATGACACAAGAGATGGAGCGAGGACTATTAGATTTTGTCATGCGTCGCACGGGACACAATCAAAGCATGTCGGCGCGCTGGCTGGGTATTAATCGTAATACCTTAAACAAAAAATTGAAACAATACGGCTTAACAAAAAGCACATGAAAACATTAGGTTCTATTCGCTTTCAAGCCACCTCTTTTTGAATCCTCTTTTTCTGGAGAAACCTCCCATGCTTAAACCTGTTCGTCGCGCCCTACTCAGTGTTTCCGACAAAACCGGATTAATTGATTTTGCCCGCAACCTAAATACATTAGGCGTTGAACTCTTATCAACGGGTGGCACTTACAAAGCCATTCAAGAAGCTGGTATTCCGGTAACCGAAGTTTCTAGCTACACTGGCTTCCCCGAGATGATGGATGGTCGTGTTAAAACCCTGCACCCTAAAGTGCATGGTGGCCTACTCGGTCGTCGTGGTACTGACGATGCCGTCATGGCAGAACATGGCATTAAGCCGATCGACTTGCTGGTCGTGAATTTGTACCCATTTGAAGCGACCATTGCCAAAGCCGATTGCACACTAGAAGACGCCATCGAAAATATCGATATTGGTGGTCCGACTATGCTGCGCGCCGCGGCGAAAAACCATGCCGATGTGGCGGTGATTACCGACATCGCCGATTATGCTCGTGTGTTAGAAGAACTAAACGCTAACCAAGGTCAACTCTCTCACGCTACGCGTTTTGACTTAGCCATTAAAACCTATGAAACCACCGCCCGTTACGATGGAGCCATTGCCAACTACTTCGGTTCTCGTTTGGGGGCTGGTACTTTCGAGCAACCGCTCGACTTCCCACGTACCTTTAATACCCAATTGGTGAAAGCACAAGAATTACGTTATGGTGAAAACCCACACCAAAAGGCAGCGTTTTATGTTGAACGTAACGCCAAAGAAGCCAGCATTGCGACCGCACGTCAGCTTCAGGGTAAAGAATTGTCTTACAACAATATTGCCGATACCGATGCCGCACTTGAATGTGTGAAATCCTTTGTTAAGCCCGCTTGTGTCATCGTTAAACATGCCAATCCTTGTGGCGTTTCCGTCAGCGAAGAAGGGATTGGCAAAGCCTATGATCTTGCTTACGCAACCGACCCTGAATCGGCATTCGGTGGCATTATTGCCTTTAACCGTCCATTAGACGCGGCGACCATGCAAGCGATTATCAGTCGTCAGTTTGTTGAAGTGATTATTGCCCCTAGCGTTAGCGAAGAAGCCTTAGCGATTTCTGCTAGCAAACCCAACGTACGCGTCATGTCTTGCGGTGCCTTCCCAGAACAACGTGGCAGTTTCCTCGACTATAAACGCGTCAATGGCGGTTTATTGGTGCAATCGGCCGATATGGGCATGATTGGCAGCAGCGACGTGAAAATCGTCACACAACGCGTGCCCACTGAAGCTGAAATGCACGACCTGATTTTTGCTTGGAAAGTGGCCAAATACGTCAAATCGAATGCCATTGTTTATGCGAAAAACCGTCAAACCATTGGTGTTGGTGCAGGACAAATGAGCCGTGTCAACTCAGCACGTATTGCCGCCATAAAAGCCGAACATGCAGGCTTAGCCGTGAAAGGTGCTGTCATGGCTTCTGATGCTTTCTTCCCTTTCCGTGATGGTATCGACAATGCCGCATCGGTCGGTATTAGCTGTATCATTCAACCCGGTGGCTCAATGCGCGACCAAGAAGTGATTGATGCCGCTAATGAACACGGCATGGCCATGGTCTTTACCAGTATGCGTCATTTCCGTCATTAATTTTGGTGAGCAGTCTTGAGTGAGGGGCAAACGCACCTCTCACCTTACTCCTCACATCTTACTCCTCACCCAAAAGGATGCACCATGAAAATTCTTGTTATTGGTAACGGTGGGCGTGAACACGCCCTTGCTTGGAAACTCGCTCAATCGGATCGCGTTAACCAAGTTTTTGTTGCGCCTGGCAATCCTGGTTCAGCACAAGAAGCCAAATGCGAAAACGTGGCCATTAGTGCAACCGACGTAGCTGCATTAGTGGCTTTTGCGCAAGCCAATCAAGTGGCTTTAACCGTGGTTGGTCCCGAAGCCCCCTTAGCCGCTGGCGTAGTCGATGCCTTCCGCACAGCGGGTTTAGCCATTTTTGGACCCACCAAAACAGCCGCTCAACTAGAAAGCTCTAAAGCCTTTGCTAAAGACTTCATGGCGCGTCATGCTATTCCGACTGCTTTTTACCAAGTGTTTACTGGCGAACAACAAGCCGAAGCACTCGCCTACGTGCGTGAACAAGGTGCACCCATCGTGCTCAAAGCCGATGGCTTGGCAGCCGGTAAAGGCGTGATTGTTGCCATGACACTCGCTGAAGCGGAAGCCGCAGTCGGTGATATTTTAGGTGGCAAGTTCGGCTCTGCTGGTGCGCGCTTGGTGGTAGAAGAGTTTTTAACTGGTGAAGAAGCCAGTTTTATTGTTATGTGTGACGGCGCTAATGCCTTACCAATGGCTAGCAGCCAAGATCACAAAGCGCGTGACAATGGCGATAAAGGTCCGAACACTGGTGGCATGGGCGCTTACTCTCCTGCACCCGTTGTAACCGACACTATGGCAGAACGTATCATGACGCGCATTATTCGCCCCGTGCTCGATGGCATGATAGCTGAAGGCACGCCTTATACAGGCTTCCTTTACGCTGGCTGTATGATCGACCCAGAAGGCAATCCCAAAACGCTCGAGTTCAACTGCCGTTTTGGTGATCCCGAAACCCAACCCATTATGATGCGCTTACAATCAGACTTAGTCGATTTGGTTGAGGCGGCACTTGCTGGCAAGCTCGACATCACCACAGCCAACTGGGATAGTCGTGCTGCGCTGGGTGTCGTCATGGCTGCCGCCAATTACCCCGACGAACCACACAAAGGTGATGTCATTCACGGCATAGCCGCCGCAGAAGCCACGGGCGCTAAAGTCTTCCAAGCGGGCACAAGCCAACAAAACGAACAAATTGTTACCAGTGGCGGACGCGTGTTGTGTGTTACCGCACTGGGAGATAATGTCTGCTCAGCACAGCAAGCCGCTTATCAAGCACTCAAACAAGTCAGCTTTGATGGTGCGTTTTACCGAACGGACATTGGCTACCGTGCTATCGCACGTGAAAATAACCAATACAAACATAACCAACATCAACAATAAAATCCTTGGCATCTTATGCTTGTTATCCAACTAACAGCACAAGATGCCTCACCCCTCACGCCCAACTATTCTCCCGCTACACTCAAAAAATAAACTTAACATTTGTGGTATTTTATGCTATGTTAATCGGCACACAGTTACAATACCTCGATACAGGAGTGTTCCCATGCCCAGAATCATCCACATACCCAGCCACTACACGCTGTTTAGCACGACCGATCTTAGCGGCAACATTCTAACGGCATCGGATGATTTTGTTACTATTAGCGGATTCAGCAGAGAAGAACTCATTGGCAAGCCACACAATATTGTGCGCCACCCCAGTGTGCCGAAAAAAGTGTTTGCCGACATGTGGACGACGTTAAAAGCGGGTAACTCTTGGTCAGCGATTGTGGTAAACCGCAGTAAGAATGGGGATGAATACTGGGTGGTTGCCAATGCTTCGCCTATTATGGAAAAAGGCAATATCGTCGGCTATATTTCGGTAAGAACACCCGCCAACGAAGCACAAATGAGCGCAGCCAAACGCCTCTATGCCCAAGTTGAATCGGGCGAGGTCATCTTAAAGCACGGTATCGCACGTAAACCCTTTGACGTTAAACTGGACGCATATCGCAATTTATCTCTTACACAAAAATTCATGTTTCCGATACTTGCAGTGTTCCTAATAGGGGGAGGTATTACTTATGCTTCTTTTAAATCACTGCACGTTCAAAGCATTTTAGCAGCAGGCAATAGCGCTGCTCATGACATGATTACCATGGCTAAAAACTCACGACAGTTTTACATGGATGAAATTATACCTAAAGTTAAAAAAGCGGGTATGACACTAAGTCATGACTATGCCACCCACCCCACTAATCTTCCGTTAGCCGCCAATGTGATGCTGGCCTTAGGTGAAATGTCTAAAAATGCAGGCGATGGCAAAGAAGTGGGCGAGGTGAAACTCTTTAGCGCCTATCCTTTCAAATTCCGTGGCGAAGCCAAGCTCGATGAATTTGAAAAAGCTGCCTTAGCTGCCTTGGCTAAAGACCCTAAACAACCTTTTTTTCAAGTCGAAACCATTGATGGTAAACATTATTACCGCATGGCCGTGGCCGATTTAATGACCAGTCAATCTTGCTTAAATTGCCATAATCACGACCCAAACAGCGTTAAAACAGATTGGAAAATTGGCGATGTTCGTGGTGCCATTTCAGCACGCATACCTATGCACGACCTTGAACAAGCGATTGCGACACCAACCTTTCACGTTCAAACAACGCTTTTGTTGATGGCTATTTTAGCTTTAGGATTAATTTATTTATTAATTCAGTTACTCATAAAACGCTTACAAAATTTGAGAAACAGTATTGACTATTTGGAACAAACAGGCGATTTAACCCAACGCATTGCCGATACATCCAACGATGCTATTGGTATAACCATCGATAAGTTTAACTCACTACAAAACTATGTACTAGCTTCATTAACACAAGTATCAGCCAATGCACGCGCCATTAGTGAAGGTGATTTTTCGCAAAACGCACAAGGAGCCAAGGGTAGCTTTGTCAATTTAGAAAATGCCATCAACGGCGCCGCAGCCAGTTTAAATAACACCATGCAAGAATTGACTCGTATCATGAACGCCCTAGAACAGGGACAATTTAATGTACAAATGAGTCAAGAGGTTCCCCAAGCCTTCAGGAATCAGGTTGATAAGGCACTTGCAACCATTGAATGTGTTATGAAAGACATTATTCTTGCCATGAAAAAAATGGAACAAGGCGATTTCTCGGCACGCATCGCTACCCAATCCCAAGGTCAAATTGCCGAACTTAGCCAAGCCATTAACAGCTCCATGGACAGCATGTCACAAGCCGTCAGTCAAATTAGCCAAGTGGTGGCTGCACAAGCGGCGGGCGATCTGACTGTACAACTTCCCTCAGGCTCTTTTAAAGGCGAGCTACACAACCTAAAAAATGCCATTAATTTCTCGCTCGAAAAACTCAAAAATGTGGTTAATGTGGTATCTATGGTAGCAATCAACGTCAATGATGCAGCACAAGAGGTATCTCATGGCTCTAACAATTTAAGTGACCGAGTACAAGAACAAGCTGCCTCACTGGTTGAAACCACCTCTACCATGGCGCAAATGAATGAAGCCATTCAACACAACGCCAACAACTCGTTACAGGCTTCTCAGCTTGCAAGCGAGGTTCAACAAAAAGCAACGCAAGGTGGACAGGTTATGGCTAAAACAATTGAAGCCATGCAAGGCATTAAAGAGTCCAGTCATCGCATTGCTGAAATTGTATCGCTAATTGATGGCATTGCTTTCCAAACCAATTTGTTGGCGCTCAATGCAGCCGTTGAAGCTGCAAGAGCAGGTGAACACGGTCGCGGCTTTGCGGTTGTTGCTGGTGAAGTGCGAGCCTTAGCAGGCAAGGCTGCCGATGCCGCTAAAGACATTAAAGCACTGATTAGCGAAAGTGTTGCTCGCATCGAGCAAGGAACACAGCTGGCAGACGATTCGGGTGCAGCGCTAAAAACCATCACCCAGTCTATCGACAATATGACCCTGTTGGTCAGCAGCATTGCAGAGGCAACCACCAATCAAAAAGTGTCAATGAAACAAGTGAATGATGCCATTAACAGCATTGACAATGTAACACAGCAAAATGCCGCTCTAGTGGAAGAAACCGCAGCATCCGCCGAGAACTTGCGTGAGCAAGCAGAATTACTTCGTCAAGAGATGAGTTTTTTCAACATCCATTCCATTACTCAACAACCTAGCCAGGTATTAGCTGCAAAAAAGCAGTTAGCAACACCCGCCACGCCAGCACGTCAGGCAACTGCGCTACGAGAAACCAAAGCGAAGGATGAGTGGCAAGAGTTTTAATCATGATCACGGCTAGTAATTTGTTACTAGCAGAAGCAATGACGCATCAAAGTTAACTAAGATCATGTATCTCACGTTTGAAAACGGCTATACTGATCGAGTAAATATAAGGAGTAATTTTATGATTGTAGAAAACCACCCATCGCTAGCGAATGAATTTCCAGAATTCAAAGACACCATTCACACCTTAAAAATGAATGATGCGCATTTTGCTAAACAATTCGATGCCTACAATAAACTAGATCGTGAAATACTGCGCATTGAAGAAGGTGTTGAAAATGCAGGCGATGCCGATTTAGAAAACTTGAAAAAGCAACGCCTTGCGTTAAAAGACGAGCTTTACGCCGCACTCAAAGCCGCTTAACTGATTAAGTTGCTAACTGTTTTGAAAACCCAAGCACCGCTTGGGTTTTTTGTTAGCTAACAACAAGCGAAACGCGGTTTTTAGAAATTTCTAACTGATAATCGTAACCTTTTAAATGTTTAATCTTTTTAGACTGCCCAACTAACCATAAAAAAAACCCGCCAAACTGGCGGGTTTTTTCTGTCTTCGATAACGAATTAACGTTTCGAGAACTGAGGACGACGACGTGCACCGTGCAAACCGACTTTTTTACGTTCGACTTCACGCGCATCACGCGTTAATAAGCCTTTAGCACGTAATAAAGAACGATTTTCTTCATTGAACGCAACCAAAGCACGTGCTAAACCATGACGGATAGCACCCGCTTGACCCGTTGTGCCACCACCAACGACGTTGACAATCACATCGAAACGATCTGCAGCAGCAGTCACTTCTAATGGTTGACGAACGATCATGTGGTCAGTTTCACGTGGGAAATGTTGTTCTAATGAACGACCATTAATCACAATTTTGCCAGAGCCCTGACGCAAGAAAACGCGTGCAGTTGAGCTCTTACGACGACCCGTACCTAAGTACTGTTCAATAGCCATAATCTTCAACTCCTTACAGATCTAGCGCAATAGGCTGCTGTGCAGCATGTGGATGTGAACTACCCGCAAACACTTTCAATTTACGGTACATATCACGACCTAACGGACCTTTTGGCAACATACCTTTAACCGCGATTTCAAGCACACGCTCAGGCGAACGCTCAATCATTTTTTCAAATGATGCAGATTTCATGTTACCGACATAGCCAGTAACACGGTAGTACATTTTGTCAGTACGTTTAGCGCCAGTAACACCGATTTTTTCAGCATTAATGACAATAATATAATCACCACAGTCAACGTGAGGGGTGTAAATAGGCTTATGCTTACCGCGTAAACGACTCGCGATTTCCGCAGCCAAACGACCTAGAGTTTTACCTTCAGCATCAACCACATACCAATCGCGTTTCACTTCGAGTGGCTTGGCAACAAAAGTTTTCATTCAATTTTTTCCTTTCAAAAAGCGTTTCCGCTTTACATAAAATTCGGGGTTTTAGGGAAAAGGAACTCAGAATTATATCTGAAAACCAGTTCCCTAACAAGCGCTTAGCACACTTATTTTGTTACTAACGCCAAACGCGCCTCCTGACACTTACCACGATAAAACTCATAAATGTAGTAAATGAGCGGAATCACCACCAGCGTTAAGGCAGTCGAAGCAAAAGTACCGAAAATTAAGGATACCGCCAACCCACCGAATACTGGATCAGTGATCATAATGGCAGAACCCAAAATAATGGCCAAGGCTGTTAACAGAATGGGGCGGAAACGCACTTTGCCCGCCTCAATCACCGAAGTTTTAAGGTCTTGACCTTGTGCCCGATACTCTAAAATAAAGTCAATGAGCAGCAATGAGTTACGCACCACAATACCTGCTAAGGCAATCACCCCAATCATCGAGGTCGCAGTAAAGGCCTGATCCGTTAACCAGTGACCAGGGAAAATTCCGATCATCGTCAGCGGAATGGCACCCATCACGATCACTGGCAACATAAAGGATTTGTAGTAACCAACCAAAATTAGGTAAATCAATACCAAGGCAACAATGAAGGCACTACCCATATCGCGGAACACGTCTAGGGTTAAGCGCATTTCACCGCCCCATAAGATGGTGTTTTCGGTCACATCCTTAGCTTCAGCTTCAACGAAGTTTAGGTTAGCGGTTTGGAAAGTGAGACCCGACTTCTCCAGTGGCACATTATCAAACCATTTATCGGCAGACAAGACCGCATAAACGGGACTTGACGTGAGCAACTCGCCACCAACAAACACCACAGGATGTTGGTCTTTGGTATAAATAGGTTTTGCTGTATTCACATGACGAATGGTTGCTAATGCCGATAAAGGCACCGCCTCACCCATCATACTGGTCACCCGTAGCGACAACAACTGTTCCGCAACACTACGGTCACCACGCGGTAATCGCACTAAAATATCGATCGGCTCACGCGCGTCATCTTGGTGTAGCGTACCAATACTGAACCCTGAAACATAATCACGCAACATTTTTGCAACCTTAGCAGGCACAACGCCCATTAGGTTAGCACGCTCACGATCAATACTAATTTCATAGGTATCGCTATTCGCCATGACCGAGTTATCAATATTAATCATGCCATAAACGTCATGCATTTTATCGGTGATTTCATCGGCTGCCACACGCAATTGTTCATAATCAGGACCATAAAGCTCCGCCATAATTTGAGCCTGAACAGGTGGACCTGGCGGCGTTTCGTAAATTTTGATCTTTGCACGTGGGAACTGAGCACGCACACCAGCAAGCTGCTCGTTAAGCGCATGCGCCAATTCGTGTGATGATTCAGAACGATCATGTTTGTTCACTAAATTGACACGAATTTGCGCAAAATTATCGCCCTCACGAATCATGTCACCACGCACCAAAGCGGCAAAATCAATCGGCGCAGCACTACCCGCAAACAACTGATAATTGGCTACCGCTTTATTGGTTGCTAGCTCTTTCATTACTGCCTGTGCCACCAAATCAGTGGCTTCTAAAGCCGTACCCGCAGGCATATCCACTTGTAACAAGAAAGTGTTGGTATTATCATTGGGTAGCATTTTAAGCTCAACACCAAACATGCCTTGCGGACCATTCATACCTTCATCACGAACGAACTGCCATGCTGGCATGACCATAGCTGCCATCAACAGCACCACCACCGCTCCTAAAAAGACATTACGGTAAGTACGACTGTCAATCATCGGCGTAATGACTTTTTCATACAATCGCTGTAACGGATCTTCCTTGTGCGCAACCTTATCCTCTAGTGAGTGCGTCTGTGCCATGTGTGCCAAGGCTTTTTTCGTTAAGAAAATACGCGAAGCCCAAGGCACCACCATGTAAGCAATCAACAGTGATGCAATCATCGCCACAGGTACGTTAAACGGAATCGGTGCCATGAAAGGCCCCATCATCCCTGTTACAAACGCCATCGGAATAAAGGCAATAATCACCGCCAAGGTTGCAATATTGGTGGGATTACCAATTTCATTGGTAGCACGCACAAATAAATTATCTAAGCCATCGGCTGGAATACCGTTGTGCATATGACGATGAATATTCTCAATCACCACAATCGCCGCATCCACCAACAAGCCTAAAGATAAAATCAGGGCAAACAGCGTAATACGATTAATGGTTTGACCCGCAATGAGCCCAACCAATAACACCACAAATAAAATCAGCGGCACCGTCAGCGTGACAATACCCGCCTCGCGCCAGCCTAAGAAAATGACCAGAATAACCACCACAGAAGCAATCGCAATTAACAAATGCTCTACCAATACGTTTACCGCATCATTGGCTTTTTCGCCATCATCACGCGTGACGGTGACCGTGACATCATCAGGAATCATGCTGATTTTTAATGTCTCCAACTTACTTAACACCGCTTGGGCGACATCAACCGCATTGGTACCCGACTTTTTAGCAATAGCGATGGTAACGGCTGGCCAAGTTTCGTCAGACACTTGACCATACTTATCTGGACCAAAACCAATACGTGAGTAACTATCGACTTCTTTCGCACCTTCTTCAATGGTGGCGACATCTTTTAAGTAAATCGCCTTACCTTGGTCAACTCCAATGATAATATCGCCCACTTCAGCAGCATTACCGAGATAGCCAGACACACGCAGAGGGGCACTTTGGTTGTTGTTAATCACCTCGCCTACTGGCAAAGAAGCATTTACCCCTTTCAACATATCGCTCACTTGCGATAAGCTAATGCCCGTTAATGCCAAACGTTGTGCGTCTAACCACACATTTACCGTATGCGGCGCACCACCTGTGACACTGGTGTAGGAAACACCAGGCACGTTACGCAATTGTTCCAACACTTTTATGCCAACATCACGCAACTGCATCGCATCCAGTCGTTGACTCGATAAAGCCAAGGTCATGATCGGCACATCATCCACATTAATGGGGCGAACCAATGGCTCTAGCGTGTCTGGTGGGATTTTGTCACGATTATGCATCAACTGACTGTAGAGCTTAACCAACGAATCTTCTTGATTCTCACCCACTTTGAACTGCACAGTCACCACACCCACATCGTTGGTGGCATAACCAAAGGTATGATCCACACCCGATAACGAGTTCATTAGAGCTTCCAGTGGCTTCACCACCATATTTGACACTTCAACTGGCGAAGAACCCGGTTTTGGCACAATAATATTCGCAGCGGGTACGACGATTTGTGGATTATACTCACGCGGTGTCAACAACAAGGCCAACAACCCCGCCAGCGTAATCGCCAGCATAATCATGGCGGTAATTTTAGAATGAATAAAGGCTTTAGCCAGCTTACCAGCACTATTCATGGGAGCATCTTGATGTTCCGTCATTATTGATCTCCAACAATACGATCACCGTTTAACGCCGTTTGACGACTTTCCGTCAATACACGCTCGCCCGCAACCACACCTGCCTGAATTTCAATGGCGTCGCCCTGTGTCAAACCCGTACGCACCATGCGAAAACGGGCAATCTGATCATCACCCACCACAAACACACCTGTAATACCACCACGCACCAACACGGCACTGCTAGGCACTAACAACGTGCTGCGTTCGCCGCGCGCAAAAGCAACACGCGCAAAAGCACCTGAGTTAACCCCCGCCGGCGAACCGGTTAAAGACAGTTTCACGGTATGGGTACGCGTAATGGGATTAGCAGAACCGACAAGATTTGAAATGGTGGCTTGCATAGGTTGATTATGCCCCTCAATGGTGACCATTGCTTTGTCGCCCAGCGCTAATAAACGATACAAATCAGAAGATACTTCGACCTGTACGCTCATCAACTGACGATTTTCTAAAATCAACACAGGATTGCCAGGGGCGGCTAAATCGCCCGCTACCGCTAATTTTTGCACCACCACGCCATCAAAGGGCGCTTTTACTTCGGCATAACGCATCTGACCTTTAGCTTGTTCTAGTCCAGCTTCGGCTGCTGACAAATTCTGTTGTGCCACTTCGTATTGCAGTTTCATTTTTTCGAACTGCTGGCGCGTTACCGATTGCTGCTTATACAGGGTTGAAAAACGTTCATAATCGGCTTTCGCATCAACCATCGCGGCACGCGCCTGGGCTACCCCAGATTGGGCTTGGCGAATTTGACCGGTAATATCGGTTGGATCAATCGAAAACAATAATTGACCTTCCTTTACCGACTGTCCCACTTGCACGTTAAGATTACGAATATAGCCCATTAAGCGAGAAGCGATTTTGGCTTGCTGATCGGGCACTACGGAGCCTGGAACCACTTCAGTCATCGCCAACGCTTGTTGCAACACAGGCGCCAATTTACCTTCATTGCTGCGCTCGGACGCCGCTAAACTGATGGGGCTGGTCAGGCCTAAACTGGCCGCTAATAAAAAAGATAAGGGAATGCGTTTCATAAGATAATCCTAACTCTGGTTATGGCTAACGATCATAAAAATGGGTTACAAGGGGTTAAAACAAGCTTTCTTCCAACTCACCCATCAGCAAGCGCACCATCGCTTTTTGGGTACTGACATCATGACGAGCTGAAATTAGATCTGCTTTTGCCTTCAACAGCTGGGTTTGCGATACTAAAACTTCCGTAATGGTCGCCACACCACCTTCATGACGCTGACGAACTAAACGTTGCGCTTCATCGGCCTGTTCGACGTTAACCGCCAGTGAATTGACACGCTGTTTGGCTTCACTCATTTTTTTATAAGACTCTGAAACCTTAAAAGCCAGCTCTTGCTCTTGTTGACGCAACTGAGCTGCCAACTCCGCTTGGCTAGAACGTGCCATATCGACACTGGCACGTGTGGCACCAAAGTCCGTAATGGTCCAATTCATCACACCAGCAATGGTGTAACTACTGTGGTTCAGCGCAACCGACGTATCGTTCCAATCTTGACGCGCCATCACGCCTACCGTTGGCAAATAAGCCGACTTAGCGGCATCCACAGCCGCACCATAAGATTCGGTTTGCATACGCAAGGCACGTAATTGAGGGTTATTGGCTAAAGCGCGTTGCTTCGCGGTTGCAACATCGACCGCTATATCAGCAATACTGCGACCTTGAGCAACCGTTAATGGCGCATCTAACGCCATACCCATTAACACTTTAAGCTGTTCCAATGCTACTGCTTGTTGGTTTTGTGCTTGAGCACGTTGCACTTCGACATTCGCTAAATGCACCTTAGCAGTGAGCAATTCCGATTTAACCATCACCCCTTGGTTGGTCAAATTTTCAGCTGTTTTGACAAAAGATTCGGCGGCTTTTACACCCTGTACAGCGACTTCAACAAAGGCGCCAGCCGTATTCACACCTTCATAAGCCTGAAACACCATGAACATGAGTTGCTGACGAGCCGCCACATCACCCGCTTGCGCTGCCGCTAACAATCCTTGCGCCTGACGCACATAGGCATCAATTTGACCGCCCGTATAAAGAGGCATCTCGGCCTGAATACGGGTATTAATATTGGAGTAGTCGCCAGGATTGTTAAGTTTTTTAGGCGCAACCTGTCCGTTACCAGTATATTCAGCCAAGCCTAGATCGTTAAACGTCGCATTGTGCTGCATCAACTTCATACCGAATACGTTTAACGGATCGTTACTACGTGATGCCGTAATACTGGTAGATAGCTTGGGAAGGTAACTACTTTTAGAACGATCAATCGCCGCTTGAGCCTGTTCAATACGCGAAGCGCTGACCATTAAGGAAGGATTTTGAGCTAAGGCTTGCGCAATACACTGACGCAAATCGAGCTTTTCAGCCTGTGCTGTCTGCACAACACTCAGCGCTATTATTCCAATCCAGCTTAACCACGGCTTCATAGTTCACCCTCTTAAATGTCAACGAACGGCTTTGCAATCAACAATCTTACACCCTCATAAGGGCAATTAACACCATTAATAGCAAGCATAATAATATTATTATATCATGAAATGCTAATATGTTTGAAGATAAGCGATTAGGCAGAAAAACCCATCATCACTGCCTTGCGCAACCACAATAATTGACCATGAAAATAATGACTAGCCTGACTGCGCCACAACATATCAGCCTGTTGCTGCTGCGACCAACGCATAACCTGCTGTGCATCGACTACTTCATCCTCACTACCCTGTATCACGGTAAGTTTGAAATCGCACAGATTAACCCTTTCCATCGGATACAGCGAAACTGGTGGTGCAACTAGTAATAAGTACTGTGGCTGCAACCGCTCAGCAACTAAAGCAGACATCCAAGCACCGAAAGAAAAACCACTCAACCAAAGCTGACGCTGACCCCAATGAGCTTGAGCAAATTCAACCACCGACAATAAATCATAACGCTCGCCGTGACCATGATCGAACTCACCTTCCGATGCCCCCACACCACGAAAATTGAACAACACCACCAGCGCCGACATTTCGGCACCTGCTTTAGCTACCGTTTGCACCACCTTATTGTGAAAACTACCCCCGTGTAAGGGATGCGGATGGGCAACCACCAATAAGGGCGTTTGATCGGTAATTTGCGCGGGGCGTTTGACACAAATTTCCAATGCACCCACATTTCCTTGTATCATCATGCGTTCAAAGCTAGCAGGCAATAGTGGACGTAACATCTAGGGGAGTTCTCTTGTTAACCATCGTAATTGACGACGCGGTCGTCGAAGCAGAGCGCTTATTCGGCACTTTAGGAAAGACTATTATAGTACCAGGGCGCGACATTGCTCAAAACTCGCAACAAGCCGATGCGCTGATTATTCGTTCACGTACTCACATTAGTGCCGAATTTTTACAACACCATCCCAACATTCGATTTATTGGTAGTACCGTCGTCGGACTAGACCATATTGATGTGCAAGCCTGTGCCGATGCGGGCGTGACGCTCTATACCGCTCAAGGCTGCAACGCACGATCCGTAGCAGAATATGTCATTGTGCAAATCGTTGCTTATGCGCTACAACAGCAGCGAGAACTAGAAAGCGTGACGCTAGGTATTATTGGTGTCGGCAATGTCGGCAAACAGCTTCAACAATTGACCAGCCTGCTGGGCATTAAGCTGCACCTCAACGACCCCTATCGCCAGCAAGCAGAAAGCGACTTCCCACACATACCCTTAACTGAATTATTGGCTCAGTCAGATATCATCTCGCTACATACGCCACTAACTCATACAGGCGAGCACCCCACCTTTCATTTAATCAATCATCGCAATCTTGCCTTCATTAAACCCCATAACCTGTTCATTAATGCTGCTCGTGGTGACGTGGTTGATGAAGCGGCACTGCTAACACGCCATGACTTGCACCTCATTACCGATTGCTGGAGCAATGAACCTAATATTAACAACGAATTACTGACCAAGAGCCAACTCGCCACACCTCATATTGCCGGACATGCATGGGATGCGAAATACCGTGGTGGCTTTATGGCGGCGCAAGCACTGGCACATTGGTCAGGACAAAAAGAACCGAAATACAAACCTCATTTAAGTCAACAACCCCCTATTTTGGCAAGCGGAAAGACCCCATTAGAACAACTGAATAGCATTTTGCAACAGGCTTATCCATTTTTTTATGACGATCAAACACTACGTAATTCACCTGAGGCAGAGCGATCACACACCTTCGAGCACTATCGACGCCACTACCCATTAAGACGCGAATGGACAGAATTATCTGTTACAAATCAATTGTTAACAGAAATAACTTATCTTTGGGCAAGTCGCTTAGGATTCAGAGTATAAGCATTTTCTAATATTAGCCATTAGTAAATATTATTTGTCTATAAAAAAATTGAGATTTAGCTTTTGCTAAAATAAGCGTATTCTAATGCTCGTCAAATTTAAAAACACAACGGAGCATAGGGTTTACTATGAAAACAACTAATTGGATCAAAGGCTTACTATTAGCAACTGGCGTAGCAACACTATCTGGTTGCGGTACTATGAATGCCATTAGCAACCTAGAAGAAGGTGCGGGTAGCACTTTTATGGACATTTGGGACAAATGGGTAGCAGCTGAAGGCGATATTGCTGAAGCCACCATGTGGAAAGTGAAAGTTAAAGATGGCGTAAAATTAGACGACATTAAAGACTCTGTCAATGCTGTGGCCATCAAACGCAACATTAAAAACGTTGGCGAGTTACCGCTTTCTGAAGAGTTGAAAGCACGAGGCGTTAAAACGGGTGATCTTCATGTCATGTCTTTCTGTAACCCAGAAACCGCACGTAAAATGATCGATTTTTCACCTGCAATGGCAGGCTTCTTACCTTGCCGTGTCACCATTGTTGAACAAGCGGATGGTTTGTGGATTTACACCATGAACATGGATATGGCGATTAAAATGGGGCGCAAAATGCCTCCAGAGTTGAAAAAAGCAACCATGGAAGTGCGCGACACCATGTGGGAAATGTTAGAAAAAGGCGCTAAAGGCGACCTCTAACAACTCAACCTATTTCTTCCTGCGAAAGGGTTCACAGGAATTTTTTTCCAATGCTAATAATATCAATAAATAATGAGGATGTTCATGAAAACATTATCTAAAAATCTGCTGGCTACAGCCATCACAACGCTATTCATTGCCCCTGCTGCGTTTGCCACTAACGGTACGAACATGACGGGCGTGAGTGCCGTTTCATCTGCTTTAGGTGGTACAGGTACAGCTGCCTATTTTGGTGCAGCTAACGTTATTATTAACCCCGCTTTAATTGGCAAGGGCGATGGCACTATTATCGGTTTCGGTGGCACACTGTTCAAACCAAGTGTGAGCAACGACGGTGGTACAGGTGCAGGAAAACACAGCAGTGCAGCTGACACTTTTGTTGTTCCTAGCGTTGCTGTTGCTAGTCGTATTAACAATAATTGGTCTTTTGGTATCGGCATGTTCGGCACGTCGGGTATGGGGGTTGATTATTCTGGCTACCCTGCAAGTGGAGCAACAGCTGGATTAGTTAAAGCACAAAGCACCTTGCAAATTATGCGCATTGTTCCAACCATTGCCTATAACAGTGGTAATTTTGGTTTGGGCTTTTCGCCGATTGTTCAGTATGGCGCCTTAGATATGAACTATGATGCGACTGGTGTCGGTGCTGCGAAGTTTGGGGCTGGCATGTCATCCGATTTAGGCATGGGTTACACCCTAGGCGGTTACTATGACATTAGTAAACAATTTACCTTAGGTGCTGCTTATACTTCAGCCATTAATATGAAATATAAAGGTCAGCTTAACTCTACTGATGGCGCAGCTTCTGGATTCCGCGTAACTGGCATTACAGACAACTTAGAGCAACCTGCCGAGCTTAAAGTGGGCGCAGCTTACACGATGGGCAATATCATGTTCACGGGCGACTTGAAACAACTACGTTGGGGCGATGCTAAAGGCTATAAAGATTTTGGCTGGCAAGATCAGAACGTATTAGCTTTAGGGGTTCGTTATCAAGGAACAGGCTATTGGCTTGGTGCTGGTTATAACAAAGCTGATAATCCGATTAAAGCAATGAATGGCACAACACAACGTGGAGCATCTATTAATAACCTTAACAATATTTTCTTTCCAGCTACAACAGAAAGTCATTTCTCTATTGGTGGTGGCTACCAGATAACTAAAAATGTGGGCATTGATGCCGCTATGGTTTATGCACCTGAAGTAACCACAACAGTAAGCACACAAGGCATTGGCGGCAATACCAACTCGACTAGCCACTCTCAAATGGGTTATAGCATAGGCGTGCGCTACAAATTCTAATTTGTATCTGCTTACTAGCATAACCTTAGAACCACCCCATTTGGGGTGGTTTTTTTATTGCCACTAGCTTCACCCTTATGCTACACTTGCCTACAAATGCAACAAGGAGTTATCACTATGGCCAGCGTCGCAGTTCGTATCGACGAAACCCTGTATGAATTAGCTAAAGCAGAAGCTAAACGTCAGCACCGTAGCATTGCTAAACAAATTGAATTATGGCTGAGCAAAGGGGCAAGCCAAACAGGGAGCGATAAACAAAACCCCTCTTTCGAATCCCTGCGTGAAGCCTTAGCTGCCTACACGCCAAGTGTCGATGAGTTTATCCAGAATAGACACAAAGACTGGCAGTAGCACCTGTGAAATATTTACTCGATGCTTCAGTCATTATTGCTTTACTCAATAACGAACCCACTAACCTACCCTTAACAACCATTATAAATAATGATTCGCAATGCATATCGGCTGTTAATTGGGCAGAAGTGGTTAGCAAACTTTGCGAAAATGGTGCCGATAGTCAGTTGCTTCAACAACTCGCACAACAACTTAATTTAACCATATTGCCCTACACAGAAAACATTGCTCACACAGCAGGTGTTTTGCGCTACACAACCCGTCAATATGGTTTGTCATTAGGTGATCGAAGTTGCATCGCTACCGCTATTCATCATCAACTCGAAATTTTAACCGCTGACAAGGCTTGGTTAGCTTTAAGTACACCAACTTTAACCATTCACGCTATTCGCTCATGACCCTATCACAAACCCTAGTGTGGCTGCGCCAACAATTGCCCCCCGAAGAAGCCAGCCGCGAAGCAGAGCTAATGCTCTGCCGCGCTACGGGCTTAACACGTACCCAGTTACGCACTTATCCAGAAAAAGAAATTAGTGATGCCCAACAAACCCAACTCAATACATGGGCAGAGAGACGCTCGCAAGGCGAACCTCTTGCCTACATTCTAGGTGATACGGAATTTTACGGACTGAAGCTCGCCGTCACACCCGACACCCTCATTCCGCGCCAAGATACAGAGCTACTGGTCGATGCCGCCTTAGAACTTATCCCTGAGCGTGCGCCTTGGACAGTATGTGATATGGGAACCGGTAGCGGAGCTATTGCCATCGCCATCGCCCATCATCGCCCCATTGCACAAATCACAGCACTTGATGCCAGCAAAGCCGCCCTAGCAGTAGCGCAAGATAATGCCTGCGCGCTGCGCTTACCCAGTATCCGCTTTATGCACAGCGACTGGTTTAGTGCCTTAGCGCATCAACGTTTTGATTTAATTGTCAGTAATCCGCCCTACATCGCACACAACGACCCCCATTTACAGCAAACGAGTCTACCTCATGAGCCCATTAGCGCACTGACCAGCGGTGTCGATGGTCTTGATGATATTCGGCTACTGGTAGAACAAGCGCCTAAGCATTTAAATCCAGACGGCTGGTTACTACTGGAACATGGCTACGATCAAGGCGCCGCCGTCAGACAGC
>CAYQEZ010000023.1:0-27634 GCA_964416645.1 uncultured Francisella sp. | reverse complement strand
GGCATGTCACCCCGATCGCGAAACTCAAAGAGTGGCAGAAAACCAACCCCGAGTTATTCGTTAAAAGAGTTTATAATCAGTCGAGACCCGACAATAACAAGGTTTCAATGCATTAAAACGGCTCTAACCCTTGCTAAGTCTTCAGGGGTGTCCACGCCCGCATGAGTTGGCTGACAGGCTTCTGCTAAGACAATCTTATGCCCATTCCACAACACCCTTAACTGCTCTAAGGCTTCTATGCGTTCCATTTCGGATGCTGGCCATTGTGCATACTGACGCAAAAATCCAGCAGAATAAGCATAAATGCCCAGATGACGACAAAAAGGCACACCTTTAGGTAACTCCGTATCAGCATGTAGTTCGCTACCAAATAAATCACGATGCCAAGGAATGGGCGAGCGGGAAAAAGTTAAGGCATAACCTTGCTGATCAGTAACAACCTTAACAAAGTTAGGGTTCATTAACTGTGTTGCAGTATGAATGGGCTCCCATAGGCTCGCCATGGATGCTTGCGGATGTTGCGCCAGCAAAGCCGCAATTTGTTGAATCACTGCCGGTGCAATCAGCGGTTCATCACCCTGCACGTTGACCACAGGCGTCTCATCACTCAAAGCGAGTAAGCGTGATGCCTCTGCCAAACGCTCCGTGCCTGAGGTGTGATCGGCACGCGTCATCACCACTTCTGCACCCAACTGCGACATGATTTGTTCAATTTGCTCACTATCGGTGGCAATGACAACACGTCCCACATTCGCTTCTAAAGCACGTTGCCAAACATGCCAAACCATCGGTTTTCCGGCAATATCAGCCAGAGGCTTATTGGGTAAACGTGACGATTGCAAACGTGCTGGAATTAACACCACCGGCTTCATGCTGTGACCTGCGTTTGTTTACGATACCCTTCCGCTTCTTCCAGTGATAAGGTTCTTGCTTCGTGCACCAACAAAATCGGAATACCGTCACGAATGGGATAAGCCAAACCCGCAGACAAAGAGATCAGCTCTTGCTTGCTGGTATCATAATGCAAGGGAGTTTTATTGGCAGGACAGACCAAAATCGCCAGTAATCGCTTATCCATTAGGTTATCTCTCTATTAAGTCGCTGTGTTAGGCGTTCAAGCATCGGTTGTAACAAAGATGTGTCTAACTCGGTTTCTACCACCAGTGCCCACCAGTGAGGTTGAGCAAAATCCTGACAACGCACTGCATCTTTCATTGTCATCACTAACGGCGTTACGCCATCATCCATTTCAGCCAAGCTTGCTGCATCCAATGTTTGATGATCTGCCAACGCGTGTGATGCTTTCAGGGTCAAGCCCATCGATGTTAAGCTAGCAAAAAAACGCTGTGGATGACCAATCCCCGCCATCGCCACCACCTCACCCGACAAGTCGGTTAAGGCAATGCGCCGCTGGCTATGCACATTCTGCCATGCAATGGGTTTTAAGACAAAATCACGACCATTGTAAAGGGTTAAATCAGGCAAGGGCAAGGCATTTTCAGTTTCGCGTAACGGACCTGCTGGTAAACAATGTCCGTTACCGTAACCTTTATCGGCATCGACCACTTCAATCACCCAATCTCGTCCTAAAGACCAATGTTGCCAACCATCATCAGAAACAATCACATCCACCGAATGAGCCGCTAACAACGCCTGTGCCACCGCCACCCGATCACTGCCTACCCATACTGGCACCTGCAAGCTTTGCCACAGTAACAAAGGCTCATCACCAACCTGTTCGCTGGTAGCATCTACCGTTACCGCGCAAATGCTTTGATCACGTCGTCCGTACCCTCGACTGACGATACCAACACGCCAGCCTTGTGCCTGCAATAAGGGAATTAGCGCCATAATTAGGGGTGTTTTACCCGTACCACCAACCACTCTATTACCCACCACCAACACTGGCACAGACAGACGCGTCGCTTTTTTCAGTCCAACACGATAAGCCCAACGTTTAATGGCAACCACGGCACAATAAAGCCATTCCAATGCTCTCGTCCACCAAGGTGGCTGCTGGCCTTGCAGCCAAAAACTCGGCCAACCAGTTGTTGCATCTTTAAATGGTTTCATAACATTAATTCAACGGGTGTAGATATCTTGCTATGCCGACGCCAAGCGCAGTGCCAACTAAGGAAAAAGCCACATTCGCCAATACATTTAACCCTGCTAACCCATGTTTACCATTCATCCACAAGGTATAAGTATCCCAAGAAAAGCTCGAAAAAGTGGTAAAACCACCTAAAAAACCAATCACCAGCAGTAAACGCCATACCGGATCGGCATGCAACCATTCTTGCAAGGCAATTAAAGCAAAACCGATGGCAAATCCACCAATGGCATTGACGCTAAAGGTCCCCCAAGCAAAACCACCAACCCCCATAACGAGATTGACTTGGTGTGCAAGCCAATAGCGAAGCACGGATCCAGCCGCACCACCCAATGCCACAGCAGTTAAGGCACTGAAAGACATCATGATGGGTTCACTCCTTGCTGTTCATTATCTAAACTCTGCCAAAATGCCATACGTTGACGAATCGTCTGTTCATAGCCTCTATCAACAGGTTGATAAAAAACAGGTGGTTGATCGGCTAAGGCATCGGGAAAATAACGCTCACTCGCCGCATAGGCATGAGGCTCATCATGCGCGTAACGGTAACCCTTGCCATAATCTAAACTCGCCATTAACCGTGTAGGCGCATTGCGTAAATGCAAGGGTACGTCATGACTGGGCATAGTTAACACAGCTTTACGTACCGATTTATACGCACTATAAACCGCATTTGATTTAGGAGCGGTTGCCAAATAAGTTACCGCTTGCGCTAGAGCCAACTCACCTTCGGGACTACCCAACAATTGATAAGCATTCAGTGCATCTAAGGCTACCGTTAAAGCACGAGGATCGGCATTAGCAATCTCCTCGCTGGCCATACGCACCAAACGACGCGCCAAATACAGCGGATCGCAACCGCCATCAAGCATACGGGCAAACCAGTACAAGGCGGCATCGACAGATGAACCCCGTACCGCTTTATGCAAAGCGGATATTTGGTCATAAAAAGCTTCACCTTCACGGTCAAAACGACGTACTTGCCCGCCCGACAAAGCCACTTTAACGGCATCAGCGGAAATCAGCATCGATTCAGCATCATGCGTATCTGCTTCAGCAAAATCAGCCAGCTGTTCCAACAGATTCAGCAATTTTCGACCATCACCATCGGCATAAGCCAGTACCCAAGGTTGCGCTATTGGCTCAAGCTTGAGACATCTCCATCCTTGCTCCTGCATTAAGTGTTCTAGCCCTCGTTCTAGCAACTGAACCAATTCAGTTGTCGTGAGCGATTTTAGTACATAAACACGAGCGCGAGACAATAAGGCATTGTTTAAAGCAAAGGAGGGATTTTCTGTAGTAGCACCAATGAGAGTGAGTAAACCACTTTCGACGACTGGTAATAATGCATCTTGCTGGGCTTTGTTAAAGCGATGAATTTCATCGACAAACAGTACAGAGCGTTGACCCAGCAGTTGATCTGCCTTGGCTTCATCAATCATACGCTTAATGTCTTTAACGCCATCATGTACCGCTGAAATAGCTCGCCAATGTGCACCAGAATCCTCGACCAGTAACCTCGCCAAACTGGTTTTACCCGTACCCGGAGGTCCCCAGAGAATCATCGATTGCAAGCGCCCTTTAGCCAACATTTGCGCTAAGGGTTTACCCACACCGAGCAGATGCTGTTGCCCTAACAATTCAGACAATTGACGCGCCCGAAGGCGTTCAGCTAAAGGTGCTGAAAAACTCATTACTGGGGAGTACCAATAATATCAATATTAGGCGCCGGACGATATTCAAACTGACTTGGATTGATGGCTATATTGCGTTTTGCGCCTTTAAAACTCACACGTGTTTCTTTACCATCCGATCCCGTAATCACCACTTCCTTCATCACATCCCCTTGTAACGCCAGCTCAATAAAAGCAATTTCTTGCGTACCGCCTTTTTTGTTTTGTAAATCAAACCAAGCCAGTCCATCGCCACGATCTTCCAGCTTGCGCGTATTGTAACGTTTGGCAATCGGTTGGCTACTGGCCAACCAGCTAATCGGTAAATCCTTGTCAATCTCGGACAGGGCATACACCATCACTTGTGCTAGAGCAGGCTGATAAATCCAAAGATTCACACCATCAGCGACAATGTCCATTTTTTGCGCACCTTTGTCATAACGCCAATTAAATTTTCCTGGACGTTGCACCCATACCTTACCCGAAGATTTTTCTTCACGAAAGCCTTGCGCTTCTTTCACCACTTGCGTGAACTCGGCTTCATAAGTCGTCATGGTATCTAAAGCTTTTTCAACTTCAGGAGCAACCGCTTGCACCGACGCACTAAAGGCAACTAATAACATAACCCATAATGGCTTAAACACAACTCATATCCTTTTGATTCATTAAGCTAACCTATTCCACACCCAAGACTTCGCGATTGCCATTAGGCTGTTGCGCACTGACCAAGCCCGCCATTTCCATCGCTTCGACAATGCGAGCAGCACGGTTATAGCCAATTTTAAAACGACGTTGCACACTGGAAACTGACACGCGACGCGCTTCGATAACAAAAGCCACTGCCTCATCATAAAGCACATCTTTTTCTGCACCACCCGCTTCATCATCAAACAAACCTGTTAAAGAAGCCGAACTACCCGAACCGCCCAAGGCAGCAGCTGGGTCGAGGGTAACATACTCTGGTGTTCCTTGAGTTTTCAAAAACTCAACCACTCGATGCACTTCATCGTCCGACACAAAAGGACCATGCACGCGCTGGGGAATACTCATGCCATTACCTAAGTAGAGCATATCCCCACGCCCCAACAATTGATCTGCCCCCATTTGATCAAGAATAGTACGCGAATCGATTTTCGACGCTACCTTGAACGAAACACGAGCAGGAATATTGGCTTTAATTAAGCCCGTTACCACATCAACAGAAGGACGTTGCGTTGCTAAAACCAAATGAATACCCGCAGCCCTTGCCTTTTGCGCCAGTCGAGCAATCAGCTCTTCAATCTTTTTACCCACTACCATGAATAGGTCAGCAAACTCATCCACAATCACCACAATGTAGGGCAAAGGTTCGAGCGTTGGCATTGGTGGTGCCATATCAAAGGTACCCATCATCGGCATGGAGGCGGTTGGGTCGATGATGGGTTTGCCCGCATCAATCGCCGCTTGCACCTTCTCGTTGTAGCCCGCAATATTACGCACACCGAGTTTGGACATGAGTTGATAACGTCGCTCCATCTCCACCACACACCAACGCAGTGCATTCGCCGCTTCACTCATATCGGTGACCACGGGTGCTAATAAGTGGGGAATTCCTTCATAAACAGAGAGTTCAAGCATTTTAGGGTCAATCATAATGAACTTTACTTCATCCGCCGTGGCGTGATACAGCAAGCTGACAATCATCGCATTCACACCCACCGACTTACCCGACCCCGTTTGACCCGCCACCAACGCATGAGGCATCTTGGCTAAATCGGCAACCACGGGACGACCTGCCGTATCCTTACCCATCACTAAGGGTAAGGTCATAGTGGTATGTTGATACACATCTGACGACAAAACTTCACGAAAACTAATCGATTCCTGAACAGGATTGGGGATTTCAATACCAATCACTGATTTGCCAGGAATAATATCCACCACCCGCACCGCCAACACCGACATGGAACGCGCTAGGTCTTTCGCCAAGTTGGTAATCGAACCCACCTTAACGCCTGGGGCGGGTTGCAGTTCAAATAGCGTCACCACAGGGCCAGAAACAATCCCCACCACATCCGCTTTGATGTTGTATTCTTTTAGGGTTTGCTCAAGCAATACCCCCATGCTTTCTAGCACCGACTTATCAATTGAATGCACTTGCTTGGGAATTTCATCTAACAAAGATAAAGACGGCAAACTCGCTTGCTTGGTTTCGTCCACTAATGTGACATCACGATCATCACGAACTTTCAAAGCCATATCCATCATCGCAGCTAAATGCTCTGATGAAGGCGGCACTTCAGACTGAGCAGATGACCCCATAACGGGCATAACGAACTTAGGTGTTTGCTCCTCTTGAACAGCAACACTGGCTTCTTTATATAAACTGTTTTCATCATCGCTAGCGGTGCGCACCATCCTATGTGGCACATCGTCTGACATAGGCTGAACTAAGCCTGAAATATCCGCCGTTTTAACCGACCAAGCGCGCGTCATCTCAGTTGAGTTTGCAGACTTAAAATGCTCACCAACTGGACGTTCTGGTACCGCTGGACGCCCCAGAATAAACTGTGCGATATGAGCTTTAAGCTCAGACCATGTTGTGAACAACCATGCAATAAAGACTTGTTGCGTGGGTAGAATGCGCTCACCCCGTCGCCAAGCTTGATACTTCTCAGCCAACCAATCTATAAAAGCCAGTAATCCTGGCTTCCATTTAGCTTGCCAGTTTTCAGCTGTCCAATGCCAGGATAACCATAAAATTTCGCCAGTTACATCAACCAGTTGTAACAAACTGATACCGACAATCCAACTAAACGCCAAAGCAAAAAAAGACAACAACAACAAGGTTGCAGCCAAACGGTCAATCGCCGACACCATAAATTGAGCCAGCGCATAGCCCCACATGCCGCCACCCGAATAAGGCAAGGGAACAAACCAATCCTGTCCATTGAGATAAAGCGAAGCTAGAGCCGCTCCTGTCGATAACAACAATAACAAACTCGCTGATGAAATGAGCAGCTGCCGACGATTCAACTCTGTTTGTGTAACACGAATGCGAAACACGACCCAACTAACCAATGCAACACCAAAAGGCACTGCATAAGCAAAGACACCAAACAAAAACAGCAGAAAGGAAGCAATCCACGCTCCAGTAGCATCACCCCAATTATAGAGCTTACCTTCGGCAGTTCCAGATGAAAAAAAACCTGCATCACGAGGATCGTAACTGAATAGCACCAAAAACAGAAAGAGCGCTAGCACAAAGCCAATGAGTAAGCCCCACTCATGCGTGAGTAAGCCATTAAACTGCTCAGAACGCTGACGCAAGCGAGCAATCAAACCTAACGCTGGTTTTTGCGAAGCTCGCAAGTGTGTGCCAGACGACGAAGTCTGCATGAAATGCCCTTATAAAATAGTCGATTAACACAAGAGGTTTATTTTAACCGAGGAGACTTAAATAAACCAATGCAAGCGAAGGATACAAGCCATTAAAGAGCTTTTACTTCGATCTTACCAAACTTATTAGCAAAGCTTTGTGGACGCTGTGCTAAAGTCGCAGCCACTTGATGTGCTAACTGACGATAACGCTGGGCAATCTCACCCTCTGGCTCTGCCACCACGGTGGGTTTACCACTGTCTGCTTGCACCCGAATGCTCATAATTAAAGGTAAAGAAGCTAAGAGCTTAACATTAAAGTCCTGCGCCATTTTCGCACCACCGCCTTCGCCAAAAATGGGCTCGACGTGACCGCATTGACTACACACATGCAACGCCATATTTTCGACAACGCCCAATACAGGAATATTGACCTTTTCGAACATCTTCAGGCCTTTACGCGCATCAATCATAGCTAAATCCTGTGGTGTCGTGACAATCACCGCTCCTGCAACAGGTATCTTTTGCGCCATGGTCAACTGAGTATCGCCTGTGCCAGGAGGTAAATCGACAATCAAATAATCGAGGCTTCCCCAGTTGGTTTCATTCAGTAACTGCATCAAGCTACCCGTCACCACAGGACCACGCCAAATCATGGGAGAATCAGGTTCGACCAAAAAGCCAATCGAATTGACCTTCACATCGTAGGCAACCAAAGGTTCCATGGTTTTACCATCGACACTGTGAGGCATTTTACCGACCAAACCAAACACCGTCGGCATACTCGGACCATAAATGTCGGCATCCAACACACCAACCTTAGCCCCTTCCGCCGCTAGTGCTAAGGCTAAATTGGCCGAGGTAGTGCTTTTACCCACGCCGCCCTTACCAGAACCAACCGCAATGATGTTGGTGACTCCCGAAATCGGTTCAATATTACCCTGAGTTTTACGGGGCAAGACTTTTAACACAAAGTCAATTTGACTGATGATCAAGCCCGCACTTTGAGCTTTAGCTTCAATCTGTTGTTGCCAATTTGCCCACAAACTTTTCGCGGGATAGGGCACCTCAAAAACCAGAGATAATCCCAAAACACCCTGACGTGCATCGACCAACCATTCATTCAGTGATTGCCCCGAAAAACTATCTACTACCTCGTCAAGCAAACAAGCGAGTTGTGCTTGCGTGTCCGCACTAAGCTCACGCGCAAATAGCTTGTTCAACCATGTTTTCATTGGTCGTTAAACATCCATGGCATGTTAATGCGGCGCGCATCCTCAAAACGCTTAATTTCATCAGCATGCTGTAGCGTCAGCCCAATATCATCCAAACCATTCAGCAAACAATGCTTACGGAAAGGATCAACCGAAAAGGCAATTTGCTGTCCTGAAGGCGTAGTAATCGTTTGCGAAGGCAAATCAATGGTTAGCTGATAACCTTCGTTAGCTTCCACTTCTTCAAACAGCTGTTGCACTAATTCGTCTGATAAAACAATCGGTAAAATACCGTTCTTAAAACTATTGTTAAAGAAAATATCGGCATAGCTTGGTGCGATAATCGCATCGAAACCATAATCTTTCAACGCCCAAGGGGCATGTTCACGCGAAGAGCCACAACCAAAATTTTGACGCGTTAATAAGATGTTAGCACCTTGGTAACGTGGCTGATTCAGCGAAAACTCATAATTCAGCGGTCGATGGCTACAATCCATATCAGGCTCGCCAATGTCCATGTAACGCCATTCATCAAACGCGAAAGGTCCAAAACCCGAACGTTTAATCGATTTCAGAAACTGTTTGGGAATAATGGCATCGGTATCGACGTTAGCACGATCTAAAGGCGCAACCACAGCGGTTAATGTTGTAAATTGATACATGAATAAACTCCCCTATTACGCCATCACACTACGCACATCAACAAAATGCCCCGCTACCGCTGCAGCTGCCGCCATCGCCGGACTCACCAAATGAGTGCGACCACCTGCGCCCTGACGACCTTCAAAATTACGATTCGACGTCGAAGCACAGTGTTTACCTGCTGGTACACGATCCGCGTTCATCGCCAAACACATCGAACAGCCTGGTTCACGCCATTCAAAACCAGCATCGGTAAAAATTTTATCTAGTCCTTCTTGTTCCGCTTGTTGCTTCACTAAACCAGAACCAGGTACAACCAACGCCATTTCTACAGACTCAGCGATTTTTTTACCTTTAACTACCGACGCTGCTTGACGAAGATCTTCGATACGCGAATTGGTACACGAGCCAATAAAGACCACGTTGACGGGAATATCCGTTGCTTTCATACCAGGCTTCAAACCCATGTAATCGAGCGCACGACGGATACTACCCGCTTTCACCGCATCACTTTCTGCTTCTGGGTCTGGCACAGCACCATTAACAGGAATCACCATCTCAGGAGAAGTTCCCCATGACACTTGGGGTGCAATATCTTCACCCTGCAACACGACTTCCGCGTCAAATACGGCATCATCGTCCGAGTACAAGTGTTTCCAAGCTTCAATCGCCTTAGCCATCACGTCGCCTTTAGGCGCAAAAGGACGACCTTGCACATAAGCAATCGTCTTCTCATCAGGTGCAACCATACCGGCACGCGCACCCGCTTCAATCGACATATTACAAATGGTCATACGCCCCTCAACCGACAAGTCACGAATGACCTGACCAGCAAACTCAATGGCATAGCCCGTACCGCCCGCCGTACCAATCTTACCGATAATCGCCAGTACCACATCCTTCGCTGTCACACCCAGTTGCAATTTTCCTTCCACTCGAATGCGCATGTTTTTCATTTTTTTCTGCAACAAACATTGTGTTGCCAAGACGTGCTCTACTTCCGAAGTGCCAATACCGAAAGCCAAGGCACCCACTGCGCCGTGCGTTGAGGTATGAGAATCCCCACAAACTACCGTCATACCTGGCAAAGTGAGCCCCTGCTCTGGACCAACAACATGCACGATGCCCTGACGAATATCACCCATTTTAAATTCGGTAATGCCAAACTCAGCAGCATTTTTATCTAAGGTTTGCACTTGAATACGCGAAATCTGGTCAACAATAGCCTCCACACCACCAGAACGATCGGTTGTGGGCACGTTGTGATCGGGAACGGCGGCATTCGCTGAAACACGCCAAGGCTTACGATGCGCAATGCGCAAGCCTTCAAAAGCCTGTGGGCTGGTTACTTCGTGCACTAATTGACGATCAATATAAATCAGTGCTGTACCATCAGCATCCATACGCACCACATGTTGATCCCAAAGTTTGTCATACAGCGTTTTTCCAGCCATTTTCTTATCCTCGTTCAGCACTTCCACAGAAGGCGATTACTCACTTAATCTCTTAGGTTTCATTGTACGAAACCACCAACACAAGATTCTTGCATTTTATGGCATAAGATTCACTTAACTTACCATAAAAAACCAAAACCCTACTTAAAACAGATATTTTATTGCTACGCCTAAATAATCAGCGCAATAAACATAATACAAAAAGCACCGTTAAACGGTGCTTTTTGGTGTGTGATGATTTATTCAACCGCAGCAGGAATGACGGACTGATCCACATCCTTCATGGTCAAACGAACCTTACCTTGTTTGTCCAGTTCCATCACGTAAACATTCACTTCCTGACCTTCAGATAAGTATTTACTGACATCTTCAACGCGCTCATGCGCGATTTGCGAAATATGCACCAGCCCATCTTTGCCAGGCAAGACATTAACGAAAGCACCAAATTCAGCCAATTTAACGACTTTACCACGGTAGGTTTTACCGACTTCAATTTCAGCGGTAATATCGTCAATCATTTTGCGAGCGGCGGCGGCGGCGGCTTTGGTCACTGACGCAATTTTAACCGTACCATCATCACTTAACTCAACGGTTGTACCCGTTTGTTCCGTGATACTGCGAATCACCGCACCACCTTTACCAATGACATCACGAATTTTATCAGGATTAATTTTGAATACCGTAAAGCGAGGCGCCCACTCAGACACTTCAGCACGAGGACGCTCTAACACTTGGTTCATAATACCCATAATGTGCAAACGACCCTCTTTCGCTTGCTTCAACGCCACATCCATAATTTCTGGCGTGATACCCAATGTCTTGATGTCCATTTGTAAAGCTGTTACGCCTTGCGCTGTACCGACGACTTTAAAGTCCATATCGCCCAAGTAATCTTCATCGCCTAAAATATCCGATAACACAGCAAAGCGATTACCTTCTTGAATCAATCCCATCGCAATACCCGCAACAGGCGATTTCAAAGGCACGCCTGCATCCATCATCGCTAATGAAGAACCGCACACAGTTGCCATCGATGATGAGCCGTTAGATTCGGTAATTTCAGAAACCACACGAATGGTATAAGGCCAAACTTCTTGTGAAGGCACAACTGGAAACACACCGCGACGCGCCAAGTTACCATGACCGATTTCACGACGACCTGGTGTACCTAAACGACCTGTTTCACCCACTGAGAAAGGTGGAAAATTGTAGTGCAAGGCAAAACGATCGCGATAAGCGCCTGTTGCTAAATCATCCGTGATTTTCGCGTCAGTTTCAGTGCCCAATGTCGTCACCACCAACGCCTGAGTTTCACCACGCGTAAACAAAGCAGAACCATGAACACGAGGTAAAACACCGACTTGAACATTGATCGGACGAATGGTCTTGGTATCACGACCATCAATGCGCGGCTCGCCCGCTAAAATGCGACCACGAACGATCTGTTCTTCCATTTTTCCGAAAGCAACTTCCACATCATGAGCTTCAAAGGCAGGCACTTCACCGCCCGCTAAAGCTTCTAAAGCCTCATCGCGTAATGCACCAACCATGGTATAACGCGTTTGTTTTTCAGTAATGCGGTAAGCTTCACCCAAACGGGTTTCAACCAAGTTTTTCAACGCTTGTTTCAGTGCAGTGTTTTCTTGTGCTGGCGTCCAATCCCAAGGCGCTTTGCCTGCATCGGCAGCAAAATTATTAATCGCTTCAATGGCAGCTTGCATTTGATGATGACCAAACACCACCGCACCCAACATGGTTTCTTCAGTAAGTTCTTGTGCTTCCGACTCCACCATTAACACCGCTTGAGACGTACCCGCCACCACCAAATCCAATTTGCTATCCGCCATTTGAGCGCGCAATGGGTTTAGCACATATTGTCCATTGATGTAAGCAACGCGCGCACCACCAATCGGACCATTAAACGGCACACCCGACAAAGCTAGGGCTGCAGAAGCACCCAGCATAGCTGGAATATCCGCTTGAATGTCAGGGTCTAATGACAACAAAGTGGCAATAATCTGCACTTCATTGAAAAAGCTTTCGGGAAATAGAGGACGCAATGGACGGTCAATCAGACGAGAAATCAAAGTTTCCGCATCTGAAGGCTTGCCTTCACGCTTACCATAGCCACCAGGAATTTTACCCGCAGCGAAGGCTTTTTCTTGGTAATGCACGCTCAGCGGGAAAAAGTCCTGACCAGCCTTGGCTTTTTTTTCTGCCACAACGGTGACTAATAACTGAGTGTCGCCCATCTTAACCAAAACCGCACCATCGGCTTGACGCGCGATTTCACCCGTTTCTAATGTAACTGTGTGCTGACCATAGGGAAAAGAAATGCTTTTTTTATTAAACACGGAAAACTGCCTTTTACAATATCGAAAAATTCGGGGTGAAAAAAAAGCCTATCATTGCTGACAGGCTTTTTGTTAGCGTAATACTTACTTACGCAGGCCTAAACGAGCAATTAACGCTTTATAACGTTCATGATCTTTACGATTCAGATAGTCTAATAGCTTACGACGTTGGCTAACTAAACGCAACAGACCACGACGTGAATGGTGATCTTTTTTGTGCGCTTTAAAGTGTTCAGTTAACTGAACGATACGCGTGGTCATCAAAGCAACTTGTACTTCAGGTGAACCCGTATCATTTGCAACGGTGCCGTGTTGAGCAATAATCGCCGCAGTTTGTTCCTTAGATAAAGACATCTCAAACTCCTAGGATCGGTTAATACAAAAAACTTCCCCGCAACCGATAGCAGAGAATTCAATATTATAACTCAGTTTAATCCGTAATCCAATGGGAATTGATACCACAGTAACAACGCCAAATGACAGCGTAATAGGGCTAGTGGCGACCTGTGCCATAGAAATAATGATTCAAGTTCGCAATATCATCCCCCATGTGGCGAATAATATAATCCAAACTTACAATCGCATTTTCTAGCAAGTTTACTGCAATAATGGGGTGTTCGACTTTAAGACGCTGGTACATGGGACGGGTCAATACCAACATTTGTACATTCTTTGAACCAGCTTTCATACGTACATTACGAGGTTTGCGATCAAAGAAAGACATTTCACCGACCAGCGTGCCTTCTTTCAAGCTAGCGACTTTAATCTCCTCACCTTCTTCATCACGATACAAGCCCGACTTTCCGTTAACAACAAAATAGAGCGCATCACCCACTTCACCAATTTCAGCAATCACTTGGTCTTTTTTGAAGCTAATGTCCTGTAAATACTCGCGCAAGGTCGCCACTTCTTGTCGTGTTAGGGTTTCGCAAATCAGATTTTTACGAAAGTAGTCAATCATTTCTTCGGTGGTCATATTCATATCTTTATTACTCTTGTGTAAATGGCTGTGATTCAACAATAACAAAAGACCATGACAAATACAATCATGGACACTTTACCAATTAGCTAAGCATTCAGGAATGCATCCAACGCTCTAGCATTAATCCCTGATATGGTGTTGCTTTCACTAAAGCAAAAAACTCGCCAGACTCACTGTAACATCGCAAAGGAGCCACTGTTTCAACAGGAGCGCCCAAATCGTTTGCGGATATTTTTTGACCTTGCGCTAAACGTTGTAACACATCATCCGTTACGGTGATAGCGTCAAAATGCATTAATGCACTATCAACAGGCAATAAAAAAGAAGAAAGAGTTTGATTTAATACCGACGGCCAATCGCACCACGTAAACTCACTTTTGTTGCCTTCACTGATCGGATCAAACCCCGCCACACCAATACGACGCAAAGCAGTTAAATGAGCACCACAACCTAAAGCCTGTCCAATATCTTCCGCCAATACACGAATATAAGTGCCTTTCGAGCACCATACTTGTAGCTGGATCGTTTGCTCTGTCCAACCTAATAATTCAATGGCGTAAAAATGAATATCTCTTGCAGCGCGTTCGACCACAATACCCTCACGCGCTAGTTCGTACAAAGGACGACCCTGTTGTTTTAAGGCAGAATACATTGGCGGCGTTTGTGAAAAAGCACCACGAAATTGAGAAATAACCGACTCTAATAAAGATGACGATAAATATGGAACTGATTGACGCTCAATCACCTCACCTTCCGCATCGCCCGTCGTTGTCACCTCGCCTAATTTCAGCGTTGCAACATAGCGTTTGTGCGCATCGAGCAAATAAGGTAGCGCTTTAGTCCCCTGACCTAGCCCAATCGGTAACAGCCCCGTTGCCATCGGATCAAGTGTACCGCTATGCCCAGCCTTACTGGCATTAAGCATATAGCGTACTTTTTGCAAGGCACCATTAGAACTGATACCACTGGGTTTATCCAGCAACAGGATACCGTCAACCTGTGCCATTCATCAGCCCTGCACGGTTGGTACTTCGTCGTCACCAACCTCTTTAGAAATGTCGGCGGCACGTTTTAATAGCGCATCCACTTTTTGTGCTTCAGCTTCGACCGAATCAAAGTAGAAGCGCAGCTGTGGGGTTAAGCGTAACATCATGCGTTTACCCAACTCACTACGGAAAAAACCAGCGGCTTGATTCAATACTTTCATAATATCGACCGCTTCTTCCTCCGACTTACCCAATACGCCCACATAGACACTGGCAATCGATAAATCGGGTGATAAACGTACATCAACAGGCGTTACCCAGGTTAGGCGTTGGTCTTTAGCTTCAAAGCGCAACAATTGCGCTAATTCACGCAAAATCTGTTGTTCGATACGACGCGCACGAGAATATTCTTTAGCCATTTATTCAATCCATTTCTTAACTGTTTAGCAAAAGAAAAGGGATGCGGACAGCATTAACCTAATACCGACCACACCCCTTACTCATATTAAACGGAACTTACAGAGTACGTTTGACCTGTACGCGCTCATAAACTTCGATTTGGTCGCCAGGACGCACATCGTTGTAGTTTTTCACACCAACACCACATTCAAAGCCTTGACGCACTTCTGCGGCATCGTCTTTGAAACGGCGTAGCGATTCAAGCTCGCCTTCGTAAATAACGACGTTATCGCGCAATACACGAATCGGGTTATTACGCTTAATCAAGCCATCGATAACCATACAACCCGCAATGGCACCGAACTTCGGCGAGCGGAAGACATCACGCACTTCAGCGATACCAATGATTTCTTCTTTAAACTCTGGCTCCAGTTTACCCAACATGGCGTTTTTAACTTCATCCACCACTTCATAAATAATGCTGTGGTAATGCAAGTCTACGCCTTCTTGTTCGATACGACGCTTAGCACTGGCATCAGCACGTACGTTAAAGCCGAACATAATGGCATTGGCCGAAATCGCTAAATCCACGTCTGATTCAGTGATACCACCCACACCAGAGAAAATCACTTTCACTTTCACTTCATCGGTTGAGAGTTTTTCTAAAGAGCCAATTAAGGCTTCAACCGAACCTTGAACGTCAGCTTTAATCACCAAATTAACAACTTTAACGTCACCTTCAGTCATGCCTTTGAACATGTCTTCCAATTTCGCTTTTTGCTGAGCAGCTTCTCTCAAGTTTTTTGCCCGATTTTGGCGAAACATCGCCACTTCACGCGCCTTACGCTCATCTGGCACCACCGACAACTCATCACCCGCATTAGGCACACCCGATAAACCGAGTACTTCAGCAGGAATACCAGGACCAGCTTCTTCCATAGTGCGACCATTTTCGTTCACCAAGGCGCGCACACGACCGTACTCCATACCACACACAACAATATCGCCTTTGCGCAAGGTACCTTGCTGTACCAATACCGTTGCCACAGGACCACGACCCTTATCAAGACGTGACTCTAGTACTGAACCATGTGCTGGCGCATCCTTAACGGCCTGTAACTCTAATACTTCGGACTGAATCAAAATCGCATCTAACAAGCCATCCAAATTCAAGCCTTGTTTAGCAGAAACCTTAACAAATTGAACATCTCCACCCCATTCCTCTGCAACAACCTCATAACCAGACAATTCTTGCATAACGCGATCAGGATTGGCTTCTGGCTTATCAATTTTGTTTACGGCAACAACAATCGCCACGCCTGCCGCCTTCGCATGTTGAATGGCTTCGACCGTTTGTGGCATCACGCCATCATCAGCAGCAACCACCAATACCACGATGTCTGTTACCTTAGCACCACGCGCACGCATCGCCGTAAAAGCTTGGTGACCAGGGGTATCGATAAAGGTAATACCGCCATGACCTGTTTCGACGTGGTAAGCTCCAATATGCTGAGTAATACCGCCCGCTTCCCCATGCGCTACCTTGGCACGACGAATCGCATCCAGCAATGACGTTTTACCGTGGTCTACGTGACCCATAATGGTCACCACTGGCGAACGGGTAACCAGATCACCCTCACCTGCACTCGCTAACAAGGCTTCTTCAATGGCGTTTTCGTTGATGATTTTTGGCGTATGACCCATCTCCTCGACCACCAAAATCGCTGTTTCTTGGTCGATGGTTTGGTTAATGGTTACCATGCTACCTAAGCTGACCATCATGAACTTAATCACTTCAGAAGCCTTAACCGACATTTTATCGGCTAGTTCAGCAATGGTAATGGTTTCACCAATGGCGACTTCACGCACAATCGGAGCTGCTGGCTTTTTAAAGCCATGCTGATTGTCATCTGTTGGCTTCTTACCGCCTTTGTGAGGTGCTTTTTTGGCAACGCGACTAAAGCGCTCTTCATTCTGGTTAGCTTTAGGTGAAGACTTGTTCGCCTGTTTCAGGGCGCCACCATGCTTCACCATTTTTTTCTTATCACCTGGCTCAACCATATCCTTAGCAGGAGCGGTTTCAACAATGACTTGTTTACTACCAATCACTTCTACTTTAGGTTCTGGCGCTGCTTTAACAGGCTTTTTATCAGCCGATTTTTCTTTGACAAGCTCTGGTGTTATATCGACCTTAGCTGGAGCTACAGTAACTTTTTCAACCACAGGAACGGTCGGTGCAGTCGTTGGCTTTTCGGTCACCTCAGGAGTCGTTGCAACAATAACATCAATTTCTTTTTTAACGTAAGTGCGCTTCTTCTTAACTTCAACATCAACCATCCGAGCGGCACCACGGCTACCACTCGCATTGGTTGCTACGTTAACCGTTTGCACTGTTTTGCGTGTTAAGGTCACTTTTGTTGGAGAGGACTCTTCAGCGTGACCATGCTTGCGCTGCAAATAAGTGAGCAAGGCTTTCTTTTCTTCTTCAGTAACAACGTCGTTCAAGCGTTTTTTACCCACACCCGCAGCAACAAACTGATCCACTAACTGTTCAACGGAGCGATTTAAACTCTGAGCAAATTGTACAACTGTCATATCGGCCATAGTCTGACCTCCTTATCTCTTCAAGCAAACCAAGGCGCACGCGCCGCCATAATCAAAGCAGATGCTTTGCTTTCGGACATTGGTAATAATTCTAATAATTCATCGACGCCTAACTCCGCCAACAACTCTTGCGAAGTGACGCCATTTTCAGCCAGCGTCTGCGCCATTTCTTCATTCATTCCTTCTAATGCCAGCAAATCGGCATCAGGCTGAACGGTTTCTTTGCGCTCTTCTAATTCAATGGCTTTAGTGAGTAAGTAATCTTTAGCGCGATCGCGTAAAACATTAACTAAGTCTTCATCAAAACCGTCAATTTCTAACATTTCGGTTACTGGCACATAAGCCACTTCTTCGATGCTGGTAAAGCCTTCCATCACCAACACTTGTGCCAAGTCCTCATCGACGCCCAAGGCATTCATAAACAAGTTAATTTGTGTGGCCGACTCAGCATAAGCTTTTGCTTCCATTTCGCTTTGCGTCATGACATTGAGTTCCCAGCCCGTCAATTCACTAGCCAAGCGAACGTTCTGACCCCGAATACCAATGGCTTTTGCCAAACCATCATCAGGTACGGCTAAATCCATGCTGTGCAAGTCTTCATCCATGGCAATTTTAACAATTTCTGCCGGCGCCATCGCATTGATGACACACTGAACAGGATCCTCGTTCCACAAAACCACGTCAATGCGCTCACCGCCCAGTTCATTGGTAATGGCTTGCACGCGCGCTCCACGCATACCAATACAGGCACCAATAGGATCAATGCGTTTATCGTTAGCACGCACCCCCACTTTCGCACGAATACCAGGATCACGTGCAGCACCCATGATATCGATCATCTCATCACCCACTTCAGGCACTTCAATTTTGAATAGCTCAATCAACATTTCAGGAACAGTGCGCGACATGAATAATTGCGGACCGCGAGGCATAAACTTCACTTCACGCAACAAACCACGCACGCGCTCACCCATACGGAAATTATCGTTTGGCAATTGATCTTGCTTCATTAAAACTGCTTCGACGTTATCGCCTAAATCTAAATACAGCATGCCTTTATCAATGCGCTTAACCACACCCGTGATGAGTTTGCCTTGGCGACTGGAATATTCTTCAACCACCTTAGCACGCTCAACTTCACGCAGTTTTTGCAAAATGACTTGCTTAGCCGTTTGTGCACCAATACGACCAAAATCAATCGACTCCATAGGCTGCTCAACGAAATCACCCACCTGAGCGCCCGCATCCAGCTTTTGTGCATCTTCCAACAACATTTGGATTGAACCATCAATCATGTCGTCGTCGGTAGCCACCACTTCCCAGCAACGAAACGTCTCATATTCACCCGTTTTGCGATCAATGGCGACACGCACTTCACAAGCATCATCATGACGCTTACGGGTTGCCATTGCTAAGGCCTCTTCAATCGCCTGAAAAATCGCTTCTTTGGGTACGCGCTTTTCGTTTGCAATACCTTCAACAACCAGCAAAACTTCTTTGCTCACGTTACTCGCCCTCAATCATCAAATCGAACAATCAGTGATGCTTTATCAACATCACTCCAAGGAAACACTAACATCTGACCCGTTTCATCTTCAAGGGTCAGCTGACCGTCAGCATGCTGACGTAAAAAACCGGTAAAATTACGCTTTTTGCCTTTACCCAACGAATGTATGCGCAGTCTAATTTCTGCATTCAGGTAATCGGCCAGCTGCTCGTAATTAAAAAACGAACGCTCAAGCCCAGGCGAAGACACTTCCAAACGATAAGGCACATCAATTGGGTCTTCCACATCCATTAAGGCGCTGACTTGACGAGAAACACGAGCGCAATCATCAACGGTGATACCGCCAGCTCGGTCGATATAAATACGCAGGGTCGCCGACTGCGCATGGCGAGCGAACTCAATGCCCCACAGTACGTAATTTAGTCCCGTCACAACAGGACGCAATAATTGATCGAGTTTCTCGAGTAAAGTCACATGCTTCTCCAGTAAATGAAAAAACCCCGTTAGACGGGGTTTTATATTATTGCTCCATTCTAACCAGTGTTAACGCCAGTGTCAACACTGATTCCATAAAGCAAAAAGACATAACTTAACGTTTTAGTACTGTCATGGCTTTCAACAAATTAAAGGCTTCATAAAGTTCGTAGTCTTTCATAACTAAAGACTCTTCCTCTTTATCTTTTGCATCACTACTTGCCTTGCCATCCGACTTAGCTTTAACTGATTCCTTGGCTATTTTTTCATCTTTTTCTTTGGTGTTACTAAGGTGACGATTCAAGTCTGCCTCTTTAACGCGCTCTAAAGCTTTATCCATTAAATCCACTTTAAGCTGTTCAATTTTGACATCTGGCACAATACCTTCAGCTTGAATTGAACGTCCATTAGGCGTGAAATAACGTGCAGTGGTTAACTTAATCGCCGCTCCGTTGTTTAATGGAATCACACTTTGCACAGAACCCTTACCAAAACTGGTACGACCTGCAATCACCGCACGTCCGTTATCTTGTAACGCGCCAGCGACAATTTCAGAAGCAGAAGCGGATCCTTCGTTAATCAACACCACGACAGGGACGCCATTCAATACATCACCGCGTGTTGCACTAAAACGCATTTCAGCATCTTTAACGCGTCCTTCAGTGTAAACAATTAATCCTTTTTCCAGAAACGCATCAGAAACTTCAACAGCCGCATTCAAAACACCGCCTGGGTTATTACGCAAATCCAACACCAAGCCTTTTAACGGATTCGCATTTTCTTTGGTTAACTTTTCGACAGCTTCAATCATCTGAGTGCCTGTTTTGACTTGGAACTGACTAATGCGCACATAGCCATAGTTAGGTGCAAGTAAGCGTTGCTTAACACTATTCACCTTAATGACGGCACGCGTTAACTTGATAATAATGGGCTTGTCTTCAGACTTGCGCATAATGGTTAATTGAACATCGGTACCCACTTTTCCACGCAGTTTTTCAACAGCCTGCTGCAAACTCAGACCTTTAACAGGCGTGTCATCAATGCGAACCACCAAATCACCTGCCTTAACGCCTGCTTTAAATGCCGGCGTGTCATCAATAGGAGCAACCACTTTAACAAAGCCATCTTCCATGCCCACTTCCATACCCACACCACCAAACTCACCTTTGGTGCTTTCTTCCATATCCTTAAAAGAATCGGGTTTAAGATAGGCAGAATGCGGATCTAAATTAGACAACATGCCATCGATAGCGTTTTCTAATAGAGCTTTGTCATCAACCGTTTCCACATAGTCTTTACCAATGCGCTCAAACACTTCGGCAAAAGCGCGCAACTCATTTAATGGCAAGCCGTTCGGCGTGGTTTCAGGCGCTTTGTTTTTATCTGCCAGCACACTTGCCGAACCCGCGATAACCACACCAACACTAAAACCTAGTGCAATCCATAGACTTTTTTTGCCCGTCATTTACTTTTCTTTCCTAAACTAGACAATCGTTAAATGAGCATTATCATAACCGATAATGCCAACAAACAGTTGCCCAGAATCAATAAAATATTATGCGCAGAGTAAAGGAGTTTCGAGTTATATTGCTTTATGCTAATATTAAAAGTTAAAAAATAGTGGGTGACTAATCGCGATGCATTTTTCACCGCCACATAATATAAAAGAGGACAATTCATGAGTGGTTTTTTAGATGCCGTTCCCTTCAATGGCAGAGAGGACAATATTAATAAAGCAGCAACCGCACTGAAAGCCATGGCACATCCGCTTCGCTTGAAAATTTTATGTGTCATTGGTAATGAAGAAGTTCCAGTCATGGACATTGTTGAACAAGTTGGCACGACACAAAGCAATGTTTCACAGCACATTGATATTTTGAGAGAGAAAGGGATTATTGTTTCTCGTCGCGATGGCAGTAAAATTCTATGCCGCATTAAAGATGCTGAGTTGCTTGGGTTGATGGACGCAATGCAACAAACCTTCTGCCGAATTGATTGACTCTTTATGATCACCGCTCGCTCACTGAGTAGCTTTATAACACTGCTGCTTTCCCTGTCGATCACAGCCTGCGCCACAGATACTCCCAAACCACACAGTATGGTGAACGCAAGTAGCAACCCAGCTAAGACCTTGCCTCTCGCGACGAATACAAGCATTGAAACAGAAGCCGCGCCCAGTTTTGGTCAATGGTTAGAACTGTTGATCACAGATATGCGTCATCAAGGCATTCAAGAAACAACACTCACTAACATTAAGCCTTATCTACGCTTAAATCAACGCGTGATTGAGCTGGATCAACAGCAACCCGAATTTACACAAACTTTTTGGACTTATTTAGATAAGCGTTTGTCCGAAATTCGTGTCCAAGCAGGTAAGCTTCAGGGATTTCGTTATGAATCTCTGCTTAAGAAAATCGAGCAAGAACAGGGATTACCAGCCGAAATCTTAGTTGCTTTTTGGGGGCTCGAGACCAACTACGGCACCTACTTAGGCAATTTTAATACCCTAGAAGCTCTAACGACACTCGCTTATGATCCTCGTCGCAGTAGTTTTTTTCGTAAAGAACTGCTCGCTGCTGTCAAAATCATCGATCAAGGACATATTGCTGCAGCTGAAATGAAGGGTTCTTGGGCGGGGGCGGTTGGGCAAATGCAATTTATGCCTAGTGTGTTTTTAAAACACGCAACGGATGCTGATGGCGATCAAAAAGCCGATTTATGGAAAAGCACCGAAGATGCATTGACATCAGCTGCCATTTACCTCAAACGTTCAGGATGGCAGGCAGGTCAACCTTGGCTACAAGAAGTGATCTTACCTAAATCATTCGATTATGCACTCGCCGATGGCAAACAAGACTTCAAACGAAATGATTTAATCAAGCTGGGCATCACAACCCCGGCCAATCAAAACTGGCTAGGACAAGCTCAAGATACGGTTAACTTAGTTTTGCCTGCTGGCTATGAGGGTCCAGCGTTTGTTGTATGGCCTAATTTCAAAGTCATTAAACGCTGGAATAACTCAAACAACTACGCTTTATCAGTTGGTCTATTGGCACAGAAACTTTCTGGACAAGCAAGTATGCAAGCCAAACCGCCCGCCAATGTTAAACCTTGGCCAAAAACATTCATTGCTCAACTCCAGCAAACACTAAGCGATAAGGGTTACGACACAGGCGGTGTTGACGGTTGGTTTGGCAGTAAAAGCACACAAGCCTTGCGTCAATTTCAAAAAGAGAATAACCTACCAGCCGATGGCTATCCGAATCAAGCCACCTTACAAAAACTACAATTAACCCCCTAGCCCAGTGTTAGCTGTGCAGCGCGTTGGAGATCCAAAACTTATGTTCAATGCACCAGATATTCGTATTAAGCAAATCATTCAAGCGCTGCCCGATGCTATCATTGTTGCGGATACACAAGGCAAGATTAAATTCCTCAATCCAACTGCAGAATCAACACTATCTTACACGACACATGAAGCCATAGACCAACCTTTATCTGACATCCTTTGCTTGGTTGACGAAACGAATGATGAAGCCATTCCATGCCTTGGTTTAAAAGCCATGCAATCTGGTCAAGAAGAAAACGCGGGCAGCAATGCCCTATTGATTGGTCGAGATGGACTGAGTGAATTACCAGTTGAAGTAAGCGCCATTCCACTGCGATCACAAGGTGAAATTAATGGTGTCTTACTCACCATACACGATGTTCGTTTAGCCCGTTTTTCACGCAAACAGTTATCATGGAATGCCAGTCATGATGCTTTGACAGGAATTTTTAATCGGTTTGAATTCGATCAACAGTGTCATCGTCTCATGCTCACGGCCAAGCGTGATCATAGTCAACATGTTTTATTGCTGATCGACATTGACCACTTCCGACAACTGAACGAATTGGCTGGCAATCATTACGGTGACGAGTTATTGGTTCAGGTAGCGCAACGACTAAAGAGTCTGCTCCGTGCTACCGATCACTTATCTCGCAATCATGCCGATCAATTTTTGATTTTACTCTCGCACTGTCAATTAGACAGAGCCGAACAAATCGCCGACAATCTAAGACAGCAAATTGAACAAATCAGTTTAGATATTGATCACGGACAATGGCCAGTTACCTGTTCTGTGGGAATTACCGTCATTGATGATCATTGCCCTGACAATGTCAACGAAGTATTGCATCAGATCGAAAGCGCCACCTATCATGCCAAACGCGCTGGACGTAATGCGTGCGCCGTCTTTAATCATCAGACTTATCAAAACTTCAATCGTGAGCTGGTTGCATTGCAAAGTGCCATGCATAATCATGATTTTCAGCTCTACTATCAAACCATTGAGTCGACGCAAGGATTGGCACCTGTGTGCGAAATTTTGTTGCGCTATCGTGATGGGCTGGGTCAAGAACAGGAGCCAGCCAGCTTTTTACCCATTTTTGAAAAAAGCGGGCTGGTCGTTCAACTGGATTTATGGGTCATACAAAACCTGCTCGAAACATTGGTTGACCATCCGCAACTGATGGTCAGTTTTGCGCGCATTCATGTCAATCTATCGGCCTATTCTTTTGCCAGTCAATATTTTCTAGACTCAGTCGAAGCCTTGCTCACTAATTATGCTTTACCGCCAGGTTTGCTGTGTTTTGAGGTGAGTGAAAGCTCAATCATGAGTAATTTAACGCATACTGATAAGGTCATGAATCGACTGGTTAAGTTAGGCTGTTTATTTGCCGTAGACGATGTCGACGCAGATCTAAGCGCGTTTGAACGCTTGGCAAAACTGCCCATTACTATTGCCAAAATTGACGGCAAGCTGATTCAAGCAATCAAAGACTCTGCTTATGGTGTTATTTTGGTCAAAGCCATTCATGCCATGGCGCAAGAAGCCAATATGCAAACCATTGCGCAACAAGTCGAAGATTTTTTTATCTACGATTGGTTGCAACATCACAAAATTGATTACGTACAGGGTTTCATCTTACACGCACCCAGAATGCTCGGCGAGTTTGCGAGCTAGAAAAACCAATCAACACCTAAACGCAGATTTCTGCCTGCTTCCCAGTTGGCCACTTCTTGACCTAAGACAAGCACCTTCACTGTTTAGATGAAGTTGAGTTTGGCGATTGGCAAATTTAGAAACTTAACTTTGCCGTCTGTCATGCATTACGACTGTTATGCTTAGAATAGTGATTTCTATTTCGTTAAAATTAACCTGTTTTCTTTTGTAACACGTAAAATATACACATAACCATCGTGTTCAATACGGGTCATAATTCGGCCACCTAATAGTTCAGTTGAATGCCAGTAGTCTTTACCAGACGGCTGTGCCTGTTGACTGGGCTGACTCGGTTCGTGTGTCATTCCAGTTGGCGTTTCCATCATTATTTTTGGCTCACCTATCATCAGACGTGTGAAATCAAATAAGTTTCTCATTAAGCCGTCTCTTTTTTAAGGCTAGACTTCCCATGCCCTCGATCACGAATATGATTAATTTCGTTCAACTGACTACCATTGATGTGATAGGCTTGAGCAAAACCTCGCACATATGTTGCTTTAACTGGCGTTAGTTCAAATAAATGAAAATCTTTTAACTCTCGTAAGTTACGCATCATTTTTCCAAAATTTTCTTCATAAATATCGAGCATCAAGCTCCATTGCGCCTCTTCTCTGACAATGGCTTTGGCATCACAACGAATCATGCTTCGTTGACGACGAAATAGGTTGGCCTCAGTTTCAGGCTCGATAAATATCAAGCTCATCATCGGATGATTAAGCAGGTTTTTTGTGTGTGCTGCCAACTCTGAAATGTATAAATAAAATTTACCTTCATGCTGCAATGTCGGCGCATAAGTGGCATCAGGATGACCATCCTCATTGAGGCTAGCTATCATGGCACTATTAAAACTGCGATTAAACGCATGAAACTCTGCAAGCACCTCTTCAATTGGCATCAAAGGCGCAAGAAATGGCATGACTGATGGTTCTGTTTCGTTATTCATGGGATAATTCCTTTACTCATGGTTGATAGGTGTAAACAACACCTTGTTGTTGTAATCCGTGTGACAGCTTGTCAATCACTTGGGGTAAACGTGGGCTAAAACCAAACAGCTCATCGACTGGCATAACGACGACACGTTTATTGGCAATCGCGGGAATCGAATCACTGTTGGGCATCAGCGCTAAAAAGGCATCTACCGATCCCAGATTATCAATGGTTTCCTTTAACACCACGAACACATCTGGCTTGGCGATTAACATCGACTCGGCAGTTAAGGGTTTATAACCCTTCACCGAAGCAAAGGCATTCACCCCACCCATCAATTCGATCATGGCATGACCGCCCGTACCTATACCAGCTACCATTGGTGTACGACTACCCATACCTAAAAATACGGCCATTTTTAGAGACTTTATCGCTTGCCATTGCTTAGCTTTAGCTGAGGCGACCAATGATTCTGCCTCCATTTTATCGGCCAAGGCGTTGGCGTTGGCTTCATCGCCAATGGCTTTACCCACATCACGAATGCGCTTCACGGCAGTGGGTAGATCCATTACATCAGCGACTGTGACGACAGGAATGCCAGCACTTTTCAACTGCGTTAGCACCCTTTCAGGCCCGACATCGGCTGATCCGACCAGCAAATCTGGACGTAACGACATTACCCCCTCTGCCGATAAGGTACGCTGATAGCCAATTTTGTGTAATGACTTAACTGAAGGAGGATACAAACTACTCGTGTCCACACCAACCAATTTAGCTTCATGACCCAAAGCACAGATGATTTCTGTCACGCCACCGCCCGCCGAAACAATACGTTCTGGTACTTGTGCAAAAGCAATTGATTGCCATAAAGCCACACTGAATAACCAAAGTAATTTCATGAGTATTTCTCTAACGCCTCTAAACCACAAACGATTTCACGCCACTCATCACGCTCGGTACTATAGGCATCCTGTACACCAAAAAGCGTTAAGATAGTCTCTCCCTGCGCATCCATTGCCTCAACAGAAGTAATTTGACCGAAACGACTGGGGCGTTTAACCAACCATACTTGGTCAATTTGGTTGGTATCCAGATGCAAATTGAATTTTGGGTCGAGCACATTAAACCATGGTCCATAACGCACCAATTGTTTAACTTGACCTGCGAATATTTGAATACAGCCCGTATTGCCAACAATAATTTTGCTAGCCACTTCATTTAATGACAGAGCGGTTAGCAGATTTTCTACACTTTCCGTTGTCAACCGATATGCGCGTGTCTTACCTGCTAACTCAAAGGCTTTCGATCGATTGGTGTCGAGTGCATAACCCTTGAGTAGTTCGTAAAATTCATGCACATCTTGCAGCTCATCCCATTCTTGTCGAAAGCGCTTGATTTCATAATCCACCAAAGTGGGAAGTTGAATTTTTGCTTGAGGCATCATCCAAATATCCATATCTCCCGCATCGATAGTATCTTCAAATACGGAAACCAAACGATGCCATGCTTGCATATCGGTTTCGTCGGTGGCAAACACCTTATGCACCGCCTGACCATAGGCATCGAAAAACTGCAAACTTCGACGCTGTGTGTAAGGATTATCTAAAATAAACCCATAGCGCCAGTTGCGTAAAAACAGACGAACATCGACATCCCCCATCGCAATGCCAATGCCGTTCTTAACATGCAAATCACGATAGCAACCTGTCACTTCATGCACCACCGCATCACCACGGGTAATCAATAACACCTGTTCTAACAAAGCCATGCTTTGCATAATGTTATCGAATTCTGGCTTTAAGCGAGACACGCCCTGCCCGACATAAGCCTGTAGATAGGCGGCTTCACTAATACCTAAGCGTCGCGCTAAATCTCTTTCTCGAATGCGAGGTTCTTCGAGTTTAAT
>CAYQEZ010000022.1:23608-30143 GCA_964416645.1 uncultured Francisella sp. | reverse complement strand
GAATATGGTGCCGATTGAGAGACTCGAACTCCCGACCCACTGATTACAAATCAGTAGCTCTACCAACTGAGCTAAATCGGCGACAATTTAATTATAAGAAAAAAACGCCATCAGCGTCAAGCGGTTTGTATCATTTTGTACTGAGTTTTATGCTTTATGTCACACACAACAAATTATTTTTGGAACTCTTGTTGTGCTTTGTTGATCGCTTCATTCACTTTTTCAGCGGTATGTTGGGTTTTGCTGCCCCATTGATTGAGCGTATCGACCCATTCAATACTGGTAACCAGACCACTGCGTACGAGGTTATAACTGTCCATCCAATTAAAAGCAATGGCCGCAAGAATCAGTATAATAGTGGCAAAACTACCTAAGAAAATACGAGAGAGCAAAAAGACTTTTAAGGCTAATAAGTTCATAAGGATCAAACCCTGCTAGAAACAGTAATACGCATAATACTACCCGAATTTGATTATTTTGGGTAACAACACTGACGAAAAATGGCGCGAGCAGGATGGACGGTCTGCTGCAGCCTTAAACTCAGTTCAGTTGGTTGATTCAGTAGTTGTTGTCGAATGAGTTGAGCAGCTAAGAACGCCGAGGTAAGACCATGCGAACCATGACCGATGCTCATCCAAATTTGTGGTAACAAGTGTGCAGACGTATCGGCAATGGTGTCGGGTTGATGACAACGCGAGCGAATAGCCATTTGGTAGGGTTCAATACCAACGACAGGTCCAACCAGTGGCAAGTGATCATAAGTGTTGGCGCGATAAGCACTGTGCCCTTGCGTCGGTAAGGCATCATAATTTAAGGCATTAGGGTAGGCTTGATTGAGCAAGGCTAGATTGTGAAGATGACCGTTCTCGGTTAATCCTAAAGGAGCTTGTTGTTCGAAAGTCGCACCAATGCAAGTGATACCATCTGGGGTTGGTGCGACATAACCGCCATAGGATAATGCAAAGGTGGGCGGGTTTTTCCAAGCTGAAGCGGGTAAGTGAGAAACTTGTCCTTTATTCAGTTGCAATACTTGTCCCCACTCTGGAAGCGCGAGCGCTGTTTGTGCGCCACTGGCAATCACCACGGCATCGGCGCTAAAAACATCCTGTTCCGATCTCAGATTCCATTGATTATGGTCATGTGTTAATGCGGTGATTAAGGTGTTGGTATGCAGTTGAATGCGTGGGTGTTGCAATAAATGCGCCACAAGTTGTTTAGGATAGAGACTGCCGCCTTGTGGAAACCAAAGTCCTGCTGGGCGATGGGGCAAGGGTAGGGCATCCATCCATTCGACTTGATGAGGTTCATAGCGACTGGCCCAAGTTTGCCAACCCGCTAATGTTTTGGGGTTTGAAGACCATTTTGCCGCCCCCGTTAAGTTTCCTAGTGCTGCGCGATTGGGTTGTGCCTGCCACCAAGCAACAGTGGTTTGCCAAGCCAGCCAATGCCATTGAGCGTAGGGGTTGTCGGGGCGTTGATCGATAATGGGTAAGCAATTACCTGCTAGATTGCCCGAAGCGCCGAGCGCGGGTTCAGAGGTTTGCTCGAATAACAGAATGTCCAGTCCCGCTAAGGCAAGCTCGCTGGCGAGTGTTGCACCTGCGATACCAGCGCCAATAATAGCGACCTTGTTGATGGGCGCGGCTGTTTGCGCCATGGGCAACCAAGGTTTGCCAAGGAAGCGAGCCATGAGTAGCGGTTAAAACATGCCCAACATATTAGAAGATTCACTATCGGCTTGTGCTTGTTTGGCTAGAAAAGCTAAATGGTCGCGTGTGAGTCTGTGTCTTTCTAGGTTGTCGAGCAGGTGTTGTGAGGTCTGATTAATGTCGGCTTCGATAAAGCCATTACCCTCACCAATGAACCAACAAGCCCCTTCCGCGAGACAAGTAACATAGGCAATTTGATAGTGCTCTTCATGAATGCGTGCTGGGTGATGATGCCCCGCAACCGCGATGATGACTTCGTGTGGCAAATCCCAGCTTTTGAACAGTGCCGCGCCCAGTACTGCGTGGTTCATGTGCAGTAACTTGGGTTCATTGTCGGTAAAGTCATCCAACGTATTGGATTGTTCACGTAGAATTTCATATTCGCGCATAAAAAAGCGCGACATCAGCACGCTACCCGCTTCGTGTAACAGTCCCGCTAAAAAGGCAATAGCGGGATCAACTTGCCACTTAAAGCGGTTGTTCATGTATTCAGCGATTTTTTTCGCAGCAAAGGCTGCGGTGATGCTGTGGCGCCAAAATTTACGTGCATCGATGAGTGGGCTGGTGAAGGCGCTATGCAGGCTGATGGCATGTACGATATTGCGTGTTTCAATCACGCCCAAGCGACCAACAGCGTTTGTTACGCTGGTCACATTCGTATCGCCACGATAGAGTACTGAATTAGCAGTATCCATCACCCGTTTACTCACACCCGCATCAGATTCAACAATGGCGGCCAGCTCTTGAATGTGTTTGGTAGGGCTTTTCCACGCTTCTTCAAATAATTTGAGAGTATGAGGAATTTCAGGCAGGCGATTAAGTCGATGTAGCTCGGATAAAATATCACTACTTTTTCGCATTGTCATGGTTTGTCTACCTATGTGATTTAACCTTCCAACAATACCACAGTTTTATGACTGTGTATCATAACGCGGTCTTCTAAATGATAAATTAATCCTCTGGCAAGTACATTGCGTTCCACATCTCGGCCTAAACGTTGTAGGTCTTCGATGCTGTGGCGATGGGTCACGCGAATGACGTCTTGTTCAATAATGGGACCTTCGTCCAAGTCTTGAGTGACATAGTGACAGGTGGCACCAATCAGTTTAACACCACGTTGAAACGCTTGATGGTAGGGTTTTGCGCCAATAAACGAAGGCAAGAAACTGTGATGAATATTAATCATGCGCCCTAAATAACGTTCGCACAGTGACGGTGGCATGATTTGCATGAAGCGCGCTAGTACGATGACATCGGCGCTGAGGGCGTCGATTTGTGCTTCGTAAGCGGCAAAGGCTTCGGCTTTGTTGTCTTTGCTGATGGGTATGTAAAAGAAGGGGATGTTGTACCAGCCCGCCATTTCTCCCAACACCTGATGATTGGCGATGATGCCAACAATATCACCATCCAATTCGCCCGCTTTCCAACGGTAAAGCAAGTCGTGTAAACAGTGGGCTTCATGACTGACCAATAGCACAATGCGCTTTTTCTGCGCTGAATCACTGATACTCCATTGCATGTCGAATTCGCGTGCAATCGGCTCGAACGCCGTGCGGAACTGCGCTACGTCGAAGGGCATAGAGGCTGCCTCGATTTCGGTGCGCATAAAGAACCACCCCGCATCCTGATCTAAGTGATGGTTAGCTTCGGTGATGTTGCCGCCATAGAGGGCAATAAAACTGGATACCTTGCCGACAATTCCCACTTTATCAGGGCAAGCAATACTCAAACGATAAACATGGGGGCTGGTGTCAGTCATGGTGTAATCACTTTTTATAAAACAAGGTTAATGCGAAATGCGAGCAGGGTTGCCGAGTTTAGCTAATGCGCTGTTCAGGCGCGCGTCAATCATACCGCCATACTGGTCAATATCGGCAACGACACCCAGAATATGATCTTCAATGATGTTGCCTTCAGGAGATAAGAACACGATCGTAGGCGTTAACTGTGCTTTGTAACGCTTGGCCACACGCATACTATCTTTGCTTTGACCGTCAAAATCAACAATGGTATCTTGACCTAAGTCTAAGCGGCGCATCAGTACTTTTTGTTCGTATTGTTTGTTTTTGATTATCGGTTGAATGACATCACGTTCAAGCTGATGGCAGTAACGACACTCGGGTGCTGTTGCAAATAATAAAATGGGCAGTCGCGCCGTTTGTGCTTCTTGCGCTAAGATCGATAAGTCCGTCACCGTGATTAAGTCGGAATGTTTGGCAGCTTCACACGCTCCTAGCCCGAATAGGGGTAAGAGTAGTGCTGCCGAGAGTAGCAATCGTCGAGATATTTTCATGGCTTTTATTATAGAATAGGCTAATTAGTTTAGGAAGCTCTTAAAATATGAATAAATTATTCGTCGCTACGCGAAAAAGTCCATTAGCCATGTGGCAAGCAGAGTTTGTTAAAGCGCAGTTAATGCAACAACACCCTCAGTTAGCCATTGAGTTGATTGGTATGAGTACGCAAGGAGATGTGTTGTTGGACGTTCCTTTAGCAAAAATCGGTGGTAAAGGTTTGTTCATTAAAGAGTTAGAAGAGCAGATGTTGGCGGGTAATGCTCAGTTGGCGGTTCACAGTATGAAAGACTTACCAGCTGTATTGCCAGAAGGCTTTACTATTGGTGCGGTGATGGCAAGACATAACCCCCTAGATGCCTTTGTTTCTAACACCTATGCCAGTTTAGATGACTTACCTCAAGGTGCGATTGTCGGGACTTCTAGTTTGCGTCGTAAAAGTCAGTTGTTAGCAGTGCGTCCCGACTTACAGCTGCATGATTTGCGCGGCAATATTCACACGCGTATGCGCAAATTAGATGAAGGCTTGTATGACGCGATTATTTTAGCAGCAGCAGGGCTAGAGCGCATGGATATGCCTGAGCGTATCCGTAGTATGATTCCCGCTGAAGTTTGCTTGCCCGCAGTGGCTCAGGGTGCTTTAGCCATTGAGGTGTTGGCCAATGATGCGACAACCCAAGGTTATGTAGCCTGTTTGAACGATGAAACTACCTTGGCTTGTGTGCGCGCAGAGCGTGCCATGAATGCAGCCTTAGAAGGGGGGTGCCAAGTGCCGATTGGCTCTTATGCCATTTGGCAAGGCGAGCAAATTTGGTTACGTGGACTGGTCGCCAGTTTAGACGGCAAAACCATTATCCGTGGCGAGCGCAAAGGCAGTGCTGCCGATGCAGAATCCATGGGCGAAGACTTGGCGCAAGAGTTGTTAGCCAAGGGTGCTAAGTCGATTTTAGATGCTGTTTACGGTCGCTCATGACCTTAACTGCACCACAGTTATGGGTGACGCGTCCCAATCCTGATGGTGAAGCTATGGCTAAGCTGGCGCGTGAAGCAGGTATGGTGCCTTGGCAAATGCCCGTCATGGATATTTTTTGGCAATCTCCTGCGCATGAAGCCTTGCGCCAGTTGATGCAAGCGACGATTGTGATTGTGACCAGTCGTTACGCGCTAACCAGTCTAGATAAGTTAGGTATTGCTTTGCCGTCTCAAGCCACCTATTTAGCCGTCGGTGCTGCCACGGCTAAGGCCTTGCAACAGCGTGGCGTAGAAGCGATTGTTCCGACACAAACTGATTCTGAGGGCTTGTTAAACGAACCCGTATTGGCGCATACTGACGGCAAAGGTGTAGTTATTTTGAAAGGCGAAGGCGGGCGCACTAGCTTGCTCACACAGTTGACTAAGCGCGGCGCTTTGGTCACTGAAATGCCTTTGTATCGGCGCGTGTGTAAGTCGGTCGATCAAGGAATGTTAACGACCTTTTTGCAACAAGAACAAGCGGTGGTGAGTGTTGCCAGTGCTGAAAGCTTAACTTGTGCCATGAATGCCACGCCTGCGGGTTTTCGTCGTCGGTTAATGACCTTGCCACTGGCGGTAATGAGTCAACGTATTGCAGAATTTGCCCGTGAAAAAGGTTGGCAAGGGGACATTCAAGTAGCGACGGCAACCAGTTCGCAAGGCTTAATTGAGGCAGCTAAAGCTTGTCGATGACTCGGCTGGCGACAAAGGAGTGTGACAAATGGACAATATATCCACGAGCATGGCAACAGAGGCGGTATTAACCCCATCAAAATCTAGCGATCATTCAGCAAGCAACACCGAAGGGTTGCCTTCGCCCAGATCGCCTAAATGGTTACTATGGACGGGCGTGTTAGGCGCATTCTTAGCGCTCTTGTCCCTGTTAGCTATTATGGTTTTGGGACAAAAACTGTTTGCTTTAGAGTCGGCACAACATCAAACTTCCATAGAAACGCAACAAACACTCGATGCTCAACAAAGCCAATGGCGAGCGCAGCAACTGAATTTGATTGAGCAGCAACAAGCCTTAGCAACGACCTTGCGTCAAGAGCTAACCGATGCCTTAACGCAGTTAGACCAGCGTTTAAAAGAGAGCCAACAGCATCAGCCTTGGCAATTCACCGATGTGAACGTCGTCAAGCTCATGGCGGCGCAGTTACAGGGCTTGTCGTTATTGTCGGTAGAACCGCAAGCACTGAAAGCGTTTATTGAATCTTGGCAGGGCTTGTTGGCTCAGCAGGGCGTAGAAGCGAGTCATCCGTTACGCTTAGCGCTAACGCAAGAAGCGCAAACGCTCAGTCGTTTATCGACCGAGCGCAATGGTTTGGTGGGTGAACAGAGCTGGCGCGTTTGGCAAGGGTTAATCGATTATTATGCGCCTGCTTCCGCCGATGGGCTGATTAAACCCACCACCGAGGTCAGTGATTCTGAAACAAGTAGCTGGTGGAGTGGTTTTCTCAAGTTCATTCGTATTACGCCTGCCGAGCAAGTAGATACGAGTCGTTTGACTCAATTGCGTGA
>CAYQEZ010000022.1:0-23508 GCA_964416645.1 uncultured Francisella sp. | reverse complement strand
TTCGTATTACGCCTGCCGAGCAAGTAGATACGAGTCGTTTGACTCAATTGCGTGACGCGACTTTATGGCAAACGCAAGCCAGTATGGCGTTAACCCAATTGCGTTGGGGGGTGCAAACGAATCAACCTCGTTTGGTGCAAAGCGAAAGTCTGCAGTTAGCGCAGTTGTTGGGCGTGATGGCGGTGAGCTTGCCAGATAGTATGTCCGCACAGCTGAGCGGTTGGCAGACTTGGTCTGGCTGGGTTAAACCCGAATGGCGCCATTTGCGTGATTATTTAGCCCAGCCAACTGCGGCAACACAGCCATGATTCGACTTATTCTTTGGGGCGTGCTGGCGATTTTAGGTGCTGGTTTGGCCATGTTCGCGGTGAGTGAACAGGGCTATGTCGCGGTTAATTGGTCGGGTTGGCTGATTGAAACCTCAGTCAGTTTTTTAGTGCTGTTGTTGGTGTTGGCATTAGCCGTTGTTTACGGTGTCATGCGTTTGGTGTTGGGGGTGTGGCGTTTGCCAGAGCGCTGGCGTCGTTGGCGAGAAGGTAAGCGCGCTGCACTACCGATGAAGCATGTCGCACAGAGTTTGCAAGCACTAGCGTTGCAAGAAGATGACAAGGCGATGCAGGTCTTAGTTGCTGGCAAGGATGCCAGTCAATGGTTACGTTATTGTCTGGCAGCCCAGTTAGCGCAGGCTCAGCATCAACTGGTTCAGCGTGATGCTTATATCGAGAAAGCACTTGCCTCAGCGCCTGATCAGGCGTTTACTATTCAGCTATTACATAGCCGTTGGTTAATGGACGAACAGCCCGAACGGGCTTTGGCATTGATTGACTCTTTACAATCGCTTTATCCAAAACAGCGCACTTTAAAAGCGATGCGGGTGCAGGCATTAGAGCGGTTATCGGACTGGCAAAGCTTGGCTGGTTATTTACCAGAAGCAAAAAATGCCTTATCTCGCTCGCGTTATCTGGAATTGCAATCTATCTTGCTGGCGCAATCACTCAGTCGTGCCGATAATCGAGAACTACTGGAAGCAGAATGGAAAGCCTTGTCTCGTTCACAACAACGCCATCCGTTGATTGTGAAAGCTTATGTTGAGCGTGCCTTAATGTGGGGCGCTTCGAGCAGTTTATGGCAAGTGGTGGTCAAAGCCCTAGAGCATCAGTGGGATTCACAGCTCTTGCCTTTACTGGTCGCTTTGAGCGGACAAGATGCTTATCGTGAGTTGAAGCAAGTGAAACAGTGGTTGAAAAGCTATCCTAACGAGCCAGCTTTATGGTGGCTGTCGGGATTGCTGGCTAAGCAGCAAGGCATGAGTCAACAAGCGGAACAAGATTTATTACACAGTTTGCAATTAGCGCCCAATGCTCAGGTTGCGGTGGCTTTGTCCGATTTGTATGCGGCTCAGTCTAACCCTGAAGCGGGTCGGCGTTTGCTCTGTACACAGCTGAAGGCGGTATCAGCGACGGATCGCTTTCATCCACTTCCACAAATTCAACAAGCTGGATAAAGAACCAGCCACATAAGTCATGGCGCAAGCGCGTAAAATCCGCCTAGCGGAATGTAGTTCTTTAGGGCTTAATAAATTACTTTGAGCTAATAACGGCATGGCACGATTAAAGCTAGCGTCAAGTTCCACGGGTAAGGTCGTGATATTCACCAACACGCCGCCAAATTGTGAAACAAAACCAATCGCAAAAGCTAAGGCAGCTAAAATGGGGCTGTGAATCACCACCAATAAAATGGGTAAGGCAATTAACGCCCAGCCCGAAAAACGCGCAAAGGTTTGTGCGCGTGTGACCAGTTCGGTGCGTCTTTGTAGGGCTTCGTAGCCTTGTGCATCTTGAATGGCATGACCCACTTCGTGCGCGGCAGTCACAATGGCAGTTAATGAGTTGCGGTGAAAATTGTCGGGTGAGAGGCGCACGGTTTTGCTGAGTGGATCGTAATGATCGCCATCGCTGGTTTCTTCCACGCGAACATGAGTGAGTCCTTGCTGTTTGAGCAAGTGTTCTGCAAACTGAGAACCCGTTCCTGGTAAGGTAGGATGAGGTGCGCTAAAACGCTGTAGGATGCGTTTGGTGTGCCATTGCGGAATGTAAAGCGCTACGGCAACTAAGCCAATGGCGACAAGTAATAGAATGTTCATGACATCTATTTTACGTGAATTGGCCTAACTTAGCGATAAAATAAAAACCCCACCGAGAACAAGACGTTGGGGTTTTTATTTTAGCAGAGACAATCTTTGAGTCTGATAGCCAGAAAGCTTCTGATCGTGCGAAACTAAGGTCAGGTTTTCACAGATTGCCGTCCAAATTAAAGCGCGATCGAAAGGGTCTTTGTGCCCCTCTATTGCCGATAAGTTATGAACACTGGCTAATACTTGTGCTGACGGCGCTAAAGAAGCGATTGCCATATTTTGCGCTAAGCTCGGTATGTCTTCTGGGGTTGCGCCTTCTAAGGTGAGTTTACCCAAACCGTATTTTAATGCAATTTCCCAATAACTTAAGTGACTCACATAGAGCTGGTTGTTGGGGTTTTTCAACACAGCTAACCAGTGATCGGGAAGTTTTTTGGGCGAATAAATAAGCCACAACAAAATATGCGTATCTAATAGCAATTTCATAAGCCAAGTAACATTTCTTCGGTCATGGCAAAATCATCATGAAATTCGACCTTACCTTTACCCTGCAAAATACCAAATTGACGTTGTGCTTGCTGTTCGTATTTGGGGGAGTACGGTAACAGCACCGCAACTTTTTTATGCAAGCGTCCATATTCAACAATGACACCTTCGCCTGTTTGTTCAATTTTAGAGAGAATGCTAGAAAAATCGGCTTTTAATTGGGCAACCGCAATGGCTTCCATTGTTACGCCTCCTGTATCGTGTTTTTTGTATTATTCAATACAACTTGTCAACTTGTCAACTTGTGTAAATGTCAATTTGTAGTGGGCGATAAAACAAAACCCCGCTAAGATTGCGGGGTTCTCTGTTTTTGAGGTGTTAGGTAAGTTGCCGATGCGGTTAACTAACTTGATAGCGAATCTCTACCACACACCAAACTTGATTACCCGCTGGCAGTTTAACCACCACTTCATCATCGACAGCTTTGCCCAGACAAGCCTTGACCATCGGGGCGTGTAACGAGATATAGTCGTCACGACCATAAATTTCTTCTTGTCCAACAATACGGAAACTCAAGGTCTCGCCTTGCTCATCTTCTAGTGTTACCCAAGCACCGAAGAAAATTTTGCCTTCTTGCTGCGGGTGATAGTCCACCACTTTCACTTCTTCTAGGTGTTTGCTTAGAAAGCGTACACGACGATCAATCTCACGCAAGCGACGCTTATTGTATTGGTAGTCGGCATTTTCAGAGCGGTCGCCTAACCCAGCCGCCCATTGCACGACCTTGGTTACTTCGGGGCGTTCTTTGTACCAAAGCTGGTCGAGTTCGGCTTTGAGTTGCTGATAGCCTTCGGGTGTGATGGGTTTTAACTGCATAACGATAAAGCTGTTTTATAAAATCTAGGGTGTGAAAGAAGAGTAAAGGCGTATTCAACAACATTTTATAATATATGACCTAACTCCTCTATTATAATGACTTAGGGAAACTTTGAAAAATACAGGGTTGAGGGGCTTGGGGGAAAGAGTGCTGTCTTGTTATTGGCGGTTTTTCGTGGAATGGAAGAGGGTTAGAAGCATGAACGAGTTAGCAGCCATCACCGATATTTGTCAGCGCGTGCTGGGAGCGGGCGTGGCTGTTGTTACACATCAGTCATCTGACAAGGTTTGGAAGATTGTCGTAAAGGGAGCTAAGCCAGCCGATCCCTTAACACGCAGTCAGCAAGAAATGGATATGATTATGTCGTTACAGTATCGGTTAGCTGGTGCTGCGGTGCGTTTGCGTATTGATTAAGTTGGATTGGTCAGCATGGATCGTCGCTTATTTCTGAAAAGCCTATCGGCCAGCTTGTTAATGCCAGCAGCATTACCTAGTCAAGCAAGACAGACAGGACGTATGCTTAATCTCAAGCGTCCTCAGTCAGGAGAGGTGCTGTCGGTGGTTTATAAGCGCAATGGTCAGCTCGATATGCACGCCTATCGTCAAATTTGTCATGTTATGCGAGATGTGAAAGCCGATCAAGCTTCGGTGATTGATGTGCGTTTGTTGGATATTATGGACGGTATTCGTGTGGCACTGACGCAGGCAGGGCTGCTGAATCCCACTTTTTTGGTACACAGTGCCTTTCGCACTTGGCAAACCAATCGGGAGGTCGGTGGTGCTTTACAGAGTTATCACCTGAAAGGTCAGGCGATTGATTTTCATGTGCTAGGTGTACCCACCGATGTCTTATTTACTTGGATGAAGCAAGTGAAATTTCACGAAGGTGTCGGTATGGGGTTTTATGGCGGCACACCGAATTGGATGCATTTGGATTCAAGGGAGGTAGGGCGGACGGTGATTTGGGAAGGCTAAAACTCACGCCAACAGACATCTAGCGGCGTTACTGCGGTGCTCGCTCTGCGTCATTTACTGATGTAAACTCCTTGAGTCTGCGCGCCTTGTTCCTTGCTATTTTGCCTGTTGGCGACGGTTTTAGTGTTTGCTGCGCTGACACCTAGCGGCATGACTCTTTCGAGCAAGCAGGAAACCCGCTGGGGTTTCCTGATATCGGCCCATTAAGGTGCAATGTAAGCTAAGCCTTTTTGTTGTTGCAAATGCGCCAACTCTGCCACACCACCAGGTACTATGTCAGTCTCTTTCACGCCATATAGTGTTTTCCAGTTGATATTGTGCGTTTTTGAAAATTTTTTACTGCCATCATCATGCAATAAATGCGGTAAAATATCCATAATTTCAAGAACAAAAAAATTATGGGCTACCCCAAGGAATCGGCTATGTTCGTCGCTAAAAATATCTTTTCTTATCGCAAATACTGGGCGCAACGCTTCGGTACTGCGCCATTTTTGCCGATAAGTCGTGCCGAAATGGACGAACTCGGTTGGGATAGCTGCGACATTATTTTAGTGACGGGCGATGCCTATGTTGACCATCCTAGTTTTGGTATGGCGGTGATTGGTCGGGTGTTGGAAGCGCAAGGCTTTCGTGTCGGTATCATTGCTCAACCTGACTGGACCTCTGCAGAGCCTTTCAAAGCCTTGGGTAAGCCGAATCTGTTTTTTGGTGTGACGGCGGGTAATATGGACTCGATGGTCAATCATTACACCTCCGACCGTCGCTTGCGTCACAACGATGCCTACACGCCCGACGATGCCCACGGTAAGCGTCCCGACCGTGCGGTAACCGTTTATTCTCAGCGTTGTCGCGAAGCTTACAAAGAAGTGCCGATTGTCATTGGCGGTATTGAAGCCAGTCTGCGTCGTATTGCCCATTACGATTACTGGTCAGACAAGGTGCGTCGCTCCATTATTATGGACAGCAAAGCCGATATTTTGCTTTACGGTAATGCTGAACGTGCGCTGGTTGAAGTAGCACATCGTATTGCCAAGGGCGAACATCCTAAAGAGATGACTGATGTGCGCGGCACGGTGTTTGTGCGTAATCGCGTACCGGAAGGTTTCGTGGTGATGGACTCAACCGAAGTGGATACGCCTGGTAAAATCGATGCCCATATCGACCCCTACGCCATGCAAACCGAAGCCAGTTGTGAAGACAATAAAGCTAAAACAGCTGATGTTGAACAAACCAACTCAAGCAAATCGGCGGCGAAAACGCAAAGCATCGACGAAAAAAATGGCTTAACGGTGGTACACATCACCAGTCAAATTCCGCGTTTCCATCCGCGCGAATTGACCGTTATTCGTATGCCCTCATTTGAACAGGTACGTGACGACCCTGTACTTTACGCCCACGCCTCGCGTGTTTTCCATTTAGAAACCAATCCAGGTAATGCGCGTGCTTTGGTGCAGCGTCATGGTGACAAAGAAGTTTGGCTCACGCCACCGCCTTATCCGCTGACCACGCCCGAAATGGATGGCGTTTTCGATTTGTATTATGCGCGTGCGCCTCATCCCAGTTATGGTGATGCCCGTATTCCTGCGTGGGAAATGATTCGTTTCTCGGTGAATATCATGCGGGGTTGTTTTGGCGGCTGTACCTTCTGCTCCATTACCGAACATGAAGGACGCATTATTCAAAACCGTTCCGAAAAATCGATTTTACGCGAAGTGGAAGAAATTCGTGATCGCGTCAAAGGCTTTACGGGCGTGATTTCCGATTTGGGCGGACCAACGGCGAATATGTGGCGCTTGGCGTGTAAAGATGAGCGCATCGAAAGCAACTGCCGTCGTTTATCTTGTGTGCATCCTGTTATTTGCCGTTATCTCAATACCGACCAAACACCGCTGGTGCATTTGTACCGTAAAGCGCGCGCTTTGCCAGGCATTAAAAAGGTGCTGATTGCGTCGGGATTGCGCTACGACTTGGCGGTAGAAACCCCCGAATATGTGAAAGAATTGGTACAGCATCACGTTGGTGGTTACCTAAAAATTGCCCCCGAACATACCGAAACAGGGCCTTTGTCGAAAATGATGAAGCCAGGCATGGGCGCTTACGACAATTTCAAAGCCATGTTCGACAAATTCTCTGCCGAAGCAGGCAAAGAGCAGTACCTCATTCCTTACTTTATTGCCGCTCACCCAGGCACTAATGATGAAGACATGATGAACTTGGCTTTATGGCTCAAGCGCAATGGTTTCCGTGCCGACCAAGTACAAGCCTTCTTACCTAGTCCGATGGCGTTGGCATCAGCGATGTACCACAGTGGTAAAAACCCGCTGCGTAAAATTTTACGGGAAGGCGACGAAAATGAGCGTGTATTTAGCCCTAAAGGGATGAAGCAGCGTCGTTTGCACAAAGCTTTCTTGCGTTATCACGATGCGGAAAATTGGCCACTATTGCGCGAAGCCTTGAAAAAAATGGGTCGTGCGGATTTAATTGGCAATGGCAAGCATCACCTGATTCCCACTTGGCAACCCGCAGGCACTGGGGATGCGGGTGGTGAAGGCAAACGCACGGGTAAAAAGTTTGGTCAGCAAACCTTCCTTACCAAATATACCGAACGGGCAGGGGATGCGATGAAAAAAGACAAACCGCGTAAACCAAGGCACACGCCTAAGGGGTGATGTTGTTGAAACTCGAAAAAGTAACTTTAAGCTACATTGATGAAGAAGATCGTATTCATCTCAGCGCACTGACACCCGAAGGTGATGTGGTCGTACTCTGGCTGACTCAGCGTCTGGGCAATCGACTCATTCCTGTGCTGCGTGATTGGTTACTTAAACAGGTGCAAGATACGCCTCATGCCGATGTTTATCATCAATTTGAACAACAAGCAGCACAGCAGGCTAGTGTCAGTGAAACGGCGGTAGTCGCTTCGCCCCATAGTCATGCTTGGTTAATTAATCGTGTTGATGTGAGTTATTCGCTCACACAAATGACTCTGATTTTCAAAGGTAAAGAAGAATCACAGAGTGCGCAAATGACATTGGTTAATGCGGGGATGCGCCAATGGTTCGACATTTTGTATCGTGTTTATCAACATGCGCAATGGCAGTCTGCGGACTGGCCATTGTGGATGCATCAGCTCAGCAATGAACCCAGCGTGAAGGTCGTTCATTAATCCCATCTACGAATGTGCTAAAATAGCGCCTTATTTAATGCGTTATCACAGGGTTACACACAATGTTTGCACAACAAGAATACGATGTTATTGTCATTGGTGGCGGTCATGCTGGCACTGAGGCTGCGGCTGCGGCTGCTCGTATGGGCTGCAATACCTTGTTGTTAACGCAAAGCATTGAAGGCTTGGGATCCATGTCGTGTAATCCAGCGATTGGCGGTATTGGTAAGGGTCATTTGGTCAAAGAAGTCGATGCCATGGGTGGCATTATGGCATTAGCAACCGACGATTCTGGCATTCAATTTCGTACCCTCAATGCCTCTAAAGGCTCAGCTGTACGTGCCACACGCGCGCAAGCTGATCGTTTACTCTACAAAGCATCGGTGCGTTATCGCCTAGAAAATCAAGCCAATTTAACCTTGTTCCAACAAATGGCAGAAGATTTAATGGTTGACCAGGGTCAGGTAACAGGGGTGGTTACCGCCACTGGCTGGAAGTTGTACGCACGTCAGGTTGTCTTAACCGCCGGAACTTTCCTTAATGGACGCATTCATATTGGCTTGCAAAACCATTCAGGTGGTCGTGCTGGTGATCCGCCCAGTATTCGTTTGGCAGAGCGATTACGTGAGTTAGACCTGCCCGTCGGACGTTTAAAAACAGGTACGCCCTGTCGTATCGACGCACGTAGTGTGGATTTTTCAGTGATGCAAGCACAGCCAGGCGATGAACCCTTACCCGTGTTTTCCTTCATGGGCAATCGCGCCATGCATCCGCGCCAAGTACCTTGCTACATTACCCACACCAACGAGCGTACGCATGAGGTGATTCGTCAATACCTCGATCAGTCTCCTATGTATCAAGGGGTGATTGAAGGAGTGGGGCCGCGCTATTGCCCATCGATTGAGGACAAAATTACCCGCTTTGCCGATAAGCCACAGCATCAAATTTTTATTGAACCCGAAGGCCTCACCACACACGAACTCTATCCGAACGGCATTTCTACTAGTTTACCATTTGAAGCCCAGTTGCAAATGATTCATACCATGAAAGGCTTAGAAAATGCAGTCTTAACGCGCCCAGCCTATGCCATTGAGTATGATTATTTCGACCCGCGTGCGCTTAAACCAACGTTGGAGACACATCAAATTGCTGGCTTATATTTTGCCGGACAAATTAACGGTACGACTGGTTATGAAGAAGCGGCAGCGCAGGGGTTATTAGCTGGTGTTAATGCTGCTTGTCGTGCACAAGAAAAGGATGTTTGGTTTCCGCGTCGTGACCAAGCCTATTTGGGGGTGTTGGTCGATGATCTACATACCATGGGCTTAACTGAACCCTACCGTATGTTTACTTCACGCGCGGAATATCGTTTGCTGCTGCGAGAAGACAATGCCGACCGTCGCTTAACGCCGATTGCGCGTGAATTGGGGCTGATTGATGAAGCCCGTTGGGCGAGTTTTAGCCGCAAACAAGAACAGATTGAACACGAGTCACAACGCCTGCGTGATACGTGGATTTCACCAGCGCGTTTATCGATCGAAGAAAGTGAGCGCATTTTCGGCACCACCATGAGTAAAGAGCAAAATTTGCAAACCTTGCTGCGTCGCCCTGAGGTAACCTATCAAAGTTTGGCGACGTTAACTGGTTTTGGCGAGGCGGTAATCGATGAAGCGGTTATTGAACAGATTGAAATTGACGTTAAGTACGCAGGCTATCTAAGTCGTATGCAAGATGAAATCGACAAGGTCAAACGCAATGAATCGACACTGTTGCCCGAATCGATGGATTATGATGCGATTGAAGGCTTGTCGAATGAAGTGAAACAAAAATTGAAAGAGTATCGTCCTAATACCATTGGTCAAGCGGGGCGTGTGCAGGGTGTTACACCAGCGGCTTTGTCGTTATTGCTCGTGCATCTGAAGAAGCGCATGGCATGATGGCAAAGGCTAGGTTGTCGGTTCAGTCTGTGCTTATCGGCGCAAAAATGCTATGATATGTCGTTTGGTTTGTGGATAAATCCATGTCGTTCGATGTTTTATCGTCTCAATTAGCGCGCGGTTTACAGCAGTTAGGATTCTCGCTGTCGGAGCAGCAGCAAACGCAGTTATTGCAGTATGTTGCTTTGTTGCATAAGTGGAATGCAGCTTACAACCTCACTGCTATTCGTGATCCTGAAGAAATGCTGGTTAAGCATCTATTCGATGCGTTGTCGGTGCAATCATATTTGCCATCTCGTGGGCGTTGGATCGATGTTGGTAGTGGTGGCGGTATTCCAGGATTGGTTTTAGCCATTGCCGATGCCAATCGTAGCTGGACGCTATTGGATAGTAACGGTAAAAAAACCCGTTTTTTAACGCAAGCGGTGCTTGAATTGGGCTTAATGGATCGTGTTAGTGTGGTGCATAGTCGCGCAGAGCAACATCAAGCCCAGTATGACGGTGTGATTGCGCGTGCCGTAACTGAAATGTGCGACTTCATTGGTTTTACTGAGCATTTACGGGCCGATTCAGGCAGTTGGTGGCTGATGAAAGGCGTTTATCCACAAGCAGAAATGGATGCTATGCCAGCACACATTGGTGCTGAAACGCTTCAGTTGACTGTGCCACAACTGGATGCGCAGCGCTGGTTAGTGCGCTGTTGGCCTATATCTCAGGAAAGTGTGTAAATGCCGATTATTGCTGTTTCTAATCAAAAAGGTGGTGTGGGTAAAACCACCACCACGGTTAATTTGGCGGCTGCATTAGGCATGCTGGGTAAGCGTGTGTTATTGATTGACATGGATCCGCAAGGTAATGCCACCACGGGTCTGGGGATTGCTAAAGATGATGTCGAGCACTCGTTGACGGAATTATTGCAGGGTCAAGCGAGCCTTGCCCAGTCTATCGTGCGTTCCCCGACCGCGCCTGTTGATGTGTTGCCCAGCAATGGCGATTTGGTTTCCGCTGAAGTGGCGATGATGGCCATGCCACACCGTGAAAGTGTGCTCAAGCAAGCTTTGAAAGGTATTGAACACGACTATGATTGGGTGTTAATAGACTGTCCGCCTAGCTTAAACTTGTTGACGCTAAATGCACTAACGGCGGCAAATGGTATTCTGGTACCTGTACAGTGCGAATACTATGCGTTAGAAGGATTAGCGGCTTTGTTGGGTACGGTGGATAGTGTTCGTCAGACGGTCAATCCTCAGTTGGCTATTGCTGGCTTGCTGCGTACCATGTACGACAAGCGTAATAAATTGGCTCAAGATGTGGCTAATGAATTACTAACCCATTTTGGTCCTCAAGTGTTGGCCAGTGTGATTCCGCGTAATGTGCGCCTAGCTGAAGCGCCAAGTTTTGGTCAGTCTATTTTTGAATTTGATGCTAACTCAACGGGTGCAGCGGCCTATTTGGCGCTGGCGCAAGAGTTGTCGCGTCGTCGATTTTAAGGGTGTGAGCGATGAGTAAAAAGCCACGTGGGTTAGGTGCGGGTTTTGCCTCTTTGTTGGGGAGTGCCAACAATGCTGTGACAGAGGTGAGTGGGCAAGATGAATTAACCCAATTGTCGGTTTCAGCGCTAACCAGTGGTCGTTTTCAGCCGCGTTCGCAGTGGGATGAGGTGGCGCTGGCTGAATTGGCTGACTCTATCCGCTCGCAAGGGGTGATACAACCGATTGTGGTGCGTCCGATTGGTGTGGGGCAATATGAAATTATTGCTGGTGAGCGTCGCTGGCGTGCAGCTAAATTGGCAGGCTTGTCCACTGTCCCTACCGTGGTGCGCCAAATTGATGATCAGTCAGCGCTCGCCATTGCATTGATTGAGAATATACAACGTGAAAATCTCACTGCTATTGAAGAAGCACGCGCGATTCGACAGCTTGCAGAAAGTTTTGCGCTAACTCATGAACAAGTCGCACAAACACTGGGTCGTTCACGTGAGGCGGTTAGTAATTTATTGCGCTTGCTTAAGCTAGAATTAAGCGTGCAAGAAGCGGTGCTTGATGGACACTTGTCTTCGGGTCATGCACGTTGTTTGGTGTCCTTACCAGAAACAGAGCAACAACGTTTGGCGCAACAAGCTATGTCGCTGCAATGGTCGGTGCGGGAGTTAGAACAGGTAGTGCGTCAATTGGCTCAGCCAAAACCTGCAACCGAGTTGTTGCAGCACAATCAACCATCCGTTCAGACAGCGCAATGGCAAGTTTGGCAGCAGCAACTCAGTGAACACTTAGGAGTGCCTGTTAAGTTATCCGTCAAAGCTAACGGTAAGGGTAAGCTAGAGATCAGTTTTAGTGATGAGTCTTCTTTAAAATCCTTAATGGAAAAAATGTCATCATAAGATCATTTACACTGTTCAATTCACATATATAGTGGTTGTGTTTTTTGGTAGCGACAATAGGTAGGGTAAGCGGTAAATAGCCGACGTGCTTCTTGCTTGAAAGGGCATATTCACGTATCATAGGTAGGATTTAGTTGCATTATTGGGATGCTATGAGCGACAAAACAGACGGTAAAATGCCGAATTTGCTGTTAATCAGTGCCGGTTCTATGTTTACCTCGATGGTGGTGGCAGGTTTTCTGGTGGGCTATTGGCTCGACAGCTTGTTTGATACCCAGCCATTTGGTTTGTTGATTTGTGGTGTTATGGGCTTTATTGGTGGTGCTCGTAAGGTTTACGACATCTTGATGAAGATGCCGCACGAATGCAAGTAAATGTAAAGCCCTTGGTGGCTTGGAAACTCTTTTTTGGTGGGTTGGCTTTGATTGCATTTGGTGTTTTTGCGCCAATGAATGTGCCAGCAAGTGCCTACGGTCTGATGCTCGGACTTATGAATGTTGGGTTGTTAGTGCTCACGGTGCGCATGGCTGATGCGCGAGCGGTAACAGAGCTACAACAGAGCATGTGGATTTTATATGCCAGTGCAGCGATTCGTTTTGTGCTGTTAGGTGTGTTGTTCATTGTTGGTATTAGTGGTGTGGGTTTAGAGCCAATGCCGATGGTGCTAACATTCGTGGCGATGCAGCTTGCACAAGTGATGACTTTGCGTGGTAAAAAAAGGCTTACAGATTAACAGGAAAGGAGAGATACCTTGAGTAGTGAAAATATGGGAACGGTGGAGTATATCCAGCACCATTTACAGAATAATGCTGTATGTAGTGCGGATAACATTAATCCAGCGACGGGTTTATGTGAAGGTTTTTGGACTTTTCATATGGACACAATTTTAATCAGTATTGCACTGGGTATGCTGATTATTTTGGTAGCTGCTCGTTTGGGCAAGCGTCTAGAAGCAGGTGCTCCATCTGGCTTTCAAAATGCGGTAGAAGGTGTATTGGACTTCGTTGGTCAACAAGTTCGTGATACCTTTCCAGGTAAAAATCCACTTATTGCTCCTCTAGCTTTGACTATTTTCGTTTGGGTCTGGTTAATGAACTTCATGGATCTTATCCCTGTTGATTTGTTGCCCATGTTGGCGCAAATGGTGACAGGTGATCCTCATTTCCATCTAAAAGTGGTGCCGACAACAGACTTGAACACGACGATGGCGATGGCTTTGTCTGTTTTTGCTTTGATTATTTTTTACAACATCAAAGTTAAAGGCTTGTGGGGATTTACTAAGATGTTCTTATTCCACCCATTCGGTAAATTCTTTGTCCCATTCAATATCGTTATGACGTTGATTGAAGAAGTTTCAAAGCCGCTGTCTCTTGGATTGCGTCTATTCGGCAACATGTTTGCTGGTGAGCTGGTGTTCCTGCTGATCGCCTTGATCGGTGGTACGCTTGCAGTCGGTATCGGTGCGCTCTTTTGGGCTCCGCTACAAGCACTGCTTGATTTGGGCTGGTTGATTTTCCATATCTTGGTTATCACCTTACAAGCCTTCATCTTCATGGTACTAACCATTGTCTATTTAGGCATGGCGCATACCGAGATGGACGATCATTAATGTTAGTTCATTAATGGTGAATGCTCAGGGTGGCTTTGAGCTTAGCTTAAAGTCGCTCAGAAAATCGCCAGCTTTGAATTAAAAACGATTTCATTAACTTTTAACCTTTAAACTTTAACTTTGGAGAAAAACGATGGAAGTAACTGCTACTATGATCGCTGATATCTACGCTGCAACTGCAATTGGCGTAGGCGTTATCTTGGCTGCTGCAGGTTTAGGTTCAGCAATTGGCTGGGGCTTGATCTGTTCTAAAACTTTGGAAGGTATCGCTCGCCAACCAGAAATGCGTCCTGCTTTGATGACTAACATGTTCATCTTCGCTGGTTTGATGGAGTCTTTCCCATTCATCATTTTGGCATTCGCTATGTGGTTCCTGTTCGCTAACCCATTCGTTGGCGCAATGAAAGCTGCCTTAGGCGCTTAATTTGTGGTTATGGGTGGTGTCTCGTACGCTTCCCAACCAAGGTTTTTGTGTTAACCAACCTTAGGGGCGAACCGTGAGTATTAATGCTACGCTCTTGATCCAGATCATCGCTTTCGTGCTTTTGATTTGGTTCGTGAACAAGGTCCTATGGGGACCAATTTCCAAATTGATGGAAGAGCGTCAAAAGCGCATTGCCGACGGCCTATCAGCGGCTGAAAAAGGTAAGCGTGAGCTCGAATTAGCTGAAAAACGCGCTAAAGAAGTGCTTAAAGAAGCTAAAGAGCAGGCTCAAAACATTATTGGCCAAGCTGAAAAGCGCGCTAACGAAATCGTTGACGACGCTAAAACCAAAGCACAAGAAGAAGCCGACCGCGTTCGTGCTGGTGCACAAGCAGAGTTAGCCCAAGAAGTGGCAGCTGCGCGTGAACAGTTACGTGGCGATGTGGCGAAATTGGCTGTGGCAGGTGCAGGTCAGATTTTGGCAGTCGAGATTGATGCGGCTAAGCATCAAGATATTCTCGATCGTCTTGTCAAACAGATTTAACTTCTGGGTAATATTATGGCAGAGTCACAGACACTGGCGCGTCCTTACGCTGAAGCCACTTATGGCTTGGCGCGCGAACAAGGGTCGGTTGCTGCTTGGGCAGATCAGTTAGCTGCACTTGTAGCAATTACGACCGAACCCCAGGTTGCTGAGCTGATTAATAACCCCAGTACGCCGACCGAAGTGGTGGCAAGTGTAGTGAACGCCGTCGGTTCAGCTGTCCTATCAGACAGTGCGAAACGTTTGGTAGAGGCTATGGCTGCTAACCGTCGCTTGTCGGTCATTGCTGACGTTAAAACGCAATTTGATGCGTTACGTGCAGAAAATGATGGTCGAGTTCAGGCTTCGGTTACTTCAGCGGTCGTGTTAACGACTGAACAGCAAGCGGGACTAAAAAAAGCACTTGATGCTAAATGGTCTGCTGATGTTGAAGTAACCTTTAATGTGGATTCGACACTGGTTGGTGGTGCTGTTATTAAAGCACAAGATTGGGTCATTGATGGCTCGATTGCAAGTCAGTTAAACAAACTGTCTGCAGTCATTGCCCAGTAAGGTATAGAGGAACAAACATGCAATTGAATCCTTCTGAAATCAGTAGTCTGATTAAAGAACGCATCGCCGGTTTCACTGCTGCACCAGAATCAGGTTCTGAAGGTGTGGTAGTAAGCATTGCTGATGGTATTGCACGCATTCATGGCTTATCAGATGTCATGTATGGTGAGATGGTGCAATTCAACGACAATGTTTTTGGTATGGCGTTGAATCTAGAACGCGACTCTGTAGGTGTCGTTATTCTAGGAGATTACACTAACATCGCTGAAGGTCAGCGCGTTAAGTGTACTGGCCGCATTCTTGAAGTGCCAACAGGTCCAGCGTTGTTGGGTCGTGTGGTTAATGCGTTAGGTACGCCTATCGACGGTAAAGGTCCGCTAGCGGGTGACGTGGTTATGTCACCGATTGAGCGTATTGCACCAGGCGTTATGCCACGTCAAAGCGTTGACCAACCCATGATGACAGGTATCAAGTCAATTGACTCGATGATTCCTGTAGGTCGTGGTCAACGTGAGTTGATCATTGGTGACCGTCAAACGGGTAAAACAGCAATCGCTATCGATGCCATCATCAACCAAAAAGGCAAGGGTATTCCTTGTGTTTATGTTGCGATGGGTCAAAAAGCCTCTTCGGTTAAGAACGTGGTTCGTAAATTAGAAGAAGCTGGCGCGATGGAATACACCACAGTTGTGGCTGCTAACGCAGCTGATCCAGCAGCAATGGTATTCTTGGCTGCTTACGGTGGTTGTGCGATGGGTGAATACTTCCGTGATCGCGGTGAAGATGCGTTAATCGTTTATGATGATTTGTCTAAGCAAGCTGTTGCTTACCGTCAAATTTCATTGTTGTTACGTCGTCCGCCAGGTCGTGAAGCTTACCCAGGTGACGTATTCTACCTCCACAGCCGTTTGTTAGAGCGTGCTGCGCGTGTGAATGCGGACTATGTGGAAGCTTACACAAATGGTGCTGTTAAAGGTAAAACAGGTTCATTGACGGCATTGCCAATCATTGAAACTCAAGCGGGTGACGTTTCTGCCTTCGTTCCAACCAACGTAATTTCGATTACTGACGGTCAGATTTTCTTAGAAACTTCATTGTTTGCACAAGGTATTCGTCCTGCGGTGAATGCGGGTTTATCGGTATCTCGTGTTGGTGGTGCAGCACAAACTAAGATCATTAAAAAGTTTGGTGGTGGTATCCGTCTAGACTTGGCTCAGTACCGTGAGTTGGCTGCGTTTGCGCAATTCGCTTCTGACCTTGACGAAGCAACTCGTAAGCAATTGGAACGTGGTAAGCGCGTGACAGAATTGATGAAACAAAAACAATTCTCTCCATTGTCTATTGCTGAAATGGGTATCTCTTTGTACGCAGCAGTTTCTGGCTACTTAGATGACGTTGACGTATCTAAAGTAGGTTCTTTTGAAGCTGCATTACACGCTTACTTGAACAGCAACCACAAAGACTTGGCTGACAAGATCAACGTTAAGGGTGACCTGAACGATGATATCTTGGCTGGCTTGAAAGCTTGTGTGGAAGGCTTCAAGGCTAATGGCGTTTACTAAGTAAAGAGGGTAAGGCCATGGCAAGCGGAAAAGAGATTCGCGGCAAGATTGCGAGTATCAAAAATACGCAGAAAATCACCAAGGCCATGGAGCTGGTGGCGGCGTCTAAAATGCGCCGCGCCAAGCAACGTATGGATGCTGCACGTCCCTATGCGGATAAAATCAAGCGTGTAATCGGACATTTGACTAAAGCTCATCCCGAGTACAAACATGCTTTCATGACCGTGCGTCCGGTGAAACGTGTTGGCGTTGTTGTCATCACGTCGGATCGTGGCTTATGTGGCGGCTTGAATGCTAATTTATTACGCCGTTTAAGCGGTCGTGTTAAAGAGTGGCAAAACGCAGGGACTGACGTTTCTTACAGCGTGATTGGTAGCAAAGGTGCTTCATTCTTTAAATCATTTGGTGGCAATTTATTGGCAACCAAATCAGGTTTAGGTGATAAGCCTCATGTGACTGATTTGATTGGTAGCGTTAAGGTGATGTTGGATGCTTATGAGCAGGGTTCTATCGACGAGTTGTGGCTGATGTCCAACGAGTTTGTGAACACCATGACTCAAAAGCCAACTATGCACCGTATACTGCCCATCGCTCAAGAAGATGTTACAGCGTCTAAGGGTCATTGGGATTACCTGTATGAGCCAGAAGCTAAGGAAGTGCTTGATGAACTTCTCAAGCGCTATGTTGAATCAATGGTGTACACAGCAACGGTAGAAAACGTAGCTTGTGAAATGTCAGCTCGTATGATCGCGATGAAAAACGCGACTGATAACGCTGGCAAGTTCATCAAAGAACTACAATTGGCGTACAACAAGGCGCGTCAAGCTGCCATTACTGCAGAGATTTCGGAAATCACTGCGGGTGCAGCGGCGGTTTCTGGTTAATTAGCAACTATAGAGGTTTGCGTTATGAGTTCTGGAAAGATTTTGCAAATCATCGGCGCGGTTATTGACGTCGAGTTTAAGCAATCTGAAATGCCTAAAGTCTATGACGCTTTGACGGTTTCGTCATTGGGTTTGATTTTAGAAGTACAACAGCAAATTGGTGGTGGTGTTGTTCGTGCGATCGCAATGGGTTCATCTGATGGCCTAAAGCGTGGCATGGAAGTGACTAACACGGGTAACCCCATTTCTGTTCCTGTAGGTAAAGCGACTTTGGGTCGTATCTTCGACGTATTGGGTAATGCCATCGACGAAGCGGGTGATGTGGCTGCTGAAGAGAAGCACCCTATTCACCGTAAAGCGCCTGCATTCGATGAATTAGCACCTTCAACAATGCTGTTGGAAACAGGTGTTAAAGTAATTGACATGCTAGTTCCATTCGCTAAGGGTGGTAAAATCGGTCTGTTCGGTGGTGCCGGTGTTGGTAAAACCGTTAACATGATGGAGCTGATTAACAACATCGCTAAAGCGCATGACGGTTTGTCAGTGTTCGCCGGTGTTGGTGAGCGTACTCGTGAAGGTAATGACTTCTACCACGAAATGAAAGACTCTGGTGTACTAGATAAAGTAGCCATGGTTTACGGTCAGATGAATGAGCCGCCTGGTAACCGTTTACGCGTTGCTTTGACAGGTTTGACTATGGCTGAGTACTTCCGTGATGAAGGTCGTGACATTCTGTTCTTCGTTGACAATATCTACCGTTACACCCTAGCGGGTAACGAAGTGTCAGCATTGTTGGGTCGTATGCCTTCTGCGGTAGGTTACCAACCAACATTGGCAGAAGAAATGGGTGCGGTTCAAGAGCGTATTACGTCAACTAAAAATGGTTCGATTACGTCGATCCAAGCGGTTTACGTTCCTGCGGATGACTTGACTGACCCAGCTCCTGCAACGACCTTCGCCCACTTGGACGCGACGGTTGTATTGAACCGTTCGATTGCAGAACAAGGTTTGTACCCAGCAATTGACCCATTGGATTCGACTTCACGTCAATTAGATCCATTGGTTGTTGGTGCTGAACACTACGACATCGCTCGTGGCGTACAAAAAACACTGCAACGTTACAAAGAATTGAAAGACATTATTGCCATTTTGGGTATGGATGAGTTGTCAGAAGAAGACAAATCAATCGTTACTCGTGCGCGTAAAATTCAACGTTTCTTGTCACAACCTTATCACGTAGCTGAAGTGTTCACGGGTGACAAAGGTCGTTATGTTTCTTTGAAAGAAACCTTAGCGGGCTTCAAAATGATTATGGCTGGTGAGCTAGATCATTTACCAGAACAAGCTTTCTACATGGTCGGTAACATCGACGAAGCGATTGAGAAAGCGAACAAACTGGCTGCCAAGTAAGGAGGACAGATTATGTCCGCAACCATGCAATTGGATATCGTCAGTGCCGAAGGAGAAATCTTCTCTGGCAAGGTAGAGCGCTTTTTTGCACAGGCAGCGAATGGTGAAGTGGGTATCCTGCCTCACCACACACAGTTAATCACCACGTTAAAACCGGGTGAAGTACGTGTGATGTCTGGCGATGAGGTGAGTTACTTCTATGTTTCTGGTGGTGTGTTGGAGATCCAGCCTGATGTTGCAACGGTGTTAGCTGATTCAGCGCTCCGTGCAAAAGATCTGGACGAAGCCGCTGCACAAGAAGCCATGGCGCGTGCACAAGAAGCTATGGATAATGCTAAAACCGATTTGGACGTTACGCGCGCACAAAACGCTTTAGCAGAAGCTGCTGCACAAATTGCGATGCTGGGTCGTTTACGCGATCAGTTGAGCAAGCAAGGCTTGATGCATTAATTTTGCCTCTTGGCACAAAAAAGAACGGGGGACTTATGTCTCCCGTTTTTTTTTGTCATCAGCTAGCGTACAATCAGCTGAGTTGCTCCACTCATTTATTCTATAACGAGGTTATATGCTCAGTGCGATTATTCTTGCCGCTGGCAAGGGCACGCGTATGCGTTCTGTTCTTCCTAAAGTGTTACAACCTTTAGGGGGGCGTCCTTTACTCCATCATGTGATTGATACGGCTCAGTCTTTACAGGCACGTCAGACGGTGGTCGTGGCTGGCTTTGGTTTGGATGTTGTGCAAGCTGCTTGTCAGCATCATTCGCTTGTTTGGGCGGTGCAGGCTCAGCAGCTGGGAACTGGTCATGCCGTCGTGCAGGCGATTGACCATATCCAAAATGACGAGACGGCCTTGATTCTTTACGGTGATGTGCCTTTAATTCAGTCGGCTACTTTGGCACGACTGGTTGATTTGGTCGATGATCGTCATCCCTTAGCTTTGTTGACTGTGACCTTGCCTGATCCAACAGGTTATGGACGCATTGTGCGCGATGCCTGTGGCAATATGCAACGCATTGTGGAGCAAAAGGATGCTAATACTGAAGAGCGTGCCATTACGGAAGTCAATACAGGCATTATGGCGGCTAAAGGAGCTCAATTGCGTGCTTGGTTGTCTCAGCTAGGGAATAACAATTCGCAGGGTGAATACTACTTAACCGACATTATTGCCATGGCGGTTGCTGACGGCTTTATGGTGCGTTCAACGCAAGCCAGTAGTGAGATGGAAGTGTTAGGGGTGAACGATAAAGCTCAATTAGCTGGTTTAGAACGTCTCTATCAAGCCGAGCAGGTCATGTCGCTGATGAAAGCGGGAGTGACCGTTATTGACCCAGCGCGTGTTGATATTCGTGGTTCAGTTGAAGTGGGTATGGATTGCGCTATTGACGTTAATGTGGTGTTGTCGGGCAAGGTGGTGTTGGGTAATAACGTCAGTATCGGAGCAGGTTGTGTGTTGCATAACGTGACCTTGGCCGATGGGGTTAAGCTCAATCCTTATTCAGTGCTTGAAGATTGTAGTATTGGTGCTGATTCTCGTGTTGGTCCGTTTGCGCGAGTGCGTCCAGGAACAGTGACGCAAGATCATGCGCACATAGGTAACTTCGTTGAGTTGAAAAATGCTCAGTTAGGCAGTGGTGCTAAGGTCAATCATCTCAGTTATGTTGGTGATGCCAGCGTGGGCGCTAAGGCTAATATTGGTGCGGGTACCATAACCTGTAACTATGATGGTGTGAATAAGCATCGTACAGTGATTGGTGAGGGAGCTTTTGTTGGCTCTAATTCGGCACTGGTAGCACCTGTGGCCATTGGGGCTGGAGCTACCATCGGAGCTGGTTCGGTGATTACCAAAGATACGCCTGATGACCAACTGACCTTAGCACGAGCTAAACAGGTGACGATTGCGACTTGGCAACGTCCTGTTAAGAAATAAGAATTTTGGAGATAAGAAAGTATGTGTGGAATCGTTGGTGGTGTTGCAGAGCGTAATGTCGTTCCCATTTTAATTGAAGGCTTACGTCGTCTTGAGTATCGTGGTTATGACTCAGCGGGTTTGGCGGTATTAAATGAAAAAGGGATCGATCGCGCTCGTGCTGTTGGTAAGGTGCAAAATCTTGCCGATTTAGTTGCAGAAGAAGGTGTTGCGGGCGTTTACGGTATTGCTCATACCCGTTGGGCAACGCATGGCAAGCCAGCGGAGCGTAATGCGCATCCGCATGTTTCAGAAGATCGTATTGTGTTGGTACATAATGGCATTATCGAAAATGCTTTCGACTTGCGTGAAGCTATGCAAGCACAAGGGGTGGTCTTCTCTTCAGAAACCGATACGGAAGTGGTGGTGCATTTACTGGCGCAAGAAAGTAAGAAAACGAGTGATTGGTTACAGGCTGTTAAAAATACCCTCGCTAAATTGCACGGTTCTTTTGCCTTGGCGATTTTGAATAAAGACATTCCTGGTCGTATGATTGTGGCGCGTGAAGGCAGTCCATTGGTGATTGGTTTGGGTTTTGGTGAGAAGTTTGTCGCTTCTGATCAAATGGCGCTATTGCCAGTAACGCAACAGTTCATTTTCCTAGAAGAAGGCGATGTCGCTGACATTACGAAAGATAGTTTAACCATTTACGATCGTCAGTGGCGTCGATTAGAGTCGTCTGAGCGTCCTGTGGTACAAAGTAACCTAACCAATGATTCGGTGAGTAAAGGTGAGTATCGTCACTTTATGCTCAAAGAAATTCATGAGCAACCCAGTCTGATTGCTGAATCTTTAGAGGGACGTTTATTGCCAACAGGCGTGGTATCTAATTTGTTAGGTCCCGATTCGGATGACATGCTACGTTCGATTGAAGCCATTAAAGTGGTCGGTTGCGGTACCAGCTTTTTATCGGGAGAGGTGGCGCGTTATTGGTTAGAGTATTTGGTCGATATGCCCTGTCAGGTCGAAATTGCCAGTGAGTTCCGTTACCGTCAGCCGTCGATGTTCAAAAATACCTTGATGGTGTTCATATCTCAGTCGGGTGAAACAGCTGATACGCTTTCCGCGATGCGCGAGGCTAAAGCGCGTGGCTTTAAGACGTTGGCAGTGGTGAATGTGCCAGAAAGCAGTATGGTGCGTGAGGCAGATATGGTGCTGCTTACGCGCGCAGGTCGTGAAATGTCGGTAGCCTCAACCAAGGGTTTCACTACTCAGTTAGTGGCGATGATGTTGTTGGTGTTGGCGATTGGTAAAGCCAAAGGCAATTTGAAAGAAGATGATGCGCAAGTGATTGTGAATGAGTTGCGCGCCTTGCCTGATGTGCTGCGTCAGGTGTTGTTAAAAGACAATGAAATTCAACAAATGGCGCAAAAATTGGCGTTAAAAGACAATGCGATGTTCTTAGGTCGTGGTTTTATGTACCCGATTGCTGAAGAGGGTGCGTTAAAAATGAAAGAGCTGTCTTATATCCATGCCGAAGCCTACCCAGCGGGTGAGTTAAAGCATGGTCCATTGGCGTTGATTGATGAAAAAATGCCCGTGGTATCGGTTGCACCGAATGATGTGTTGTGGGCGAAGCTCAAATCGAATTTAGAAGAAGTGTCGGCGCGTGGCGGTGAGTTGTTTGTTTTCTCAGCCGCTGGCATGATTGACCCGAGTGAGTTTGAGCACGCGCGCTATCACAATATTTGTTTACCCATTCAACTGAATTCATTAGCACCTGTCGCTTATGTCGTGCCTTTGCAGTTATTGGCTTACCATACGGCGGTCATTCGTGGCACTGATGTTGATCAACCTCGTAATTTGGCGAAGTCTGTTACGGTGGAGTAAAACTATGCGCTTAACCGATGAAGAAGTTACCTTGCTTAAACAAAGCTTAAGCTCTTTGTCTGGTGAGGCGCAATTGTATTTATTTGGAAGCCGAGTGGATGATGATAAGCGTGGCGGTGATATTGACTTGTTAGTCGTGTCATCACACCTGACGAAGCGAGATTTACGTCAATTGCGTATCGATTTTTGTCATCGTTTTGGCGATCAAAAATTGGATGTTGTTTTAGATGATGGAGCGTTTGAGAATGTGTTTCATCAGGTTATTCGAGAGAAGGCGATACGATTATGACCCCCATGGATGTCAAGCTTAAACAAGATGCGTCACTACTCGCTAAGTAGATTTATTGGCTGAATTTGTCTTATCAGCAGTGTCACGCTGTTGGCGTTAAGGCGGAGTACTCAATCGAAGAGTTTGGTTATTTTGAAACCTTGTGTAGCCGATATAGCCGGAGTATGGACTTTTTGATTCGTAAAATGTTTCGGACACTTGACGAGTATGAGCTTGAAAATCAAGGAACACTGATTGACGTCGTTAATCGGGCGCATAAACGCCAACTATTTGATGATGTGGATGAAATTCGCTTGATGAAAGACATCCGCAACACCATTGTGCATGAGTATATTGAAGATGAGTTGGTTGATGTATTTGATGAAGTACTTCAATACAGTCAGCGCTTGCTTGAAATTATGGACAATACACAAGCCTATATGAATAAATTGTAGTAGTTCAGACCTGATCTGACAGTTACCAATTTTTTAGGGTGTCTGTCAG
>CAYQEZ010000021.1:0-30648 GCA_964416645.1 uncultured Francisella sp. | reverse complement strand
AACGCCGAAATCGATGAATCTATCTCAGCAACCCATTCTCCTGTCTGTTCATCATGATAGAAATTACGCACCAGACCGCCAACATAACTGTAACGTCCAGACTTAATACGAATAGACTGTGCACGAAGACGCATGGCGCATTTGATAAGCCAATCGTACTGAGACTTACCAGTTTGTTTTCCTAATGACTTCAAAAACTCAGAACCCGTAAACCGAATTAACGTATCGGTACCGAAATAACTAGACATATGACAAAGCGTCGCCCAAGCGTCGAGGTCGTCTTGGTCAAGTTGATAGCCACTGTGGTAAATCTCTATACCGTCTTGAGATGAAAGCTTGGTCATCTCTCGTGCTTTGCGCTCACCTTTTTCAACAACACCAAATAGAGAACAGCGCAAAAAGCCGTTTGGAACACCTCTTTTATTAGCCGCACAAGCGGGCATTGCATCCGTAGTGGGGTTTACTTTGGGTGGTCTAATGACATCGGGGTCTGGAGTGATTAACTGCCCATTTTTCTCATAGACATCCTGTAATTCTGTTGTCGATTTAACGTTATTGCTTTTAACCAGTGTTCGTTTGTTGCTGGATCGAACTGACCCAGATAAAATGGCTTCGACCTGCTCTGTTGTGTGTTTTTTTAGCAAGGTCTCACGAATCATTTTTTGGATTGGGTCATTAATATCAATAGTCATAATCATCTCCACCTACCAGTAGCGATTTTTTGACAATGCTGTACAGAGTTACGAGATTCACGCTTTCCTTAAAAACCTCCTTATAAAAAAACATCCATGCTTGTATGCGGTCGTTGGTTGATTGAAGATGCTCTTCGTAACATTGCCATTGCAGAGCAACATATTGCTCAATATCAGGGATAATTTCTTCATCGACTTTTGGAGTTTGGATATTTAACAACTTTCTTGATCCACGCACAGTGGCTGGACTCATCTCAAACAAGTCACGCATCATCTCGATGGAAGCACCACGTACAATGAACCAGAGAGCTACATCAACATCACAACTTAGGTTACTTGCCATTTTGCACCACTCTTATCTTGCGCTTCGTCCAAAATATCTAGTAATTTTGGTTCCATGAGGAAGGTTTGAATTAGATAGGGTGCATCGAAAAGCGCAGCTTTGCCCAACATGCCTTCGATACCTAGGTTCATGGTGTAGAAAAACTCTTTTTCTTCTTCTGACGCTTGGGTGTGTAGCCATCGAAAGTGACTATTTTCAGGCAAGCATTCCAGCTCATTGAGCTGTTGGTTGACCATCAACAAAATCCAAAACATCGACGCTTGTTCTTTGTTAAGCTCCATATCGGATTTGGTCTCAAAGTAGAAGCCAGCGCCACCAGGAATCTTGTTAGACTCTACAAAAAAGTCCATCAACTTATATTTGTTTAATAAGTGAATAATGTTGGGATTGACGCTATAGACCTGCTGGGGCTGACACTGTTGCTTCTCTGTCTCCGAGTTGAGAAGTGGGCCTGGGTCAACAGGCGGTGGATCCAGATTGGCTTCAATGCCAGCTCCAGCAGGTCTAATGTGAACGATTTTTTTCTTGGCGGGATCTTGATAAGTCCAACGTGCTTCGATGGCTTTAACGCTGGGTTCTTCCGTTAAGCCAGATTGAATGGCTTCGCTGGTTGCTGTAGATTTCGCATTATAGCTTATTTCTTGTGTCGAATCTGCTTCTAAATAGGCTTTAATGTCTTTGACTTTCATGTCAAATACATCACAGGCAATCTGTATCATCGTTTTTTCAAAAAATTCTATGTCAAAGGCGACTTCTTCACCCTTATTTTCATTCAAACGCATAGATTCAGCAACAATGCGTAAGGCATGGTTAATGACTTGCTCGTAGACAGCCTCTTCTGAGAAATCAGCATCCGCACCCAACTTCACAAATTGCTGACAGAGGGGTTGAATTTTTTTAGTATTGAATTGATGTAGTTTCTTGCACTGATCGCCCAAAACAGTTAATTTAGTGGCGGCAAAAAACATGTAATTAACCTTACTGGCACTGAGCACCACCCCAAACTTACTTATCTCCTCAATGAACTTGCGAATCGATAATTCATGCCCTAAACGCTGTTGCAACTCTTGTTTGAGTGTTTGCATTTCCAGTGCCTGATCCATGAACGTCATCTCGCCACGCAGATTGTTCTCAATCCAATGAGCTGCTAGTGTGACTAAATCGCCTTGCCATTGACGGTAAATACAGGTTATTTCTTCGTATTTTGGTTCAAGTGTTTCACTCCACAGTTCTTTGAGTGCCATTAGGCGGGTGTTTCCGCCTTTAGCGACCATGAATTGTTCTTCACCATCTCGACGGGTGATTTCCAGAATGACAGTTGATGATCCACTTTGACGCAAGGAGTTTTTAATGTCGTCAAAACGCTCATTAAGGTCTCGTCTTGGGTTGCGGTCATAAGGTTGAAGCTCAGGCGTTCTGACGGTGAGCAGTGCTCCGTCTATCAGTCCCGACAAATTACTTTTTAGTTGCGGAATATCAGATTTTGGGTTGTTGACCCCACCGATAGACTCGGCTACATTAATTTTGCTTTTAGGCGGTTTAATGCGCTTGCCATTACTGGGAACACCATTCGGGTAAAGGTTGTTTAGCCCATCGGTCGATCTTGATAGTCGATTAAGTAAAGCCTCACCCAAGTCCACTCGATGGTCTACCTTTTTTTCGGTAATAATGACGGGATCAATGGTTTTGTGCTGACTAATGCTGTCAGTTACGCTTCCTGTGACCTGGCGCATGCTAATTTTTTTAACATCATTATCCTTCATGAACGAACCTCCCAACCGCTTCTAATACCTGCTAAAGCTAAGTTCGGAAAAAGTTCGTAAACCAGATTATGGAATACCTCGGAGGCGCATGGTGTCGATGCTCCACCCTTAAAGTCGTGACGATGTACGGGCAAACGTTTGGTTGCTGCTTCTTTGTAGGCTTTAGACTGGGGAACAACCGTATCTAACACTTCAACACGCCCTTTAAGACGCAAATGCGCCCCACGAATATAGTCAGCAACCTGCTTGGCATCATTGGTTCTATCTTGCCGATAGAGCACCACTTTGATTGGCGGCAAACGCAAAGACGGCAGGCACTCAAAACGGTCTAGCAAGGCAATTGTGCCTTGTTCAAACTCACGAGCTGCGACCGTTTCTGTTACGACAGGAGAGATAAGAATATCGGCTGCTAAAATAGCAGAATCTAGTAAGGGTCCAACTGCGCCTGGCGTGTCGATAATAACAATGTCGTAAATATCTGATAGTTCAGGATTGGATAAGGGAGCTTGTAAACGGTAAAGTCTGTCGGCACGATTAATGAGCCAATTGCCTAGAGAGCCATCAGCTGAATCTGAGGTAATCAAATCTAGGCAACCCGTATCAAAATCAATATCTACAGTCGATATGTCATCGCTGGTGATGGAGGCATTCATCATTACGTTTGAGATGCCGTTTTTGGCTTGATGAATATCAAATATTTTTGAAAGGGATGGTTGCGTATCGGCATCAATTAGAAGGACTCTCATCCCCATTTCTGCTAAAAGCGCACCTAGGTTAGCTGATGTGGTTGTTTTGCCAACACCGCCTTTTGTTGAAACAACTGCAATTTTAATCATATCTGTTCCGCCTATTGTTATTTGGCGAAACAATGTGAAAGCTTGCTTTTCTCTGTTTTCTCTTCTAGCTATTCCGTATAATTGCTATTATAAGCGAGGGCGAACTTTCTTCTGCGCCTTAAATTGGAAAAACCTATGAGTAAACTCATTTTTATTGCATCTTTGGCTTACCTACTGAGCAGCGCACTATTATTCGCTCGCATGAAAGGCTACCAACTACCTTGGGCAAGAAACGTCAGTCTGGGGTTGGTTATTCTAGCCAGCATCATTCACGGTTTTCTGCTTTGGGGTACCTTGCTGGACGATTCCAGCATTCAAATGGGGCTGGGTGTTAGCTTAAGTTTAGCTGGCTGGCTTTCGACCTTACTGGTGATTATCAGTAGCATTAAAAAACCCATGGAGTCTCTGGGTATTATTGTATTTCCGTTAAGTTTAATTAGCCTATGGCTGGCTCCGATGTTACCACCACCCCACCTATTGGCGATGGGGATTGGTCTTCATGCACTGGCTTCCTTAGTTGCTTACACCCTGCTTGGGTTAGCAGCTGCTCAAGCTGCCTTAATTATTTTTCAAGAAAAACGACTACGCGAACGTAAATGGCATGGACTATTGGGCGCTCTTCCGCCTTTAGCCTTAATGGAACAAACCCTCATTGAATGGCTAATTGCCAGTTTCGTTACCCTTAGCTTCGCACTACTCAGCGGTGCGATTTTTGTCGATAATATGATTGCGCAACACCTCGCTCATAAAACCTTCTTCTCGGTCATTAGTTGGTTACTCTTAGCGACCCTGATTTGGGGGCATATTAAACATGGTTGGCGTGGTCAACGTGCTGCGCGCTTGGTGTTATGGGGTTATGCGATGATTGTGCTGGGTTATGCTGGGTCGCAATTTATTATTGAGGTAGTGTTAGCATGACAAATGATTTTTTAACCCAATGGCAAGCCTTGTTGAAAGAGTTGGTTCAAACAGCGCAACAAATATTTGATCAGGTTAGCCAAGGCAGCCAACAAAGTGATCGAAAAAGTGATGGTAGTTTAATTACCGAGACAGATTTGGTGTTGCAAAACGCGATTAGTAGCTGTTTGCTTCGACATTTTCCTCACATCCCTGTGCTGGGTGAAGAAATGAGCGAAACAGAACAACAAGCTGTTTTAGCAACGGGGAATTGTTGGTTGCTAGATCCCCTAGATGGAACGAGTAATTTCAGTCACGGCATTCCCGTTTACGCGGTCAGTTGTGCTTTATTGCAACAAGGTCAAGTGGTTGCAGGAATGGTGTACGACCCCAACCGAAAAGAATGTTTTCATGCTGTACGTGACAAAGGTGCTTGGCTCAACACACAAGTTCTAAAACGTGAACCAACAGAGCACAGTGGGCAACTCAAACATGCCATGACCATTATCGATACTAAACGCTTAGAAGCCAACTTAGCGCAAGCCATTGGTCAACAGCACCCCTATCACTCTCAACGAAGTTTCGGCTCTGTTGCTTTAGATTGGTGTTGGCTGGCTCAAGGGCGTATTCAAACTTACTTGCATGGCAAGCAAAAGTTGTGGGATTTTGCTGCTGGAGCACTGATTGCAGAAGAAGCAGGATGTATTGCGCAAACACTTACAGGTGAAAACATGTTAACATCGCCTCTGAATTTGACAGCACGATCGGCAGTGGGTGCCTGTCCTTCACTGGCGAAGGCTTGGCCAGAATGGATTCAGCAACATCGTTAAAGCCAACGCTGAGTTAATTTGCTAAAAACGAGTTGGAATTAAATCGACTTCGTTTAACTTCCAACTTTCGTCGTACTTATCAGAGCTTAATCGCTGCTTCATTTCTGCTGTTAGCTCTGGCAAAAAATCAAACCCCGTTCTAACTTCGATTTCTGCAATACTCGTTCGATACTGAGATAAAGGTTCCTTGCCTTCTACACCCTGCTCTACTAAAAAAGCCAGCACATGCCATTGACCAGTTTTTTCGGCTAAATAAATTTTATAAAACTCCACTGGTAACTGAACAGGACCATTGGGCAAGTTAACAGGATAATCAGAAAATACGGGTCCCGTAATCACCCATACCTTATCAAAAATGCGCGTAAAATGGTTAAACTCAACACGTTCTAATCGTTCCCACCAACGCTGATTTAACGCCTTACTTTGTGGTGATATGTTGGTCATAAAGAAAGTTTCTTTTTGCGCTTCGTCATCACACAGGGCACCAATAGCATGATTGGGCGCCATGTGACCACGGTCATAACCGGAGCGATTGTAATGTTCGTGCACAATCTGCGCTGACGTTCGTGTGTCGGTAATAAACTTAGTTTGACGTTTATCTACACCATCGTCCTTGTGCTTTGTTAAGCGATAAGTAACCCATAAGGGGTTAGCACGAGCGTTACTGTAACCCACATCGTAGCATTTATTTTCCAGTAACTGGATAGGATCAATGACCTTTCTATCGGAAATAGGCACAGGCCAACCAAAAGGCAAAGTCGAATTAGCGTTAAGCGCCACGGCTGGCGTGGTTGCCGTAACACTGGCAGGTAACTGATGTGTCAGCCAATAGCTGATTGCTAACGCCACAATGGCATAAATCAGCACTCTAACTAAAGAAAGAGACGATTTATTTGTTGCTGCTCTTCGTATTGCTCGACGCGCCATAACAATCCCCTTAAAACCGATTACAAAACTACACTCACGGGAACCTCTAAAAACCTCGCTTCGCTTGTTTTTAGACTTCCCAAGTTTATTTTTTAGCTGAAAGAAGGGGTTTTATCACTGTGTTACATGCTATTTTTAGCAACCCCTTCCTTCACACTTTAGTGCTGCGTAAGCAGAGACTTCCTACCCATTGGGTTATTAGAGGTGCCCTCACTTATCCACGCTGAAACGGCATCGGGCGTTGTTGTACCGAACGTGATAATTGATCAATACCTTGCACTAACTGTGTGGTAGCCGTGGATGGCTTAAGTTGAGCAGCATACTGTTGCCCTTGTTCAGCCTCAGCTTGCCAGTTTGTCATTTGCGACTGACTTTGCTGTAGCTGTTCATTAGCCGTTGCTAAATCAGCCGAGAGCGGTGTTAGCCACTCCAGCGCCTGCTCAGTCGTCTGCAAACTCGCCTGATGTGAATCGCGACTACGGTTTAATGCGGTATCAACATCTGCTGTGGCTTGTTGAATGTTATCGACAATTTGACGAATTTCATCGGTAGACTCTTGTGTCTTATTAGCCAAGCGTCGAACTTCATCTGCAACGACGGCAAAACCACGACCATATTCACCCGCACGCGCAGCCTCAATAGCGGCATTTAACGACAACATAGCAACTTGTTCAGAAATACCTTGAATGGCTTTCAGCACTTGCCCAACAGATTGACCGTCGACAACCAATCTAGCAACTGCCGATTGAATATGAGCTAATTCTGTCGTAAACGTCAGCATGGTTTGACGCATTTGTTGCACCGTATGCTGACCCTGTTGCGCTTGCGCCAAGCTACCACTAATTTGATTACCGCTACGATCAAGTAACACGCTCATTTCTTGAGCAGTTTGTTGCATACGAGCCAAACTTTGCGTTAACCGCCCACTCGCTTGTTGCTGATCCAACATCCATTGATGCGTTTGCGATTTAGCTGCCTGCAATACCTGCATTTGTCCGCTAATTTGTCCCTGATAAGTTTCCCAGTGCGCCAATACCTGATTCAATTGTTGTTTTTCTTGTTGGCGTTGACGCCACGACAACATCAACCATTGCATTTCATCGCCCGATTGATGAGCCAAACCCGATTGACGCAAACTCGGTAGCCATACCTGCTGCCAATAACTTAACCACCAAAATAATACTAATAACCACCAAAATAAGGTTAAAAGCAAACTCATCAATAAAGCCGAGTGCAACCAAGAAGTAGGCTCATTTGTTAAGGTCTCATGAACGGATTCAACAGAATTGGTGGTCGCAACAACGGATGAGTGGGATAAGGTTACTGATTGTATTTGCCATTCATGCCACTGTTGTTGCCACGCAGACGACCACTTGGGCAAATACACATTGACAGACTCAGACCATAGTTCCTGATCTGTTTGTACTTCAGTTAGGTTATGCATTAGCTGTTCATAGGCTTGTAAGGCTTCTTGGCGAGCATCAACAACCACCGACGACAAACGCATCAGCGACAATAACTCATTTTGTTGCGCCACTATGGGCATCCAAGCCATGGCAAAGTTGCTATCTAATTGGGCTTCTAAGCTGAGTACGGCTTCGGCCTGAGTTAAGGCTGATAAGGGCTTAACGGGGGTTGCTCGTAAAGGCTCAGGCACCATCAGCGAGATTGGCTTAGCAGAAAGCCCACTTTCAGACGACTCAGACAGTCCATGACCAACCAACACCAGCAATACCAAGACAAGGCTAGCCAACGACAACACTAATCCTGGCACTAAACTTAGCCAAAGTTTTCGCTGCATTGATAAGGCGTTAAAGGCTTTCATGTGATGGCTCGCTCAAGGAAGTCGGATTTTTGTTATTTAACAAAAAGCAAACACCGTGCCTAATTCTAAAAACTAACGACGTTTACGTTTTTCAGCCTTTTTAACAAATTTTACTAAACGCTTTTTACGTTTAATCTGACGATCCGATAATTTATTCGGTTTATCTTCGTAAGGGTTTTCACTGGTTTTGTATTCAATACGCACGGGTGTACCATATAAATCAAACGCCTTACGGAAACGCTGTTCTAAATAGCGCGTGTAAGCCGCTGGCATATCATCTAACTGATTACCATGAATAACGATAATCGGTGGATTATGCCCACCCGTATGGGCGTAACGCATTTTGACGCGACGACCACGCACCAAAGGTGGTTGATGCACCAACTGAGCTTCTTGCAACTCACGAGTCAGCGCAGGCGTTGACAGCTGACGCGTGGCAGCGGCATAAACCTGCTTCACCATGCCCAGCAACAAGCCAACACCCGTTCCATGTAAAGCAGAAATGAAATGGTGTTCAGCATAAGAAGCAAACTGTAAGCGCAAATCAATTTGACCTTTAACGTGATCACGCTGATCTTTCGATAAACCGTCCCACTTATTAATAGCCAAAATCAAACCACGACCCGCTTCAAGCGCCATACCAACCAAGTGCAAATCTTGGTCAGTAATCCCTTCTGAGCCATCCAACATAACGATGACCACATGCGCCGCTTCCATTGCTTGCAAAGCTTTAATCACGCTGAACTTTTCAATCATGTCATTCACACGTGCACGACGACGGATACCAGCCGTATCAATTAACGTATACTGTTGATTATCTCGCTCAAAAGGCACAAAAATACTATCGCGGGTAGTGCCTGGCATATCGTAAGCAATGACGCGCTCTTCACCCACCATGCGGTTAATCAGCGTCGACTTACCGACATTCGGACGACCAACTACAGCGATACGAATACCTGGTGCTAGCGTAGTTACTAAGCTTTCCACACCTTCATCTTGCTCACGCAAGGTTTCAAAGGTCGATTGCATCAAGGCTTGAATATTGTCGCCATGTGCCGAAGAAATTGGAATCGGCTCACCTAACCCTAAGCTGAAAAATTCATTTTGTGCGCGCGACTCTGCTAAGCCCTCGCTTTTATTCACCAGCAGGTATACGGGTTTATTTAAGGCACGGACTTTAGCCGCAATCACTTCATCATGAGGCACCAGCCCATCACGTGCATCAACGAGAAAAAACACCACCGAAGCTTCATCTAACGCCATTTGCACCTGTTGTTGCATGAAGACATCAACACCGTCGGTTTCGCCACTCAAGCCACCCGTATCAACAACGATATAAGGTTTATCACCCAATCGACCTAATCCATACTGACGATCGCGTGTTAAACCAGGAAAATCAGACACTAACGCATTGCGTGAGCGCGTTAGTCGGTTAAAAAGCGTCGACTTACCGACATTAGGTCTTCCTACAAGGGCGACGACACGTTGCATGAGGTTTACTCCACACTTCCAGCTTGCCAGAAGGTTAAATTACCAGCGACATCTAATAATAATAAACGACGGTCAGTCACAGCTAAGCCATCGGCCAAGCCTTCTTTCACTGCACCATCCACACGCCCTACCAAGCTGCCATCAGCGGCATTCAATAGATGCAACACACCTTGCATATCCGTAACGACAACCCAGTTACCCCAAGCAATGGCTTTACTCACGCGACGATATTTCAGCGCTTCTTGTTTCCAAAGCACCCGCCCCGAATCAATCGATAACGCACGTAGGGTATCATCTTCAGCAACAACAAATAAACTACGCTCACCAAGTGCCATATCCACCCATGTAGCCGTATCACTAGTCCATAGCTGATTACCCGTTTGAGCCTCTAACGCCGTGACTTTACCATTCGTTGCCGCAGCATAAATACGTACACCATCTGTCAAGATAGATGCCTGCACATCCACCATGCGCTCGATATCGGTACGACCCCGTGGCAAAGCAATACGTGACTCCCAAGCGCGCTCACCATTTTCTTGTAAAATCGCTTCAACGGAACCATCTTCCCAGCCCAGCAAAATCGCGTTTGACAACCGCACTGGAGCCGACATACCACGTACCGATAAAGAAGGCATATCATGGTCAAGCACCCATAGCTTTTCCCCCGCCAAGGCATCTAACGCCGTTAAGCGACCATCGGCCGTGCGCACAAACAAACGTCCCGACCCTGTTGTTAAAGCGAGAACCTCCGTCTCCATTTGTGTTTTCCACACCTGCTCACCAGTCTTGGCTTTTAAGCAAATTACCTGTCCGCGTGCACTACCAACATAAAGCAACTCTGAGACTTCTGAAAAGGCTGGCCCCGAAACCAAGGCTTGATCTAGCTTCACCTGCCACTGTAGCTGACCTTCCAGAGAAACGGCTGCAACACCACCATTGCCTGCCGCTGCATAAACCATTTTCTCGTGCTCAACAAGCTTCAACCCTGGCACATCTTTGCGCCCCATTGAACCAATTGATTGACTCCAAACAGGTGAAAGATTCACTTTTGGCGTAATCGCTTGCAAGGGTGTCGGTGGGTTGATGGGTTCATTACGACTACAGCCTGCCATCACCCAACCCGTAGCCGATAGCAGAGCAATAAATTGACGACGATTCATCATGGTGTTACCTGTCCCAAATCATCCACCCATAGCTGAGACAAACTACGCACACTGGTCGAAAGTGCATCATTCGCTTGCGCTTGTGCAAAAGCTTTCTCTGCTTCTGCTGGTTTATTTAGCGATAATAACGCCATACCACGAACATAATCTGCCATGCCTTGAAATGACTTACTCATCGCAGGCGACTCTTTAAGCAATAAAGCGACCGATTCATCAGCCTTATTGGCTTCAATCAGTACACGTGATAAACGAATGACTGCCAAAGAGCGCCAGTGAACTTCCTCACTGTGTGTCAGCACCCAACGCAAATGTGCTTGCGCATCTTCCCAATCCGACCTTTCCATTGCATGCTTAGCCAATAAAAAAGCTGCCGCTACGGCATAAGGACTATCAGCATGCTCAACCAATAGTTGTTTCGCTTCCGTTGTCACGCTCGAAAAATTATTTTGTTCCGCCTGAGTGCGTAAGGTTTCATAACGTGCTGAAGCCGCCTCACTATTGGCTTTTTCATAACTCTGGTACGACTGCCAACCTAGTACTGCGGCAATAGCTAATGCACCACCCGTTAATATCGCCATGCCATTGGCTTTCCACCAACTTTTTAATGCTTCTAACTCGTGCTGTTCATGAACGTCGCTCATCATCTCTCCTGATTACTGAGGTAAATTAATTCGATTACTCTTTTGTCAGTGCACTTTGTAACCAAGCCGTCACATCTGTCCACGCTAGCGTTAACTGCTCTGACTCTTCGCGCAAAAATTTAATCCCTATCTGCTGCTTAGCCACTTCGTCATCACCTAAAACAAGCGCAAAAGGTGCACCAGACTTATCTGCTTTCTTAAATTGTGATTTGAAGTTTCCACCACCATGATGCACCATTAATCTTAGCTGGGGTAATTGATCGCGCCATGTTTCTACCAATGACTGCACTTTCAATTGCGCCTGTTCACCAACTGCGATGACGTAAGCATCAACAGAAGATGGCTGTGTGCGATCTGTTAACTGCATTAAGGCAACCACACGCTCCATTCCCATAGCAAAACCAATAGCTGGAGTTGCCTTACCACCAAGTTGTGTAACCAGCCCATCATAACGACCACCAGCACAAATGGTACCTTGAGAACCCAGAGCATCGGTTACCCATTCAAAAACCGTATCATTGTAATAGTCAAGACCGCGCACCAAAGTCGGCGACACTTCATAAGCAAGGCCACTCGCATCTAACAGTGCTAACAGGCGATTAAAACTCTGTTGGCTGGCTTCATCCAACCAATCAATCAATTTAGGCGCCCCTGCAATACAGTCTGCCAACGCTGGGTGTTTACTGTCTAAAATGCGTAATGGATTACGATAAAGACGTTTTTGCGAGTCTTCATCTAATAAATCGTAATGAGCAGAAAAATACTGAGTTAGCGCTTCTTTATAAGCTACGCGTGATTCCGATGAGCCAAGCGAATTAATCAGCAAACGTGCTTGAATACCCAGCTGCTTCCACAAACGCTCGGTCATTAAAATCAATTCCGCATCAATATCAGGACCAGCAAAACCATAGGTTTCCACACCCAGCTGGTAAAACTGGCGATAACGCCCTTTTTGCGGACGTTCGTGGCGGAACATCGGTCCTAAGTAATACAGCTTTTGAGCGCCCATATTGAGCCAACTATTTTCAATCGCAGCACGCACACAACCTGCCGTTCCTTCAGGGCGCAAGGTTAAAGAATCGCCATTACGATCAGCAAAAGTGTACATTTCTTTTTCAACGATATCCGTCACTTCACCAATCGAACGACAAAAAAGCTCCGTTTTCTCAACCACAGGGAGTCGAACATGCTGATAACCATATCCAGCTAATAGCGCACGCGCTTGACGCTCTAACTCATCAAACCAATAGCCCTGTTCGCCCGCAATATCATTCATTCCACGAACAGCTGTTACACTTGCCACACTCATTCCTTATTTCTTTTCATGATTTAGCCAAGAAGTCAAACTCCACTCGTCCCAAAGAACAGCTTGACTCCATAAAGCAACTAAAATGATCACCAAGACACTACTTAACCACAACCAACGCCAGCGACGATTGACTTTAGAGACAGACACGTACTTCATCGGTCGCTCTAACTGATTAACAGAAGACAAAGAGGTTGATGAAGTCGAAAAGCCCTCGACTGACTGATTTGCCATTTCAATCCCCAACAACTGCATGTAATTACGTGCATAACCGCGCATAAATTGCTCGGAAACGCCTGTTGTTGACCAATCATCCGACTCTAACGCCTGAATAGTGGTCTGAGCAATTTTAAGCTGCAACGAAACATCCTCAATGGATAAACCACGCACTTTACGCTGACTTGCCAATTGCTGCCCCAATGAAAGCGAAGCATCAGTTTGCAAAGGCATCATACTGGGCTGCTCACGATGACTCATGCCCGTGTTCCCTGTGCTGAATATTCTGTCGCTTGAACTGAATCGTCTGTTGATAGCTCGCCTTGCGCTTAGTGCGATCACTGACATCACCAGCTAACTGACCACAAGCAGCATCAATATCTTCACCCCGCGTTTTACGAATATTGGTCTGCAATCCTGCTTTCATCAAGCGTTGCTGAAAAGCCAACACACGTTCAAAAGGACTGGTTTGGTAATCGGTGTCGGGAAAGGGATTAAACGGAATTAAATTCACCTTTGCCGAGATCCCCTGTAACAAAGTAATGACTTCACGAGCATGACGAATAGAGTCATTTACACCGTCCAGCATAACGTATTCAAACAATACATGACGTTTTGGATAACGCTGTAGATATCGACGACAAGCCCCCATCAGTTCCGCTAACGGATACTTCTGATTTACTGGCACCAAAACATCACGAAGCGGATTATTCGCTGCATGCAATGATACCGCCAATGAAATATCCAAACGCTCCGTCATCATATCCATTGCCGGCACAATACCCGAAGTTGAAATGGTTACACGTCGCTTAGAAAGGCCATAACCCCAGTCATCCATCAAAATTTCTGCGGCAGGAAAAACCTGATTCACATTAAGGAGCGGCTCACCCATACCCATAAATACAACATTGGTAATGGGATTATCTCCCCACCCAGCTTGACGCAACAAATGTTGCGCCAACCACATTTGCCCAATAATTTCATCACTGGATAGATTACGATTAAAACCCTGTTTAGCAGTCATACAAAACGTACACGCCAAGGCACAGCCGACTTGTGAAGAAATGCACAGCGTACCACGATTACTTTCTGGGATGAACACCATTTCAATCGCATTGTGTCCATCGACCTCCAACAACCATTTTCGTGTACCATCACTAGCAACTTGGTCTACTTTCACTTCTGGCAATCGAACAGGCGCTAACTGGGACAACTTAGCACGCAGTACTTTGGACAAATCGGTCATTTGCTCATAGTCGATAATACCGCGCTGATGCACCCATTGCATTAATTGCTGCGCACGGAAGGGTTTTTCTCCTTGAGAACGTAACCAATCAGCCAGCATCTGGCGATTCATTCCCAACAAAGACACCTCAGCCAATGAATCGCTTGCTACGGCTTCCAACTCGGTGGGCATTGACGACATTAACGACACAGCTCTAACGGATCAAAGAAAAAATTAATTTCTCTCTCAGCACTCGCCACACTGTCAGAACCATGTACCGCATTCTCACGCGTACTATTAGCGAACTGCGCACGCACCGTCCCCACCGCTGCCGTAGTTGGATCTGTTGTACCCATCAACTGACGATGATAAGCGATAGCATCTTCCCCCGTTAGCACCGAAACGACCACAGGACCAGAGAGCATAAAATCCACTAACGGGCGATAAAATGGCTTACCTTCATGTTCAGCATAAAAAGCTTCTGCTTGATGACGAGACAAACGTAGCATCTTGCACGCGGCTACACGCAACCCAGCCTGCTCATAAATCGCTAAAATTTGACCAATAGCATTTTTACCCACCGCATCGGGTTTAATAATCGATAACGTACGCTCAATCGCCATACAACACATCTCAATTCTGTTCAAAATGCTTTCATTTTAACAAAAAACCTTAGCTAACGGATTTTATTCACACAATTTTGTCGTACTTGAGCAAAAAAAAGCCCCATCTAAAGATGGGGCTCTCTATTGTCAGATCCAATAAGTGAATTAGTTCACTTTTTGGTCTAACGCACCTGAAGCGTAACGCGCTTGCATCACTTCCAAACCAACTGCTTTGATTTTAGAAGCATGACCAGCACAACCGAAAGCTTCAAAACGTGCTTTACAGATTTCCATCATCGCATCTTCAGCCGCTTTGTAGAATTTACGTGGGTCAAAGTTAGAAGGATTATCCGCTAAATGCTTACGAATCGCACCAGTAGAAGCCATACGCAAGTCCGTATCGATGTTCACTTTACGAACACCATATTTGATACCTTCAACGATCGCTTCAACTGGCACACCGTAAGTTTGACCCATGTCACCACCATAGTTGTTGATGATAGTCAACCATTCCTCTGGCACAGAAGAAGAACCATGCATTACAAGGTGAGTTGTTGGGATACGAGCGTGAATTTTCTTGATTTGATCAATTTTCAATACATCGTCAGAAGGCTTAGAAGTAAACTTGTAAGCACCATGAGAAGTACCTACTGCAACAGCCAAACAGTCAACGTTGGTATCTTTAACAAACTGAGCTGCTTCTTCTGGATCTGTTAACAGTGCTGAATGATCCATTTTTTGATCAGAACCATGACCGTCTTCTTCGCCCATCATGCCTGTTTCTAACGAACCTAAACAACCCAATTCACCTTCAACTGAAACACCACCAGCGTGAGCAATTTTCACTACTTCAGCCGTGATGCCAGCATTGTACTCGTAAGACGCGGGCGTTTTCATATCAGCCATCAAAGAGCCGTCCATCATCACCGAAGTGAAACCAGACTGAATGGCACGTAAACACACACCAACATCCGAACCATGATCTTGGTGCATAACAACAGGCACATTAGGATACATTTCAACAGCCGCTGCTACCATGTGACGCAACATAGGCTCACCAGCATATTTACGAGCGCCGGCTGAACCTTGCAAAATCACAGGAGAATCAACCGCAGCCGCAGCGCGCATGATCGCACGAACTTGTTCCATATTGTTAACGTTAAATGCTGGCATACCGAAGCTATGAACCGCAGCATAATCCATTAATTCGCGCAGAGTAATCATTGCCATAAGGGTTAGTCCTCTAGAGTTAGTTAGTAAAAAATTGAAAAAAATAAGTATTATTTATTTGCCGACATCAACAATCAACAACACATTAGTGCCGCCCATGATACCACGATGCTTACCACGGGTAACCAAAACCTTATCACCATCCTTCACTTGACCACTACGCTTCAGCTCTTCGATCATGTTTGGGACAATCTCATCATTATCCATGCCTTCGTAATTAAAGGCCATAGGATATACGCCACGATATAAGGTCACTTTTTGACGCGTCTTTTCATGCGGCGTGATGGCGTAAATCGGAATACCCGAAGAAATACGCGACATCAGTAAAGCTGTACTACCAGACTCGGTCAAAGCAGCAATGGCACGAATATTGAAATGGTTAGCAATGTACATGGCACCCATAGCAATGCTTTCGTCAGTCGCTTGGAAAATTTGATCGATACGATGTGTTGATACACGGGTTTCGCGCTGTTTTTCTGCTTCATGACAAATGCGGCTCATCGCTTCAATCACGATGTGCGGATGCTTACCAGTCGCCGTTTCACCCGACAGCATCACCGCATCAGTACCGTCAATCACCGCGTTAGCCACGTCGAATACTTCAGCACGTGTTGGAATGGGATTGTCAATCATGGTTTCCATCATCTGTGTTGCGGTAATGGTGACACGATTGTGCTGACGCGCAAGCTTAATGATTTTCTTTTGTAAGGATGGCAAGAGTGCATCACCCACTTCTACGCCCAAATCGCCACGGGCAATCATCACGGCATCAGAAGCTAAAATAATCTCTTCCAGCGTCGGGTCTTGTACCGCTTCTGCACGCTCAATTTTAGAAACAATGCAACATTTCAAACCCGCTTCTAATGCCAAGCGACGACACTCATTCACATCATCCGCACTGCGCGGGAATGAGAAAGCTAAATAATCTGCCTGAATTTTAGCTGCAGAAACAATATCTTCCTTGTCTTTTTCAGTAATTGCTGCTGCCGATAAGCCACCACCTAACAGGTTAATGCCTTTATTATTAGACAACTTTCCACCGACAATGACCGTACACTCAACACGCTCACCAACAACTTGTTTTACTTCCAAAACAACACGTCCATCATCTAACAGCAGACGATTTCCAGGCTTCACTTCATGAGGCAAGGTTTTGTAATCCAAACCCACACCATTGATGTTGCCTTCTAAGCGACCAATGTTGTTATCCAACGCAAACTCTGCACCTTCGTCTAAATAAACGTAACCTTCACTAAAACGCGCAATACGAATCTTAGGTCCTTGTAAATCAACTAATACCCCTACCTCACTACCCAAGGCTTTAGCGCGCTCACGCACAAACCTTGCACGCTCAATGTGTTCCTCAGCCGAACCATGAGAAAAATTAATACGAACCACATCCAAACCCGCATGGATCATACTGTCAATTACACCAGGTTTATCCGTTGCTGGACCTAAGGTCGCCACAATTTTGGTACGACGTGGGCTGGTATATTCTCTATCAATCATGCATTTTCCTTTAAACATTGATACACAATCTGCCTGGCAATCCACCCTAAGGCGTATAACCAGTCAGACTGCTAGGCTTGGTTATAAAAAAGGCAGAAGAAATTGCGTCTCTCCTGCCTTAACAACTTATTTTGCAGCGCGCTCTTCAAGCATGGCTACCGCTGGAAGCACCTTACCTTCCAAGAACTCTAGGAAGGCACCACCACCCGTTGAGATGTAAGATACTTTATCTTCGATGTCATATTTCTGAATCGCTGCAATGGTATCACCACCACCCGCCAAGGTGAAGGCTTTAGTCTCTGCAATCGCTTTAGCAATCGCTTTAGTACCTTCACCAAATTGGTCGAACTCAAACACACCAACAGGACCATTCCAAACCACCGTACCCGCTTTCATGATGATGTCGACTAATTCTTGTGTTGCCTTAGGACCAATATCAAAGATCATGTCATCATCAGCAACATCTTTCGCGTCTTTAGTCACAGCAGGCTCGTTAGCATCGAACTTCTTACCCACAACCACATCACTTGCTACAGGAATCGAAGCGCCACGAGCAGCCATATTAGCACTCAAGGCTTGCGCTGTTGGCACTAAATCGTCTTCACACAGTGATTTACCTACGCTGTTGCCAACTGATTTGATAAAGGTGTTTGCGATACCACCACCGACAACTAACTGATCTACCTTTTCAGACAAGCTCTCAAGTACGGTCAGCTTAGTAGAAACTTTAGAGCCACCCACAATCGCCACTAATGGACGTGCTGGATTCGCAATCGCTTTCGCTAAGGCATCTAACTCTTCCGTTAAAAGCAAGCCAGCACAAGCTACAGGAGCAAACTTGGCCACACCATGCGTAGAACCTTCGGCGCGATGCGCTGTTCCGAAAGCATCCATTACAAAAACATCACACAAAGCAGCATATTTTTGCGCTGTTTCATCTAGGTTTTTCTTTTCGCCTTTGTTAAAACGAACGTTTTCTAATAAAACCAATTCGCCTTCAGCCACATCAAAACCACCATCAATCCAATCTTTAATCAGACGAACAGGCTTGCCTAGCTTAGCTGACATATCAGCAGCAACAGGTGCTAAAGAGTTTTCTTCAGAGAAAACACCCTCTTCTGGACGACCTAAGTGAGACATCACCATCACTTTAGCGCCAGCCTTAATTGCCGCTTCAAATGTTTTCATTGAAGCCTTAATACGAGCGTCTGAAGTCACTTTACCATCTTTAACTGGAACGTTTAAGTCCGCACGAATTAAAACGCGCTTACCTTTAAGATCCAAATCAGCCATACGAATAAAAGCCATACTATTTTCCTTTATGAACTAGGATTAACAAAATCACTCAAACGATAAAACACCCAATCGAAATGACTCGACTAGGTGTTACACGAAATTACTTAGCGACGTGTTGAACCATGCGCATCAAGTTACAAGTGTAGCCATATTCGTTATCGTACCAAGCAACCACTTTCACGAAAGTACTGTCTAGCGCAATACCAGCACCCGCATCAAAGATTGATGGGTGAGAATTACCACGGAAATCAGTCGAAACCACTGACTCATCTGTGTAACCTAATACACCTTTCAAGGCGCCTTCTGAAGCTGCTTTCATCGCTGCACAAATCGCTTCGTAAGAAGTTTCTTTTTCAAGTTCAACTGTTAAGTCAACAACAGAAACGTCTGAAGTTGGTACACGGAAAGCCATACCCGTCAATTTGCCGTTCAATGCAGGCAACACTTTACCAACCGCTTTAGCTGCACCAGTAGAAGATGGGATGATGTTTTCTAAAATACCACGACCACCGCGCCAATCTTTAGAAGAAGGACCATCTACCGTTTTTTGTGTAGCTGTTGCAGCGTGAACTGTTGACATCAAACCACGCTTGATACCAAAGTTGTCTTGCAATACTTTAGCCACTGGAGCCAAACCGTTCGTCGTACAAGAAGCCGCAGACAGAATCGCTTGACCTGCATATTCGTTGTGGTTTACACCGTAAACGAACATCGGTGTTTTGTCTTTAGAGGGCGCTGATTGAACGACTTTTTTAGCACCCGCATTGATATGCGCTTGGCAAGTTTCTTCTGTTAAGAAGAAACCAGTAGCTTCAACAACGATGTCCGCGCCAACTTCGTTCCATTTCAAGTTTGCAGGATCACGTTCAGCAGTCAAACGAATTTTCTTACCATTCACCACCATGTAGTTACCTTCAACAGACACAGTACCCTTGAAGTTACCGTGAACTGAATCATACTTCAACATGTAAGCTAGGTATTCAGGCTCTAACAAATCGTTAATGGCAACGATTTCAATTTCGGGAAAGTCTTGTACCGCAGCACGCAAAACCATACGGCCGATACGACCAAAACCATTAATACCTACTTTAATTGCCATGTGAATGACTCCTTAAGTTACAAATTAAAAATTGAAAAACTGGAAACAATGCTCACATCCGTTAACGAATGTGAGCATTTTAATTATTAGTGACCGCCACAGCAACCGTCAGTGCAGGTATCTTCTAACATGTCTAACACGGTGTTAACCACGTTCTCGACTGTGAAACCAAAGTGTTTAAACAACACATCAGCGGGTGCCGATTCACCAAACGTATCAATACCGACAACCGCACCATCTAAACCAACGAATTTACGCCAGTAATCACTGATACCTGCTTCAATCGCAACGCGCTCACGAATATAAGATGGTAATACCGACTCACGATAAGCTTCTGATTGAGCCATAAACATTTCTGCACAAGGCATAGAAACGACACGCGCTTGAATATTGTCTTGTGCTAATTGCTCAGCCGCTTTCATGGCCAAACCAACTTCAGAACCCGTCGCAATTAAGATAACATCTGGTTCAGCACCACAATCACGCAGAATGTAACCACCCTTTTCAATGTTTTTAACTTGCTCCGGCGTACGCGACATTGGCGTTAAATTTTGACGAGAGAAAATCAGAGCTGTTGGCGCATTAGAACGCAACACCGCCATCTTCCATGACACAGCCGACTCAATCGCATCACAAGCGCGCCAAGTATGGAAATTCGGTACCGCACGCATGGTCGCAATTTGTTCTACTGGTTGATGCGTTGGACCATCTTCACCCAAACCAATCGAATCATGAGTATAAACATAGATTGTACCAATCTTCATTAAAGCAGACATACGTAAAGCGTTACGCATGAACTCCATAAACATTAGGAAGGTCGCACCGTAAACTTTGAAACCGCCATGCAGCACCATACCGTTCATCATGTGCGCCATACCAAACTCACGCACACCCCATGACAGGTAGTTACCATTGGCGTTAGCTTTGTTGACTTTAACCGTGCCAGACCAGTTAGTCAGGTTTGAGCCAGTCAAGTCAGCAGAGCCACCGAATAATTCTGGCAACAACGAACCCATAGCTTCAATCGCATTTTGCGATGCTTTACGTGAAGCAATATTCGGCATGTCAGCTTGAGTTTTAGCAATGAATTTATCCATTTCAACTTCAAAGTTCGCTGGCAACTCACCCGACATACGACGTTTGAACTCTTTCGCTAAATCTGGGTAGTTTTGCTCGTAAGAAGCAAACAACGCGTTCCACTCTGCTTCCTCTTTCGCACCCTTAGCCGTGTGATCCCAACCTTCATACACATGCTGTGGAATAACGAAAGGCTCGTGATGCCAACCTAGGTTTTCACGCGTTAATGCAATTTCAGCATCACCCAATGGTGCACCATGACAATCGTGAGTACCACATAGGTTAGGCGAACCAAAACCGATGGTCGTACGCGTACAAATCAATGTCGGCTTATCTTGAATTGATTTAGCCTCATGAATCGCCGCATCGACTGCTTCCGCATTATGACCATCGACATTACGAATAACGTGCCAACCGTAAGATTCAAAACGCGCTGGAACATCCGCTTCCATCCAGTCATCAATATGACCGTCGATAGAAATATTGTTGTCATCCCAGAAGGCAACCAGTTTACCCAAACCTAATGCACCTGCCATCGCACAAGCTTCATGCGACAAACCTTCCATCAAACAACCATCACCCATGAACACATAAGTATGGTGATTAACGACAGCATAACCTGGACGGTTGAACTGTGCTGCTAAAGTGCGCTCAGCAATCGCCATGCCGACTGCATTGGTAATACCCTGACCAAGCGGACCTGTGGTGGTTTCAATACCGTCTGCATAACCATACTCTGGGTGACCTGCTGTTTTAGAATGGAACTGACGAAAATTTTTAATATCATCAATACTCAGATCAAAACCCGTAAGATGCAACAATGAGTAAATCAGCATTGAACCATGACCGTTAGATAACACAAAGCGATCACGATCAGCCCATTTAGCATTTTTAGGGTTATACTTCATGTGGCTATTCCACAGAACCTCGGCGATATCTGCCATGCCCATAGGCGCACCAGGATGGCCTGATTTAGCTTTTTGCACCGCATCCATACTGAGTGCACGAATGGCATTGGCGAGTTCACGACGGTTAGACATACAAAAGTCCTCAAAAAGTTTCAAAATAAATAGGGTTACCTAATCACAGGCGTATAGCTTTATTTTCACCGATTTAGGCAAAATCGGCAAGTATTCCATTGCAAACTGTCGATATTAAGCATAAAAAAACCCGCAAAAAGCTGCGGGTTTTTTTTCATCCATGCACGAAATTATTTGGTTCCGTCAATGGTGATTTCAACACGACGATTTTGCGCACGACCGTCTTTAGTTTTATTGCTGGCCACTGGCTTATCAAATCCATAGCCTTTCGCATCAATTTTATCAGCTGGAACACCGTTTTTAATCAATGCATCACGCACAGCATTAGCACGTTTGATAGACAACTGCTGGTTGTAAGCAGCTGTACCGATATTGTCGGTATGACCTTCAACTAAGACCAAATTGATTGATTTTAATGATTTTGCTTCCGCAGCCGTGTTAGCAATTTCCTGTTCCGCTTTTGGCGTTAATTTAGCACTATCAAACGCAAACAACTCACCAGCTTTCAAGGTTTTTTTAGTCACAATTGGTGCCGCGATAGGTGCCGCTGGAGCAGGAGCTGGCGCTGCTGCAACTGGAGCTGGCTTAACCTCTGGCGCTTTAGCACCTGGGCAAAGACCGTCTTTCTCAGTCCAGAAAGATGTACGCAAGCAGTTGCCTTGACCATCTTTAACAACCACATTATTGCTATCAAACCAAAAAGCTTCACGAGGTGCGGCTTGAGCCGAAGTTGCTGCAACCATGGCAGCCAATAATACTAATTTACGCACGGTAAGATCCCCCAACCAATTATGAATAAGATGCGCCCAAATTTAACGCCAAGTCTATAATTTTAGCACAAACACACGACAATCGCAAAAAAAAACAACAGTTTTAATGAAAAATTCACGATAATTTCATAGAATCAGCGTTTACCAGTTGTTGAATCCGTTCATTACGCATCGCATTTTGAATATCACGCCCAATCAATCCTTGCTTAACAAATGATTGTGCTGTCACTGACTGTACCTGCTGTAACCAAAACCGCCAACGACTGCTTTGCGGATACTCAGCAGCTTCAAAACCAATTCGACCACGTGAATCAGACTCACTAACCGCTAAGAGAGCGTCAAATTGCTCTGGCTTACGCCAAACATCACACCCCTCCATTACGTGTAAACGTTGCTCAGGTGTTAGTTCGTCACTTTTATGAATATCACCATGCCAACGACAGACCAACTTGGCCAATTGTGTTACCTGTGAAGGCACACGATATCGTTGCCCTAATTGCTCAACCAACGCAACACCTGCCTGTTCATGTCCATGATGCTTAGGCCAAAGGCCTTGGGGTGTTAGGCCCTTCCCTAAATCATGACACAGAGCTGCCCACAATAAAGCAACATCGTTTGTTTGCTGACGCATAGCACTGAGTACCATCAAGGTATGAGTACCTGCGTCCCCTTCTGGGTGATAGACTGGGTCTTGCGGTACGGAAAACAAAATATCCAACTCTGGCATTAATCGTACCAGAGCTCCTGTTTCACGCAATACCTGAAAATAAACCTCTGGGTGATCGGTAATCAAGGCTTTGCTCGTCTCTATCCAAACGCGCTCAGGCGTGAGTTGTGCCAACTCACCTGATGCCACCATGTGACGCATTAAATCTAAAGTTTCAGGGGCCAATCTAAAACCAAACTTTGCCAGCTTGGCGCTAAATCGCGCAACACGAAGAACACGCAACGGATCTTCTGCAAAAGCTTCACTCACATGCCGTAAACATCGATCAGCAAGATCTCTCTGCCCCCCATAGGGGTCAACTAAGCTACCATCGCACACTGCCATCGCATTAATGGTTAAATCACGGCGCCGCAAATCTGCTTCTAAACTGACCTCTGGATGTGCCTGACAGACAAACCCATGATAACCATGACCATGTTTACGTTCTGTGCGTGCTAACGCATATTCTTCTTTCGTTTTTGGATGCAAAAAGACAGGAAAATCCTTGCCAACCTGTTGATAACCTAATGCCAGCATCTGCTCGCTAGTTGCACCAACGACTACCCAGTCACGATCCGTAATAGGCAGCCCCAACAACTGGTCACGTACTGCCCCACCTACCAAGCATATTTTCACACAATGCGATCCGAAGCATCTCTTCCAGCCACGCGACGTAGGTCATCATAACGTTGACGCACACGACCTTTAGCAAGCACTTGCATCGCGTAACTGCGCAAGCTTCTCGGTTGAATGTCGAATGGCATACCCTTACTACAAACCGAAGGGACTTGCAAACTGAGGTAATTATCAAACGTCATCATGGGAGAAGGCATCAATCCCATTAAACGAGCCGTAAAACGCGACAAGGCATCGGGCAGCGCCATAAAATCAACTTTATGCCCTGTCATTTCTGCAATCAACTGCCACAACTCCATCAACGTATAAATCTGGACACCACAGAGCTCATAGGTTTGGCCAATAGCAGATTTATCTGTGAGCGAACTCACAATAACGCGCGCTACATCCTCAACCCACACAGGTGACAATTCTGATTTAGGACAAACCACAGGCATAATCGGTGTTAAAGCCAGTAGGCGAGCGAATGAATTAACAAACTTATCACCCTCACCAAAGATAACGGAAGGTCGCAAAAAAGTAACTTCTAAATCAGTAGCGGCTATGATCCGCTCTGCTTCAGCTTTAGAGCGCAAATAGCGGCTCGGTGCCTCTTCACTCGCTCCCAAGGCTGAAATGTGAATTAGCCTCCTCACCCCTTCCACCTCGCAGGCTATTGCTAACTTACGAACTAAATCAACGTGCACTGATCTAAACGTTGTTTTTCCAGATTCATGCAAGATACCAATTAAATTAATCACCGCATCGTGACCGCGTAACAACTTGCGTAATTGCAAATCGCTAAAGTGTTCAATCGGCAGCACCGTAACATTCGGAATCAGCCTCAAATCGCGCTGACGCTCAGGACGACGCACTGGTACAGTCAGCTGATGCCCTTGGGAAGATAATTGACGCATCAGTGCACGACCGACAAAACCTGAACCACCTAATACCAAGACGCGCATCCACAACCTCAAATCGTTATAATACAAAACATAGCTCTCAATTCTAGGTAGTCGCTAGAGTTAGGTCAACCATCATTACCCTGTTATGGATCTTATTTACTTAAATTTAACTGTAGGAATCTTTTCAATCATGTCTGTAGCTATTCCAACAAGCACCTATCGTCATTTCAAAAAAGAAGCCACCTATTTATATCTTTCACAAAAACTAGGATGGGAAAAGCTACCTGAAGCACTGCAACAACAATTCCCTCAGTCACATCACGTCATTGACTTTGACATGACTCCCAGTCGCAAACTGGCAAGAGCGGATAGTCAAAAAGTCTATGAGTCATTATGCAACGATGGCTATTATCTGCAACTACCGCCAAGTGATCCTTCCGCTTTACAAACAATAGAAGATCGCTGGGTCACTGAACAACAGGCAACTTTGTCTAGGACTAGCACTAACAACTAATCCTGAGTAAAATAGTCAGGTATTATTTTCTCTAGGATTCTATTGGAGCTTTTGATCATGTCGCACACCTTGCCTGCTTTACCTTACGCTTATAACGATTTGGCGCCTTATATTGGCGAAGAAACCATGACCCTTCATCACACCAAGCATCATCAAGCTTATGTTGACAATCTTAATCGTTTGGTGGTCGGCACTGAATTTGAAGGCAAAAGCCTGGAAGATATCGTCAAAACGGCGCCTGCTGGTGGTATTTTCAATAATGCTGGACAACATTGGAATCATAATCAATTCTGGACGATGATGGCACCACCCAGTGCTGGCGGTGGTGTTGCACCTACAGGAAAACTGATGGATGCAATCACAAAAAGCTTTGGTTCTTTTGATGATTTCAAAGCAAAATTCGAGGCTACAGGATTGGCAACCTTTGGTTCGGGTTGGGCATGGTTAGCTCAAAATGCCGATGGTAGCCTAGAGTTAGTGAGCAGCTCCAATGCAGGCAATCCATTGCAAATGGGCAAAAATGCCTTATTAGGTGTTGATGTTTGGGAGCATGCCTACTATGTTGACTACCGTAATCGCCGTGCTGATTATCTAAAAGGTTTCTGGTCTGTCGTTAACTGGAACAACGTAGCTGAGCGCTTTAACGGTTAATCAACACGCTTTACCTTACGCCAACCGAGCCTAGTGCTCGGTTTGTCGTTTAAGGCGACAAAGAAAACGTCAAACCTGATTATCTATACAGTTTGTGGTAAAATCTAGAAAATTTTAAGTTTATAGCAGGAGTCAAACATGGACTATGCCCTAGCGCACTTTAACATGATCGAACAACAAATCCGTCCATGGGATGTGTTAGATATGCGAATTCTAGACGTCATGGCAGCAACGCCACGTCACCCGTTCGTGCCAAATGGCTTTGAAAGTCTTGCTTACAGTGAAACATCTATTCCATTAAGCGATCAATCAATGATGTTAGAACCTAAAATCATTGGTCGATTTCTACAGGCAACGAATCCTCAACCGAACGAGAAGGCACTTGAAGTAGGAACAGGTTCGGGCTACCAAACAGCACTGTTAGCAAAACTCTGCCAAGAGGTGGACAGCATTGAAATCGATGAGCAATTAGCACATCAGGCCAAATCCAAACTGACACAGCTCGGTCACCAAAACATTCATTGCCATACGGGCAACGCTTACGACTTGTCGCTGAACAAACAATATGATGTTATTGTCGTTAACGGCTCGGTGGTCATGAAACCAGAGACTTGGCTAAAATCATTGACCTTGGGAGGTCGTTGTGTTGTGGTGATTGGTACGGGGTCTGCGATGCAAGCGATTTGCTACACACGAACGGAAGAACAACAATGGACAGAAGAAACGCTGTTTGAAACGGAGCTCACTCCGCTGGCTGGTCCTAAATCTGAAATGGTGTTTAGCTTTTAATCTTCATATTAAAGGGCACCTCTAATAACCCAATGGGTAGGAAGTCTGAAGGAAGGGGTTACTAAAAATAGCATGTAACACAGTGATAAAACCCCTTCTTTCAGCTAAAAAATAAACTTGGAAAGTCTAAAAACAAGCGAAGCGAGGTTTTTAGAGGTTCCCTAAAGAGTTTGCTGGCTGATGAGGCCAGCAACAACCACTAAACACTAAAACTTTCACCACATCCACACATATCTTTCACGTTCGGATTAATAAACTCGAAGCCTTCATTGAGCAATCCATTTTTTGCATAATCTAAGGTCATGCCGTTCAATTGTTCCATACTTTTTTGTGGTACAACGACTTTAATTTCATCAAACTCAAAGACCAAATCAGAGTCTTTGACCTCATCCGCATAATCAACAACGTAAGCGAAACCCGTACAACCACTCACTTTCGTGCCTAAGTACAAACCAATGCCATGACCACGTTTGGCCAGCATGGTACGAACGCGTTCCACCGCACTGGGCGTTAAATTAATTGTCATTGTTTGCACTCCTCTTGCACGCACTTAACGACGCAATATTTGCGCCACACTAATTTGTTGATTTGATCCACTACTCGCCAAATGTCGCTTTTCTAACAAAGCAGCCAAAGTAATATGTGATAAAAATCCCGCAATCATCGCCGATAAATCATCCCACAATGCATGAGAGAGACAAGCTGTTCCCTCATGACAGTCTTCCGAACCTCGACATTGCCGAGCATCGAGATCTTCATTCATCGCCTCTACAATTTTCTGCACGCTAATTTCCGTTAACGGCGCACCAATCAAATATCCACCACCAGGACCACGTACGCTTTTCACCAACTTAGCTTTTCTCAGGCGAGTAAAAATCTGCTCTAAATAAGAAAGCGAGATGCATTGACGAGAGGCAATATCCGATAAAGAAACGGCGCCATGTGGCTGATGAATAGCAATGTCTAGCATAGCAGTAACTGCATACCGACCCTTAGAAGTAAGACGCATAAGTAGGTATCACCGACAGAATAGTTGACTAATCTAGTATGGTATCAACCAGATCAGAATTCTGCAATACCTTAGCGCAACAGTCAGGTATTATGCGGTGAAAAATCAGCATAATGCTGTTCATCATTCGTTTTCGTTTCGCAAGCATCCAACATAAATGCATCCAAAGTAGGCAATTCCACTTCAGGTAAAACAGAACCCAAACGAACTAACTCCTGCTGCGCCATTTTTAACTGAGCATCAATCGCCAATACATGATCTGTCAATGCGTGAATAGCACGCTCAACTGGATCAGGTGCATCAGCGCCCACACCGTAAGCATCAAAACCCAGTAAGCTCTGCGCTTGAGCACGCTTAGCTTCATCAACCTTTTTAGATTTCACTACGTGTCCTGGAATACCCACAACGGTCACTCCTTCTGCCACAGGTTTAACCACCACGGCATTGGAGCCAATACGTGCATTATCCCCCACCAAAATTGGACCCAACACCTTAGCACCAGCGCCAACAATGACACCATTACCCAAGGTCGGGTGACGTTTACCTTCTTGCCAACTGGTACCGCCTAAGGTGACTCCATGATAAAGCGTCACATCATCACCAATTTCTGCCGTTTCGCCAATCACCACACCCATACCATGATCAATAAAAAAACGCTGCCCAATGGTTGCAGCTGGATGAATTTCCACACCAGTTAACCAGCGTGCTATGGTCATTAACCAGCGTGCCAATAGCTTAAAGTTCCAATGCCACAAGCGATTCGCAAGTCGATACCAAAATACTGCATGCACACCTGGATAGGTTAACAAAACTTCCAAAGTGGAACGTGCAGCCGGATCTCGTGCAAACACACAAGCCACATCTGCTTTCCATAACTGCCACAAACTACTCATTCGGTTTCCTTGGTTTGTTTAACACCTTTAGCTAAACCCGCGATACGTTGCATACGCCGCAAGGTACCGCGCAACATGGTGACTTCATTCGCTTCTAACTGTATGCGACCAAACAGGCGTTTCATGCGTCGCATAAAAGGTTCATGGTTGCGGTCATCGAGAAATTCAATAGCCTGCAATGTTGATTCTAAATGTTGATAAAAACCTTGCAAAGCCGCAGAAGTTGCCAATTCTTTGGGTTGCTGTTCTGTTTCTGCCCAGCCCGCTTGACATTGCGCCTGCATCCACAACTCATAAGCAAAAATTTGCACACCCATGGCCAAATTCAAAGAACCATAATTAGGATTGGTCGGCACATGCCCCAAATAATGACATAAGTCTAACTCACTATTACTCAGACCTGAACTTTCTCGACCAAATACCAGCGCTGTCTGACCAGCTTGTTGTTGATGCGATAAGAGCACTTCTGCTGCACCCTTAGCATCAACCTGTGGCCATGCTGACACACGTAAGCGCGCACTGGTACCAATCACTAAGGTGCAATCTGCTATCGCCTCAGACAAAGTTTCTACGATACGAGCTGACGCCAATACATCAGCTGCACCACTGGCCATGGCTGTCGCCAAACCATCGGGAAAGGTTTTCGGATTAACCAAAACTAACTGGCTTAACCCCATGGTTTTCATAGCGCGAGCCACAGAACCAATATTGCCAGGGTGTGAGGTTTCAACCAAAACAATGCGAATAGCACTGAGTTGTTGTGTTAGGTCAGCCAGCGACACTTGTCAGTCCTTTGAATCTCTTAAATAAACGCGAATCGTGTATAATACAATCCGTTTAATTGGATAATCTATCCAAGTTCTTTATTAAAATTTATGTTGTTTGTTTGTTAAAGGAAACCCATGCATCCTATTCTAAATGTCGCTTGTCGCGCTGCCACCCGAGCCGGAGATATCATCACTCGTCACATGCAACAAACAGACCGTCTGACCATCGAAAAAAAATCGGAAAATGACTATGTCAGCGAAATCGATCGCATGGCAGAAGATGACATTATACAAACGATTCGTAAATTTTACCCCTCGCACGCTATTTTAGGCGAAGAAAGCGGCTTTATCGGCGACAATGATGAATACTTGTGGATCATTGACCCGCTCGATGGCACCACTAATTTTTTACATAGCTTTCCACAATTTTCGGTATCTATTGCCGTGCTACACAATGGCAAACTCATGCACGGTGCGATTTACGACCCAATGCGTCAAGAACTCTTCTCGGCCTCTCGTGGCGCTGGGGCGCAACTGAATAATCGTCGTATTCGCGTCAGCGAGCAACGTACACTTGATCAGTCTTTGCTGGCAACTGGTTTTCCTTTCCGCGACTTTGATCATTTAGACGTTTACATGGAAACACTGAAAACCTTTATGAAAGCAACCTCGGGTATTCGTCGTCCCGGCTCTGCCGCGTTAGATTTGGCTTGGACAGCGATGGGTCGTGTTGATGGTTTTTGGGAGTTTAAGCTGAACAGCTGGGACATTGCCGCAGGTGCATTAATTGTACAAGAAGCTGGCGGACTGGTATGCGACTTCGCTGGCGGTGAAAACTTCCTCAATTCTGGCAATATTGTTGCCGCCAATCCAAAATTACTAGCCGCTATGATGAAAACCCTAGCGCCTTTATTGCCAGAACAGTATCGTAAATAAAGAAGAGTAGCAATAAAAAAGGTCTGTAACGTAAGCGTCCGACCGTACCCATAATATGCCACACGACAGTTTTATGAGATGA
>CAYQEZ010000020.1:0-31738 GCA_964416645.1 uncultured Francisella sp. | reverse complement strand
CCAAGGCGTCTAAACGTAACACTTCACTTTTTTCTAAACCTAATGGGAAGCACAGCTTTTTTAAGCCACATTCGTTACAGTTTGCATTAAATAAAGGAACCGGTTGTGTCATGAGTAGCCTAGCATACGCATTATTAAGTATTTTAATTGATTGTAATCAAGAATCGCTCATAAGTCGAGCAACCTTTTGGAAAAATTTAACCCTAATATTTCGATTGCCATTAACCGCCGATTGCTGCTTCAATGCGCATAATGTCTTCAGGTAAATCCACCTCTAACGAGTCATGCATGGTAACTGCTACACGAATGCGGTGGCCGTTTTCTAACACACGTAATTGCTCTAATTTTTCAATTTCTTCTAGCACACCCAGTTTGAGCTGATTGAAGTTATCAACAAAAGCTTTGGTGTAAGCATAAACGCCCAAATGTTTGTAGACGGGATGTTGCCAATGATCGCGCCCAAAGGGAATGGCAGCGCGTGAAAAATACAAAGCATTGCCATTTGCATCAAAAGTCATTTTCACGTCTTTAGGATCATGAATTTCACGCGGATCGGTAATGGCATACGCCAAGGTGCTCATAGCAAAGCTGCCATCGTAACCATCCAAAAAAGGACGCATCACATCTTCAATACTGTGTGGATGCACCAAGGGCTGGTCGCCTTGTACGTTGATAATCAAATCATCGCTCGACAACCCTGCTTGCTCGGCTGCTTCTGCCAATCGATCGGTACCTGTGTAGGCTGGCTTAACGGTTAGCACCACAGGCGCACCTAAGTGCGCTACCGCATCAGCAATGCGCTCATCATCAGTCGCGACATAAACCCCATCTAAGCCACTGGCTGCTGCAACACGTTCATACACATGAACAATAAGCGGCTTGCCAGCAATTAGGGCTAAGGGTTTAGCGGGAAAACGGGTTGAACCGTAACGTGCGGGAATAAAGGCGATTTTTTTCATCACATCGCCTTATACAAGGCTCGCAATTTATCATCGGTGACTTCACGTTCCCAGTCATCGCCATAGACATTTTGCCATAAGGGTTTCATGCCTTTGCAAATGGTAATCATGCGGTCAATATCATTTTCCGACCAAGTAGCCGCTAGGTTTTTCGGGATGTCAATGTTGTGCTTTTTCACCATTTCACGGAACTCTTTCACGCCGTCGCCATAATAACCATCGAGCACATCGAATGCGATACAGTTGCCGATACCGTGATGGTAGCCGAACACGTAAGACAAGCCATAAGACAAGGCATGACACGCACCGACTTGTGAATAAGCAATACTCATACCGCCCATGTAACTCGCCATCATCAGTTTTTCATCACTTTCGGGATGATCTTCTAAATAGACTTCACGGCATAAATTAAGCGATTTATCGCCAAAGGCACGCGCAAATTCGTTAATAAAGGTACCATTTAAGGCTTCAATACCATGAATGTAGCAATCCATACCTGTATAGAACCATTGATTTTTCGGCACGCCAGCAATCAATTCAGGGTCCATGACAATTTGATCGTAAACGGTATGGTCAGAATTTAACCCGAGTTTACGCTCAGGGCCAGTTAATACCGCTGTACGAGAAGCTTCCGCACCGGTACCCGACAGAGTTGGAATTCCAATGTGATGTACCGCAGGATGCTGAATCAAATCCCAGCCTTGATATTTCGCCGAACCACCTGGATTGGTCAGCATTAACGAAACCGCTTTGGCTAAATCTAATACCGAACCACCGCCTAAACCAATGACACTATCTGGCGGGGTTGGCGCATGAGCTTTAACCTGATCGGTAAAGGCATCGACCTGAATGGTGCTAGGTTCTTTCGACACATTGGCCCAAATAATCAAATCTTGTGCTTTAGCGGGAATACGCTTAGCCAGCTCACGGTTTTGATGCACATCATCGACCACGAATACCACCCAACCGCTACCACCTTCGCGCCGCTCGGCAAGCATATCATCTAACTGATTAAACGCACCACGACCAAAAACCATGCGTGGCACACATTTAAAATTACGAAACTTAGGTGCTGACATAGTTATGCTCCTGCAAAGACTTGGTTGAGTTTGTCGATACGGACAGCAATATCCGCTTGCGTCCAGTTCAATTTGATGAGCATAGAAATACTGCGACTCATCACCGCATCCGACGCTGAGGTATCTAAGTTGGCGTAGTCAGGTAAATCCGCATTCAAATGAATTGGCAACTTGGCAGCACCAACCATATTTTGAATTTGTGACCAGTTTTTAATGTAATGCCAGTTATTCACATACCAATAGAAACATCCGTCCACGCCTGCGTCTTTCAATTTTTGATTGATTTCCAAAGTACGCGCTTCGGTGGGCAACATAAAGGTTAGGAAACTACCTTGATCGCCTTCTGGGTCGAGAATACGACGGAAAGAAACCTCACTAAATTGGCTTAACGCATCTTTAATCATGGCTTTGTTTTTGCGTTGAACGGCGACCATATCATCTAGCTTACGTAGCTGCGCCACGCCCATCGCCGCATTCAAGTCAGAAATACGATAGTTTAAGCCCATAATTGGATGACCTTCTGCACCACGATCATTACCTATGTGGTCATGTCCGTGGTCCGAATACATGTGCGCATTTTTATAAATGGTTTGATTATTGGTAATAATACCGCCACCTTCACCACAGGTAATGGTCTTAACTGAGTCAAACGAAAAACAACCCGCATCGCCAATACTGCCTAAAGGCTTACCCTTGTAGCTACCGCCAATGGCTTGGCACGCATCTTCAATGACCAACAGATTGTGTTTTTTAGCAATAGCCATAATAGCGTCCATATCGGCCATACTGCCACACATTTGCACCACGTTAATAGCTTTAGTGCGTGGCGTAATTTTGCTTTCGATACTGGCTGGATTTAAGCAAAGCGTATCATCGACATCGGCAAAAACAGGCATTGCACCCGCTGCCACCAAGGCTTCAACACTGGCAACAAAAGTAAAGGTAGGCACGATAACCTCATCGCCTGCCCCTACTCCCATCGCGTGATATGCCACCGACAAGGCCGCCGTACCACTAGAGACAAGATGCGCATACTGAGTTTGCATACGCTCGCACAGCATGGCTTCCATTTCACGCGCTTTCCAGACGTTATTACGCACACCGTCAAAGTTGTAACGGAAAATAAAACCCTGATCGAGCACTTGGTTGATTTCTGCCTTTTCTTCGGCGCCCATCCATTCAAAACCTGGCATGAAAGTGTTCCTGATATGATTCGCAAATAATAGAGTGATTTTAGCCCTTTCCACGCTAGGGGGCTAGGGTTTAGCATACAAAATAGACGAGACGCAGCCATATAAGCGCTAAGAAAGCGTATAAAAGCAGGCGAAAACAAAAAAGCCTTAGATTTCTCTAAGGCTTTTAGTGTATGGTGGCCGGGGGCGGAATCGAACCGCCGACACACGGATTTTCAATCCGTTGCTCTACCGACTGAGCTACCCGGCCAAACTATTCGATTATTATACTGGCAACCGTTACAAATTACCAGTACTTTTATCGCTTCTCGTTAAAGACCCGCCAAAATATACGTTTTAACACGCTCAATATTGTCGGTACCATCAACACGAATGTACTTCACATCACCCTTGGCTGCTTCAGCTTTGTAGAAATCGACCAGTGGTTGCGTTTGCGCTGCATAAACATCTAAGCGTTTTTTCACTGTTTCAGCTTTGTCATCATCACGCTGAATGAGGTCTTCACCTGTTTCATCATCTTTACCTTCCACTTTAGGTGGGTTGTAGCTAATGTGATAAGTGCGACCCGATGCTGAATGCACACGACGACCTGCCATACGCTCCACAATCACCTCGAAAGGCACATCAATTTCAATCACCGCATCCAGCGCAACCCCTGCAGAAGCCAAGGCTTCAGCTTGCGCTAGCGTGCGAGGGAAGCCATCTAACAAAAAACCATTTTTGCAATCAGGTTCGCTAATGCGCACTTTAACCATGCGAATAATCAAATCATCGGGAACGAGCTGACCGGCATCCATGTAACCTTTAGCTTCTAAGCCCAGCGCTGCACCCGAACGAATGGATGCTCGCAACATATCACCCGTCGAAATTTGTGGAATATCGAAATGAGTGGTTAAAAATGTGGCTTGTGTGCCTTTACCCGCTCCTGGAGCACCCAACATCATGATACGCATTAATTCGTCCCCTTTAAAGAATAGACGATAATTCTACCTGATTAGCCCATAACAAAAAACCGCCCGTGGGCGGTTTCTGATCGAATCGACCATAACAACAATCGAATTATTGTAATTTAGCCAATTCTTTAGCGGCGACAGCAGCAGGAAGTGCGACATAACCGTCTTTTTCTACCACTTGCTGACCTTCTTTAGACAAAATTAATGTCATAAACTCCTTGACCATTGGATCTAAAGGTTTACCTGGTGCTTTATTCACATAAACATACAAGGCGCGAGCTAATGGGTATTTACCAGAAATAGCGTTCTGCTCATCGGCTTCAACAAATGGCTCACCATCTTTTTTCGCTAAAGGTAACGCACGCACACCTGAAGTTTTATAGCCAATACCTGAATAACCAATCGCATTGACCGAAGTCGCTACTGACTGAACCACAGACGCTGAACCAGGCTGTTCATTCACGTTGGTCTTAAAGTCACCTTTACATAGTGCTTTCTCTTTATAGTAACCGTAGGTACCCGAAACCGAGTTACGACCGTAAAGTTGAATTTCTTTACCCGCTAAAGCACCTACACCACCCAACTGATCCCAATTGGTAATATCTGCTGGCGCACCACACTTGCGAGTTGCAGAGAAAATCGCATCCACTTGCGACATTGTTAACCCTTTGATGGGATTATCTTTATGCACATAAACCGCTAACGCATCAATCGCCACAGCGATGCCAGTTGGTTTATAACCATACTTTGCTTCAAAAGCCTCGATTTCTTTTGACTTCATTTCGCGACTCATCGGACCGACATTAGCCGTACCTTCTGTCAATGCGGGTGGCGCTGTTGAAGAACCAGCAGCTTGGATTTGAATATTAACGTTAGGGTAAGCGCGTTTGAATTCTTCAGCCCATAGCGTAGCTAGGTTAGCAAGAGTGTCCGAACCAACACTTGATAAGTTACCAGAAACGCCTGAAACTTTTTGGTATCCTGGCAATGCAGGATCGACTGCAGCAAAAGAAGGAGCAACAAGGGTCGTTGCCGCAACGCCCATTAAGGCCGCCATGATGGTCTTCATAATAAACTCCAAGTAAGGATTAACGTGTTAACAAGAATTATTATGATGTAACTATATGACAGTAAGATGACAAAAAAACGTCAATTATGTGACAAAATTTAAGCCTAACCAACCGACCTTCTGAATGGGTATGCTGCTTCAAAACATGTCATTCGATGGGTGCGACCGCACCTGCAGAAAAATGGCAACAGAAACAGCTCCCTTTGCCTAGCTGACTTTCTACCGTTAATTTAGCATCATGCTTATCCAATACATGACGAGTTATAGCCAATCCTAATCCCGTACCACCCGTGGCACGAGAACGTGCCGAATCGACACGATAAAAACGTTCGGTAATGCGCGGAAGATGCTCTGGGGCAATACCAATACCGGTATCACATACCGAAAAATGCACACCTGCCTCATCCAACCACCAACGAATGCGCACTTCACCCCCTTCGGGCGTATAACGAATGGCATTGGTTACCAAATTGGTAAAAGCACTTCGCAAATAGTTTTCATAGCCCCACAAGCCCACATCGGTTTCTAATGACAACGTAATTTGATGATGTGCTTCTCCTGAAAACTGCTCGGCCTCTTCCTGAATTTGCAACAACATATCGGCGACATCGATCGCTTCTTTTTCCATGCGGTCATCATCAGCTTCTAAACGAGACAAGGTCAACATATCTTCAATAATTTTGCGCATCCGCTCCGTTTGTTGGTGCATTTGCTGCAAAGGCTTTAACCATTGTTGCTGATGACTGCCAGGCGTATCCAGCATGGTTTCAACGTAGCCATGCATGACCGTTAATGGCGTGCGTAATTCATGCGAAGCATTGGCGACGAAGTCCCGACGAATACGATCAATGGTTTTAAATGCCGTAATATCCCTTACGATCAACAAATCATGACCCAACATAAAAGGACGTAGCTCAACAGACAAGGTACGACTGGGGTTCACAGGTGACACCAGTTCCGCCGTGGTGTAGCTCGCTCCTCTAAATAACCCAGACACCTCCGGCGTGCGAATAACACTCAAAATAGAGCGGTTACGATCATGGCGACTTAATCCCAGCAGGTTAACTGCACCCTGATTAAACCACGTCACCTGACTAGACCTATCCAGTGCAATAACCCCTTCGGGCAAGGCTTTAGCAGCGTACTTAAAGTAACGCGCACGACTCAATAACTTTTGCGATTGGCGACGCTCTTTCTCTAGCAATCGTATGGTGGCAAGCAAGAAATAAGATAGAGGACCTGCGATCCAATAATGCCAGCTACGCGCACCAGAGGCCAGCCACGACTGTGCTGTCCACAGCGCCAACCACCAACGCACCAAAATAACACTGGCAAACAACCAACCTGCTAGTAGCCAAGCATCCCACCACCAAGCAACCAACAACGCGATAATGAGCAGCCACAAGACAGTGGCTAATTCACCGCCCCAAAAGCGAAGATTATTCATTCGATTCAGTCACCGAAAACCGATAACCCGAACCTCGCACGGTTTGAATATAGGACTCACAACCATGCTCCTCTAGAGCACGACGTAAGCGCCGAATATGCACATCGATGGTGCGATCTTCCACCACGACACGATCTCCCCAAACTTCGTCGAGCAGCTGATGACGTGTAAAAACACGATTGTGATGCGCCATAAAGAAAGCCAGTAAACGATATTCTTTAGGACCTAACTTAACTTCAATACCATCAATAAAAACACGATGACTTTGGCTATCCAACAACATTCGACCGGCATGCAGACTATCGGTGCTTTGACCATCGTCTAAACGACGCAATAACGCCTGAATACGCGCCAATAATGCACGTGGCGAAAAAGGCTTGGTGACATAATCATCTGCACCGGTTTCAAAACCTTGCACTTGGTCTGATTCTTCCGCTCTAGCCGTCAGCATAATGACCGGAATATGACGCAACTTGTCATTTGCCTTTAAACGCGCCAACAAGCTCACACCCGGCACACCGGGCAACATCCAGTCAAGCAGAATAATACTAGGCTGATGCGTTAATGCCAATTGCCAACCTTGTTCAGCATTCGGCGCTTCCAGCACCTGCATACCTGCCGTTTGCAAGGTAAACCCCAGCATTTCCCGAATGGAAGATTCGTCTTCGACCACCAGCACTTTAGTCTCAGCCATCATCACCTCATGCATATCAAGCGTATTTATTTGTCACTTCCGCTAGGCGCTCAGCACTAATGTGACGCATATCAGAACCTTCAACAATATAAAACACATGCTCAGCAATATTCAAGCTGTGATCGGTAACACGCTCCATCGCACGCAACGTATTGAGTAAATCCAACATCGCTGGAATTTGCTCAGGGTGTTGCATCATGTGTTCACGCATCAGCTTCTGCGCGGCACGGTATTCTTCGTCAGCTTTAGCTTCTTTCGGTAACAAACTTAGTGCTTTTTTCGCATCCAAATGCGCAAAAGTATCCAACGCAATTTTAATCATGTCTTGTGCACAAATGGTCATTTCCACCAAATGGTTATAACCAGCAATGCTTTGGCAGTCACAAGGCGTATCGCTTTCACACAAATTGATGACCATACGTGCCATCTTAGTGATTTCATCACCCATCCGCTCTAGGTCAGTCACAATGTGAATGGCCGACATAATCAGGCGTAAATCAACCGCGGTTGGTTGTTGTACTGCTAAAATACGAATACACAACTCATCAATACTCGATTCCTGACGGTTAATGAAGCGGTCATAAGCAATCACCTCTTTTGCGCCCGCAGCGTTATTGTGACGCAAGGCATCAAAAGCACGTTGCATTTGTGATTCAATTTGACCGCCCATTGCTAAAATACGATTAATCAGTTCTTCCAACTTCAGGTCATAACGACGAGAAATATGCGGAGTAATAACGTTGCTATCCATAATGTTTGTTCCTCGTTATTTAACCAAAGCGGCCAGTAATATAATCTTCGGTTTGTTTTTGTGATGGATTGGTAAACAGCGTATCGGTATCTGTGTATTCAATCAAATCGCCCATATACATAAACGCAGTGTAATCAGAAACACGCGCCGCTTGCTGCATGTTATGGGTAACAATCAGAATGGTAAACTTCTCTTTCAATTCAAAAATAAGTTCTTCAATGCTCAAGGTAGAAATCGGATCCAGTGCTGATGTGGGTTCATCTAGCAATAAGACTTCGGGTTCAATCGCAATCGCACGCGCAATTACCAAACGCTGCTGTTGACCACCTGACAAACCCATGGCATTTTCATGCAGGCGGTCTTTCACTTCGTTCCACAAACCCGCACCTTTCAATGCCCACTCGACTTTTTCCTCCAACACTTTGCGGTTATTCTCACCTGCTAGGCGCAAACCATAAGCGACGTTTTCAAAAATCGATTTCGGGAAAGGATTGGGCTTTTGGAACACCATGCCGACCTTACGACGCAAAATAGACACATTTTGGCTTTTATCCATAATGTTGTGACCATGCAAGCGGATACTGCCTTCCGTGCGTACGCTATCAACTAGATCATTCATGCGATTAAAACAACGTAATAGTGTCGATTTACCGCAGCCTGACGGACCAATAAAGGCAGTCACACGCTTCTCTGGCAACAGCATATTGATGTTATTAAGCGCTTTTTTCTGACCGTAATAAAGATTCCAATCCTTAACTTCAATGGCTACCGACTCACTGGCAAGATCCAGTTGACGACTTTTGTGATCTAAAACAACATTCACTGAACTCATTTTGACTAATCCTTCGTTTATTAGTTATCAACTGATTTGAAACGTTCGCGCAGACGGTTACGAATCGTAATCGCGGTAATGTTAAGCGCAATAATAATCAGCACCAGCAAGAATGCGGTCGCATAAACTAACGGCTGCGCTGCTTCAACGTTCGGGCTTTGAAAACCCACATCATTAATATGGAAACCCAGATGCATAATTTTGCGTTCTAGATGGATATAAGGGGCAATCGAATCGACTGGTAAACTGGGGGCTAATTTAACAACACCCACCAACATCAGCGGAGCTACTTCACCTGCGGCACGCGCAATAGCCAGAATTAAACCCGTCATAATCGCTGGCGAAGCAATAGGCAAAACCGTATTCCATAGCGTTTCAATTTTAGTGGCACCCAAGGCTAACGAACCTTCACGCATGGCACGCGGTACACGTGCCAAGCCTTCTTCAGTAGAAACAATCACTACTGGCAGGGTTAACAATGCTAGGGTTAAAGCTGCCCATAACAAGCCAGGTGTACCAAAAGTCGGTGCGGGTAAGGCTTCTTGATAAAACAACTGGTCGATGTTGTGACCTAATACATAAACAAAGAATCCTAAGCCAAACACACCATAAACAATGGATGGCACACCTGCTAAATTGTTGACAGAAACACGAACAGCACGAGTAATCCAACCATCCTTAGCATATTCGCGCAAATAAACCGCCGCGACCACACCAAATGGCATCACCAGTACCGTCATAATAAACACCATGGTAACAGTACCAAAAATGGCTGGGAAAATACCCCCTTCTGTATTGGCTTCACGAGGATCATCAGATAAGAAGACCCAAATACGATGTAAGTAATGACCCAACTTTTCCGTTAGCGTCATGGCGTTCGGCATAACCGACTCAACAATTTTATCAATCGGCAATGTCACAACATCGCCTGTCATAATTTCAATTTGAGCCTTACCCAAGGCACTGGCGGTTTGTTCCAACTGACGCATTTGCGTGAGCAAGGTTTGGTATTCAGCATCCAATTGACGACGCTTATCATCTAGATCGGCGATGGCTTGCTCGGTTAGTTTATTATCTAACTCTAAACGACGACGGTCTAAACGCAACTGTTCTACACCAGCATTAATCGCACCAATTTCATGCTTTTGAATGCGAACAATCTGCTTATGCAACTCGGTATGATGCTCAATCAACTGTTGAAAACTATGCCACGCTTGATTTCCTGTTACCATCATGCCATCGCCCAAGGTCACCGATTTCAAACGACCGTAAAGATTACCCCATTCATAACGTTCAACCACAATCAGGTCTTTTGCAGTGATATCTTGCACAATGGCATGCTCATCGACCCATTTGAAATCAGCACCAAAAATATCACGGTTACCCACTTTAACGAGCAACTGAGGAACATGCATCACGCCCTCTTTGATATTCCCCTCAACACGATCACTGCGACGATGCAACTCACCAATCAATTGCACCGTACCGCCTTGACCATCTTGCACCGTGTAAGCATGAATATCTTTGGGCCAAAAGTGCCCCATGCCTTTGAATACAATAAAACTAATCAATCCAATCACCGCCAATAAACTAATGGCAACAGCCATAGCGTTGAACCAGATCCAGTGATTTCCTTCTCGCATCCACTTACGTAACATTTACTAAACTCCCTTATAGTGCGCCATAGCGTTTAAGCATACGCTGACGCACCATTTCAGCGATGGTATTGAAGAAAAAGGTAAACATAAACAGCACCAAAGCAGCTAAGAACAGCACTCGGTAATGAGTACTGCCTACTTCCGACTCAGGCATTTCAACTGCAATATTGGCCGACAGCGTACGCAAGCCGTTAAAGATATCAATATCCATCACTGCGGTATTACCTGTTGCCATGAGTACGATCATCGTCTCACCCACAGCACGACCCAATCCAATCATGGTGGCTGAGAACAACCCAGGAGAAGCTGTTGGCAACACCACACCAACCATCGTTTGCCAAGGTGTTGCACCTAAGGCTAAGGAACCATTCACCTGATGACGTGGCACGTTATAAATGGCATCTTCAGCAATAGAAAAAATAATCGGGATAACCGCCAAGCCCATGGCAATACCCACCACCAGAGCGTTACGTTGATCATAATCAATACCCGCGACATTCGTTAGCCACATCGGCATATCGCCAGCAAACAACAAATGCTCAACTGGATCATCTAACCAAACAGCAATTAAGACAGACAACAAGAGCACAGGAATAAGTAGCGCTGCTTGCCAACCATCTGGCACTCTATTGCGGATGGCTTCAGGGAAACGACTCCATAAATAACCAAAGATGAACACCATTAACGGCATCAGCAATATCAGTAAGAAAAATGATGGCATGTGTTTTTCTAAATAAGGCGCCAACCATAATCCCGCTAAGAAGCCTAAAATAACCGTTGGCAAGGCTTCCAACAATTCAATGGTCGGTTTAACCGCTTGACGCATTTTGCGTGCCATAAAGAAACCCGCAAACATAGCCGCCATAATGGCAATGGGTACAGCAAACAACATGGCATAGAAAGCCGCTTTTAGCGTACCAAAAGCCAAAGGCGCTAAAGAAAATTTCGGCTCAAAGTCACTTGCTGACGAAGAAGACTGCCAAATGTAATCTGGCTTCTCGTATCCTTCATACCAAACTTTTTGCCATAGCACTTCAAAAGACACTTCGGGATGCTCGTTTTCCAAGCTCCACAAGTGCATCTTACCTTGCTGATCTTCTGCCAAAAAACCATTCGCACGAGGCGTCATAGCAATATTGGTAATGGCTGATTGAGAAACCTGCTCCAAACCCACCACACGATGTGCCGTGGCATGATAAACACCCACATGACCCGATGCATCTGATAACACAAAGCCTTTACGACGCTGCTCAACCGCCATATCGGTAATGGCTGCCGACTGCTCATCAAAATCCCTTACTGCTTGGAAGGAAAATTGGTTATTGGCATCACGCACCGGAAACCACTGCGTTAACTTACCTGACTCCTCACCCAACAGCAAAGAGATACCACCTAACAAAAAGTTAACCGACGTTAGCTGACGCTTTTCTTTGCCATCAACAGGCAAGGTATTTAAGCGAGCGTAATCTTTCGGTTCATCGACATTACGAATCGAGAAGACTTGCATATCGCCCGTTGAATCAATGGCATAAAGCCAATCATTCATACCATCTACTTTAACCCACTCTGGCACAAATGCCAGTGGCAGATGATTAGCTGCCACCTGTTCCAGACTCACTTCGTCTGAGAACATGGCTTTCTTCAACTCAAAGGCTCTAAACTCAACAATTGGCGCACCTTTGGGAGAACCTACCAACACCATCATCTCACCCGACGCGCGGCCAGAAACATGAGCTAAAGCCCGCCCCTGTGCATCCATAACGAGAGGCTCTTCTCCCAGCGGATAACTAAAGCGCGGTTTAATTTGACGCACACCGTCAACATAGCTGACAGCGAAACCATACTCAGCTAGCAGCAACTGACCATTCGACAAACCCAAAGCAACCTGACCATCAGCATCATCTAGCACATGATATGAAGTGATGCTGACCCCTTCTGCAACGGGTAGCGAAATGGTTTCAACCAGCTCACCTGTTTTAGCTTTAAAGAAAACAATCTTGGCATCTTCGGTAATACGCAGGGCCGTATCTTGATATTCATCCACAGCCAGCATCACCGTTTTGGATTGCCCTGGACGATCGTAAGTAGCCAGCTTTTCCATCGTCGCTGACGAAAACAATGGCGCAACTTGGTAGAAGAAGAAAAACATCATCAGCAATACAGCACCGATAACGGCCATACCACCAATGCCAATCGCATACTTGGCTATAAAATCCTTATACCCCCGCAGGCGCTCACGTCGAGCTGATTGCATTTGTAAAGCAGTTGAAGACATGTTAACTAGACCTTTTTATTGACTAAAATGATTATACTAAAGATATATGAAGCATTCATGACACTTTACCACCCATATCAAGATGTTTTTTTGCACCAATTTAGTGCTACTGCACCAATAAATTAGCAATTCTAAACTGACAACCTAGTCAGCAAACAAATCACAAGGTTAAAGAAGCAATACAGATGATTATTTTTATTAATTCTTCTGGTTTTTTGGCACACTTCGGGCTAATATTTGATTTTGGAATTAACTGCTGAGAAATCTCATGTTCATAGCTTGCCTTAACATGAGAACTAGGCTCGCTTTCATTTATTGATAAAGGACCTTCAAATGGTGACAGAACTTATCGCACGTCTTAAAGAAGAAAACATCAAATGGGTGGATCTTCGTTTTTGTGATACTCATGGTAAAGAACAACACGTAACCATTCCGTCAAGCAAAGTAGATGAAGCTTTCTTCGAAGCTGGTCAACCATTCGACGGTTCTTCAGTAGCGGGCTGGTTAGGCATTGAAGCTTCTGACATGGTACTATTGCCACACGCTGATACCGCAATCATAGATCCGTTTACCAATGATCCAACCATGATTATCCGCTGCACCATCCACTATCCGATCTCAATGGAAGGTTATGACCGTGATCCTCGCTCTATTGCGATGCGTGCTGAAGCTTACTTAAAATCAACTGGCATTGCTGATAGTTGTTTCGTTGGTCCAGAACCAGAGTTCTTTATTTTTGATGATATTCGCTGGGGCGCAGATATGTCTGGCTGCTTCGTTAAGGTTGACTCGCAAGAAGCGTCTTGGAACACAGAAAAAGTTTATGCCGATGGCAACATGGGTCACCGCCCAGCCACTAAAGGTGGTTATTTCCCTGTTCCTCCTGTTGACCAGTTACACGAAATTCGTGTGTCTATGTGTGACTATGCAGAAGCAATGGGCTTAGGTATCGAGACACACCACCACGAAGTAGCCAACGCAGGTCAATGTGAGCTAGGTATTGCGGGCAACACCCTTGTGAAAAAAGCGGACGAAGTTCTGGTATTGAAATACGCTATTCATAACACCGCACACCTTTATGGCAAAACAGCCACCTTCATGGCAAAACCCATCGTTGGCGACAACGGCTCTGGCATGCATGTGAACATGTCGCTATCTAAAGATGGCAAAAACCTGTTTGTAGGTGACGGTTACGGCGCTTTATCGGACATGGCAATCTACTTCATTGGCGGTATCATCAAACATGCTAAAGCCTTGAATGCGTTCACCAACTCGGGCACTAACTCTTACAAGCGTTTGGTTCCTGGTTTTGAAGCGCCGATCATGTTGGCTTACTCAGCACGCAACCGTTCTGCATCGATCCGTATTCCTTACGCGCCCAACCCACGCACGCGCCGTATTGAGTGCCGCTTCCCTGATCCTATGTCTAACCCTTACTTAGCGTTTGCCTCAATTTTGATGGCTGGCCTAGACGGCGTTATGAACAAAATTCATCCAGGTGAGCCAGCGGACAAAGATTTGTACCACTTGCCACCAGAAGAAGCGAAAGCCATTCCACAAGTTTGCCACTCGTTAGACATGGCACTAGAGGAGTTGGATAAAGATCGCGACTTCTTAACTGCTGGCGGTGTATTCACCAACGACATGATCGATGCGTACATCGAATTGAAGATGAAAGAAGTCACACGTATGCGTATGACAACTCATCCAATCGAGTTCGACATGTACTACAGCCGTTAATTCGCTTCGGTAAAAAACGACTGATAGAAAGCACCCTTCGGGGTGCTTTTTTATTGTTTAAGGAATTTGGTAAATAAACAACTGCGTCTGGCGCCCATCGGACAACTCCCATACTTCCAAAGGTTCAACATCCTCAATCGGAAAAGAGTTAGACACCAACAGCCCACCCGACTTCATTTCGGCGCACGCCTTTTGCCACAGGCGCGTCATGGGTACAGGAGATAAAAATACATACACCATATCAACCTGACTTAAATCGGTTTGCCACATATCACCACGCGATACCTGCCCTTCACCCCGCCAGCGACACCAAGCATTGGAAATGAGCGCCAACACGGGGGAATACTCAACGCCTTTGGCATCAATACCCACTCGCACCAAGGCACGCACCACCCCACCCAAGCCAGAACCCAAATCTAGCACAGAGCGTACTTGATAAGTCTGCACCAACGCCACTAAAGCCTGATGCGTTGTGTCATTGGTTAAATACAAAGGCACTCGGTCTTTTAACACGGCTGAAAAAACCAACATCAGCAGTGCCGCACTCAACGCAAACCAAAGCGGATCAACCAGCGTTTGCGTCGCGCCCCAATACAAACCAAGCGGCAACACAGCTTGTACCCACAACCACCAGCGTGGCAACCCCATAAGCCAACTTAACAGCACTGACAAGCCAATTTGCAACAGCAAAAAACCCTGCACATAAGACAAACCGATTAACCAATCGACCCAAATCGTGGCGCTAAACTTAACCAGCAATAGCGCAGCAAACTGCACCAACAATACCCACCATAGCGGATGAATTCTATCTATAATAATTTTTTTTGAATTATTTTGGTGCATATATTAGCAAACACTCAACTAAATTTTAACCAAAATATAATGCAAATTATTGTTTTATAATTATTAAATAAAAATATGGCACAAATAAAGCTAAAACTTTAGCACCACAAGATTGCAACAACCACATTTTATTTTGAAACGACAACACATTGGAGTGTAACATGAAAAAACTATTATCAACCGCTATTGCTACCGCTTTAACCGCCACTGGTTTACTAGCCACTTCAGCTACACTCAACACTGCAGCTGCTGAAGTCGCTTTTAACGCTGGCGTCATGAGCCAATATATTTTCCGTGGCATGGTACAACGCGATACCGCTGCATTCAATGGCGGCGTTGACTACACTCATAACTCTGGTCTCTACGCTGGAATCTGGACTGCGCAAGTGGGAACAGAAACCAATACTGGTCCTTTCGCCGTAAATAGCTCATCAAATAACGGCATGGAAATTGATCTTTACGGTGGTTTCAAGAAGGAGTTCTCTGGAATTACACTGGGCGCAGGATTTACAAGTTATCAATACACCAACAAATACACATTAACTAAAACATCAGGCTTCGATTCAGCATACAATGAACTGAACTTTAGTTTAGCTTATGGACCTATAACAGCCACTATCAATCCTGGCTACCACGAAGGTGTAAGCGGATTGAGCAACAAAGAATACGTCTTCTACAGCTTGAAAGGTGAGTTTATGGGTTTTTACGCACTGTACGGAGCTTTCGACAAGAAAGCCGAAGACAACAAAGGCACAACTTCTGGCTATGTTAGCGGATTCAGCTTTGACGCAGTTAAAGACGGAAGCTACATTCAAGCAGGTTACAAAACATCATTAGGCGGACTTGATCTTGAAGCAGCTGTAGTCAAATCAAGCAAAGAATTAAATACGGTGGGCGCCAAAGCTGGACTTGAAGAAAACACTACCATGTTCTTATCTGCAACCAAATCCTTCTAACCTAACCCAATTGATCCTCATGTTAACCCTTAGCAGCCGAAAGGCTGCTTTTTTTTATACCAACAAAACTTTAAAAATACAATTTGGTGCAAAAAGCACCACATAAAACTTATAAAGCATTTTATAACAGATAAAAACCCTTAAAACACATATTATCTTGTTGATATATATGATTATTTTAGGATTGGCACGTAAAACGCTTATTAATTTACGATTATCACTATTCTAAAACACGGAGACTCATCATGAAATTGATCACCGCCATTATCAAACCCTTTAAACTCGACGATGTACGAGAAGCGTTAAGCACACTCGACATCCACGGCATGACCGTGACTGAAGTGAAAGGTTTTGGTCGTCAACAAGGCCATACCGAAATTTACCGTGGTGCGGAATACACGGTCGAATTTTTACCCAAAATTAAAGTCGAAATCGCTGTTGCCAGTGAACGTGTTGATAGTGTCATGGAAGCACTGATTGGCGCAGCGCACACAGGCAAAATCGGCGACGGTAAAATTTTCATTACTAACTTAGACGAAGTGGTCCGTATTCGCACTGGCGAACGTGGTTCAGTTGCGCTCTAAACTTATTTTACTCATAAGGAGAAACCATTATGCAAGCACTTGCTCAAAAAGCCTTGCTTACCCTTGCTGGGGTCGGCAGTGTCATGACGCCAATGCTCAGTTGGGCCGAAGAAGCAGCAGCTGAAGTCGCTGGTGAAGCCGCCGCTGAAGTGGCTAGCCTCAGTGCTGGCGATACCGCTTGGATGCTCATTTCCAGCGCCTTAGTTTTATTAATGATCATTCCGGGTCTGGCTCTTTATTATGCTGGCATGGTGCGCTCTAAAAATGCCCTATCGACGATGATGCAAGTTTTTGCCATTGTTGGTGTCGGCACACTGGTGTGGTTTGCTTACGGTTACAGCCTCGCTTTTGGTGATGGTGGCGATTACAACGCGGTGATTGGTGACCTGTCTAAAGCCTTCTTAGCAGGTATTACTGCGGACGACTTACACGGCACCATTCCTGAAGTCTTGTTCATCATGTTCCAAATGACCTTTGCCATCATTGCTCCTGCGATTATTGTCGGTGGTTATGCAGAACGTATGAAATTCTCAGCCATCCTACTGTTCACCCTGTCATGGATTACCTTTGTCTATGTACCGCTTGCTCACTGGGTGTGGGGCGGTGGCTTCCTATCTGAAGATGGTGTATTAGACTTTGCAGGCGGTACCGTGGTACACATCAATGCTGGTATTGCAGGCTTAGTTGCTGCCATCATGATTGGCAAACGTAAAGGTTTCGGCGCTCAAGCTATGCCTCCGCACAGCATGATGCTGACTATGGTGGGTGGTGCCTTGCTGTGGGTAGGTTGGTTTGGTTTCAACGCTGGTTCTCAACTAGCGGCTGACGGCACGGCTTCTATGGCGATGCTGGTAACGCAAATTGCGACCGCTACCGCAGCACTTGGCTGGATGATGGCTGAGTGGATTCTACGCGGCAAACCAACTGGCTTTGGTTTGATCTCGGGTGCTGTAGCGGGTTTGGTTGCGATTACTCCTGCTGCTGGCTTTATTGGTCCAACAGGTGCGTTATTCATTGGCTTGTTAGCCGGCGTGATCAGCTTCGTTGCCGCAACCAGCATCAAACGTGCCTTTGGTTACGATGATGCCTTGGACGCTTTCGGTGTTCATGCGGTTGCGGGTATTGTCGGTGCGCTGCTAACTGGTATCTTTGTTGATACCATGTTCGGTGGTAAAGGCTTAGCTGAAGGCGTGAGCATGATGTCACAATTCATTATTCAAGCTGAAGGCGTGATTGTCACCATCATCTACGGTGTCATCGTTACCGCCATTATTTTGAAAGTGATTGATATCATGGTCGGTCTACGCATTAGCGAAGAAGTAGAAGTAGAAGGTATGGATATTGCGTTACACAACGAACGCGCTTACAATCATCACTAATTCACTCCTCTGGGAAATCATACCAACACAAAGCCCGCTCAACTGAGTGGGCTTTTTTATGCTTCCTGATTCGACTCTGCTTGAACAGTGGCGTGATAACGCAGTAACTCCATACGTCCATCTTCGTGCTCAACTAAGGCGGTACAAGACTCTACCCAATCGCCACAATTGCCATACCACCCCTGCTCGGTTTGACGGATTTCGGCATGATGAATGTGACCACACACCACCCCATCTAAGCCCGCTTTTTGCGCATCTCGCATCAACAAATGTTCGTATTCATGAATGTACATCACCGCTCGCTTCACCCGATGCTTTAAGTAGGCAGACAAAGACCAGTAACCAAATCCCCAATATTGACGTATTTTGTTGTACCAACGATTAACATGTAACATGCTCTCGTAAGCCCAATCACCCAATAACGCCAGCCATTTATGACAAGTCACCACACCATCATAGGCATCACCATGCAGCACCCAAAGCTTTTTCCCACTCAAGGTTTCATGCACCACTTCGTCGCACAACTCTATATTGCCAAAATGAATACCCGAGTAACGTCGTAAAAAATCGTCATGGTTGCCCGTGATATAGACAATGCGACTGCCTCGTTTCGCTTTGGTAAATAGCCGACGAATGACATCGGTGTGACTTTGTGGCCAAAAATGGCGCTTCTTCAAACGCCAGCCGTCGATAATATCGCCTACCAAATAAATAACAGGCGCATGGTGAAACTTAAGAAATTTGGCTAAAGCTTCAGCCTGACAGCCTTTAGAACCCAAATGCACATCGGAAATAAAAAGCGCACGATAATGTTTGTGCACACCATCTGCTTGCTCATCAGTCGGCATCCATGCTGGCTCAGATGGTGCTTTATCAATCATCATGCGCACCCACTGTTGATCATTCATTTACTACACCGCTTGCTGAGCTAAAAAAGAAGGCACATAGCGTTTCATTAGTACTCCAGTTATCTGCATTGCTAGGCCTTGCCATTTGGGTAAGTGTTTAGCATAAAATGCATGCCACTCCATGTGCGCAAGACCACCCCGCATACGTTTAAAATTGGCCGAACCAGCCCCTAAATTAAGGTAAGCTTGTTGCTCAATACTTTGACGCAACACCCTTGCCATCAACAAACGATATAGAGCCAATTCAATCGGCAAGCTGGTGTCATAACCGAGCATCGGCGTGGTCATCACTCCGTCTTGCGCAAACACACCAATGAAAGCCACTAACTGACCCTGTTCATCGGCAAAACCATAAAAAGACAACCATTGATGCTCAATGGCTTGTTGAAAATAAGCCGGTGTGTAGTGCGCATTCCAGCGTGAATGTTTCTCAATATATAACTGTTGATATAGCTGAGCCATTGCTTGCGCATGCGAATCATTAAAATCCTGTGGAAATAAAGAAGTAAGCGTCGTTTTTTGTAATAACTTTTGATCAATTTGGTTATTGCGCTGCTTCATCCACTGGTTCGATGTTTTCCAGTCAAAACCATAGACCACCCGACTGGGCCATAATTGCCAACCCTGCTTTTTAGCAGCTTCGATTAAAGAGGCATCATAACCCTCGTGCAAGGTACGTAACCATAAAGCACGCCTAGGATGCTCCACAACCAATCGATCCCTTAACTCAGTCAGTGTGTCATCTAACCATTGTGGATACAAATGGGTAGAAACGCCCCAAGCATTAATGCTAACCGATTCATCTAAACCTAATGCCCGAAACCAAGGCTCAACAATAGAAAGCCCCACTTTCGCCCAGCGTTGTGCTATTGCATCACTCAGTTGATCACACTCATCACGAGCATAGTCAATAAAACCATGCTGTGGCGAAGAAAGGTAAGTCTGCTCTGGCATTACACGCCCTAAGGCTAAGGGTAAAGCAACCCCATTCACTGAAACTGACTGCACATCGGCATACCAATTGGCAATCAGAATCTTCTGCTGCATCGCAGCGACCCAAGCATCAACAGCGCACGCATCTTGCATGACTTAGGCTTCAGCTTAGCAAATGCGCGTGTAAACGAAGCAGCCACCGTATATGGCTGAACGATCAGCCTGCCAGAAAGCATCATTAGCCTCATCACAGCTTGACCAACAACTAAGTAGCGCTACAGGCAACATACCTTCCAAAGGTGATTCTTTACCCGCAGCACGGAAGACAACCCTCGCCCCCATGCGAGCCGTGCGATTAATCTCGATCCATAACTCAATTAACTGATTTTCCGACATCCAATCTTGTGCATCCAGCAACACATAAACATCGACACTCATCGCAGGACGAACAGTCAAATAGTCGGTCACGGATTGATGATGAATAGTCACTTTTTCGGCGGCGGTTTGTGTCGAAGCATAATGAGCTTGTTGTAAATACAAGGGTAACGCTGACTGGTCATCGGCATTAAACCGACGCGCAAATGCCTGCCACGCAAAATAATTGTCTGCCAAAGGATAATCGCAAACCAAATGACGTAAACGCGCTTTTAATACATCCGCCATGTGGTCAGCATCACCCTTCAACAACTCGTACTGACGCGGTGGAATACCCAAACTATAGAGCACCCACACTTGCGACGATAACCAACGCACCAATCGGCTATCAAAAACAGGCGCAATTTGTGCATCAAAAATCATTTGTGCTTCTTCGCTGGTTTTGGCTTGCATCACTGCCGACAAATCATAACCCAAACGTTTCGCTAACCAATGACCGAACCCAATGAAATTACCCAGTAATCCTTGATGATAAAAGTCTTGACTAAACCACTTAGCGCGACCCGTTAAATCAACCCTACCCCAATAGGACTGCGCAAATTCAGGCAAATAAGGAATTAAACCACTCATTAACGTGGCATTCTGTGGCACATTGGCCAAAGCAAAAAGCTGATGAAATTCATCATACGACAAATGCTCAGCTGCCGTACGCTTTAAGGCTAACAATGCCAAATGGGCTTCATTCAAATCCACCGCAGCAATATGCGCAGGTTGAGCCGACAAATAAGATAAGACATTACAACCGCCCGAGGTAAGACAAACCATGTTTTGCCCGTTAATATCGCCCATCGCTGTTAAATCGGCAACAGGGTCTTCCCAAATTAGTGGATACACCAAACGATCGAACCAACGCACAAACAAGCGATCCATCAAACTGCGACCTTCTTGTTGTGAAATCTGAGATGACAACCCTACTGCATCCGACAACAGCGCTTTACTTGACATACTTTTTGGCTCTCCACCACTAACACTAAATTAGCCAGCAGTGTATATGGCTTGCATCGCAATTTCATGACAAGCCTGTGACAAATAGATGACAATCAACAAGCCCAATAACTTCATTAAAAAAACTAATCGAAACATATAAAAATTCGATGTCAAAAAGGCGTGATAAATTAGTTTTTACTGATATGATAAATCCACCCATAAATAGACCAGCTGGTCTAAAAAAAGAGGAAAAACCACCATGTCATCTGCTCCATTATTGAACCAATGGTTTCGTGATTCAAAAGAAGAAACCACCTACATTAACGAAACTGCTGTCAGTATTCGCGCTGGTTTTTTAATATTCATTCCCTTATATATGCTCTACACCCTAATTGATGTGATATTTGGTTCTAACTGGGTTGTGCCAGATACCTCGATGATTACCGATACTGGTGACATAGATTTTGACGGTCGCATCATTTACACCGTCGAAGCCTTGCGTCGTACTTACGATTACACCTTTCAAACTTGGGTATTGTTTTATGCTTTGTTTGAAATGCTGGCGGGTATGTTCGTCACTACCTCGCGCTTATCACCCACCATTTGGATTGCCAGTTTTCTAGCGCGCAACAAACCCGTGTCTTACAAACCACTCAACCCAAAACGCATGGCGTGGAGCATTGGTGCATTCATGATTATTGCCTGCTTGGTGTTCTTCAATCCCGATAGCTTTGCACGTTTAATGAATAACCTGTTCGGCTTAACCATTGTGACCGATGCTCAGGTAATGCCCATCTGGATTCCCATGTTGGTATTTTTATGCTTAGGCTTTATGTGGATGGAAGCCATTTTAGGCTTCTGCGTCGGTTGTAAGCTGCACGCCCTACTCGTCAAAGTAGGCATTTTTAAAGAAGAATGTGAAGCTTGCAACAATATTGATTGGGAAGCCATTGCGGCACGCCACAAAGCAAAACAAGCCACAGAACAGGCAAATAATCAAGCATCAAGCTAAGTAAATGCTCCCTAAACTTCTCCTTTACCCCCACCAGCGCGTGGGGTTTTTAATGAGCGTCCTTCAGCCACTCCTGCTCAATCACACTGTGCGCTTGCTGTGCTAACTGATTACGCACACTGTCCTTAGTCACCGTTATGGTTGGCAGAAAGGTAATGCGAGCCTGCACTCCTTGTTGCTGAAGTAGATACCATAGGTTGGCAATAAAGCTTTGTTCGCCAACATAAGCAATATCATTACGGCGCTCCTTAGCATCATGATAACTTAAACATAACGGCTGAACTAAAACACCCAATTCGATGGGCAAGGCAAATAAACGCGCATGAAAAGGCTTAGGCGCATGGTCAGTGGTTGTGCCTTCGGGAAAGAAGAGCACACTATCTCCTGCTTGCACCAGCTTAGCCATGTTATGCATCGCTTGTGCCGTTTCTCCTTGCCCTCGTTTAATAAACAAGGTGCCAGCACGTTGTGCTAGCCAACCAATCACTGGCCAGTGCGCCACTTCTTGCTTCGACAAAAAACGCGCTGGCGACACGGCCATGACAACGAGAATATCACACCAAGAATGATGATTAGCCACCCATACAGCCCCCTGAATAGGCTGACCCTGATGACACAACTCAATACCAAGCACTGATAGCAATCGGCGCGACCACCAAGCAATAAGACGTTGATGTGCATGAGTGTAAGCACTATTCGGACGCACTCGCAAACGGAACAGTGCCAGAATAACACCGACAGCTAACCACACTCCCAGCCAGGTCAAACGCCACAGCGCTCGCCATGACTTCATCGGTTAAGCCGCCAGCGAGATAGGACTGGGCGAGTGTAAAGGGGTGTGCATAACCATACTAATGGGTGTGGCTCTTTGTAAAAAGTGACGCGCATAACGAGGATTCAAGTCCTTAACATCTAACAAGATAAAAAAGTCGGCAACACCAAAAGCCTTATCCAAGCATGGATCGCCACAGACTTTAGCACCCAAACGCAAATAAGCCTTTAATAAGGGCGGCCAGTTAATACTAATCGCTTCGGGCATATTTGGCAATTGTGGAATGGCGACGCGAGGAGCGACGCAACGGTCACTGTCAGCTAACAAGTTGTTGTCCGCTAAGTATCGACGAATGGCTTGCACCTGAACACCATCATCAGAAAAATCGACGCTGGCACAGCCCATTAAAAAGTCGAAGCCTTCTTCCAGCATAAAGCTCGCTAAACCAGACCACAATACACCAATTGTAGCACCATTGCGAAAATCAGCACGTACACAAGTGCGACCAATTTCCATTACCCGACCCGACATGTGACGAATTTTGGTTAAATCGAATTCATGATCGGAATAGTAAAAACCACCAACTTCTTGTGCTACTTTATCCGTCAAAATACGCGTACAAGCAACAACATCACCTGTTGACACATCTTCTACTAATAAATGAGCACAAACCTCATCAAACCCATCTTTGTCTAAGCCCAAGTGTCCTGTCGGCAACTGAGCGCCCATTTCTAACGCAAACACTTCATAACGCAGACGCTGGCAGTTCATCACATCTTGTACCGATGATGCCATACGTACACTCAAACCTTTTTCGTTGGTAACCATGATTGAATCTCGCTGAGTAATCTTAACGCAGCCAATGATAAAGCGAGACTGTGAACAGGTCGTGACAGCCAGATGATGTTTTGGTAACAACGAGATGACGCTTTGATGACACTGGTTGTTTGTCATTAAAGCGTCATATTGAACTGCTAACCTAAAATGCCCTGCTCAAGGTCGTACAAGGAAAACGTAATATGCTTACGGAATTGGTGAATTGTCACCCAGATCAAGAAACCCATTATGCGATGGCCGATGAATATACCAACTTGGTGCATCACATTATCGACCAGGAAACCGTATATCCTGTTTTTCAACCGATTATTCACCTAAATGATGGCAGTATTCTTGGTTACGAAGCCTTATTGCGCGGTCCAGAAGCGACCTGTTTTCACGCACCCATTCCGTTGTTCCAAGCCGCTGAAGCGGTAGGCCGATTGTTCGAACTGGAATGCATTGCGCGTAAAAAAGCCATTGAATGCTTTATTCAGCAAGACCTGCCTGGAAAGTTATTTCTGAATATGAGCCCGATGAGTCTGCAAGACCCTAACTTCCAATCAGGACAAACACTCACACTGATTGAAAGCTTTGGTTTTTCGCCGCAGCGCATTGTCATTGAAATCACTGAGCATCATCCCGTACAAGACTATCAACTGCTGATTAAAGCGGTAGAACATTATCGGGGCATGGGGTTCACCATTGCCTTAGATGACTTAGGTGAAGGACACAGTAGTTTGCGCCTTTGGTCAGAATTGCGCCCCGATTATGTCAAACTGGATAAACATTTTATTACCCATTTAGAAGCAGAAGGCAAACACAAGCTCCAGTTTGTCAAAATTATTACTGAACTGGCGCAATCAGTCGAAACCCAAGTCATTGCTGAAGGCGTAGAAACACTGGGGTGCTTAGAACTGCTACAGAGCATTAATGTTCAACTAGGTCAGGGCTATTATTTCGCCAAACCCAGCCCAACTCCCGTCAGCAAACCGCAATGGCAAATGCCTGACAATGTGGATACCAGCCAAACCCTACTGAGTCGTTACGCACGAGACATCGTACAAAACGCGCCCTGCATCAAGGATACCATGCTCGTTTCTGAAGCAGTTGACTTCTTTCTAAAGCACCCAGAACACCAAGCGGTAGCTGTGGTGAATGATCACACGGTTCTTGGCCTGCTAGAACGCAAACAAATGACCGATCTGTTTTCCAGTCGCTATGGTCGTGAGTTGAATGCACGCAAACGCATCGATCAATTTATCGACAAACGTAGCTTGATTGTCAGCAGTAATACACCGCTGGAAATTATCTCTAAAATGATTACCCAGCGCGATCACAACAACGCACAAGGAGTCTTTATCATTACCGATGCCAGTCTCTACCTTGGCTTGGGCTATTTTAATGACTTATTACGCGCCATTACCGAAACCAAAATTGCACTAGCCAAATCGGCTAATCCACTCAGTGGCTTACCAGGTAACCAAGCCATCGAAAATGCCATTCAAAAACGTCTTAATAATCGTAAAAACTTTTTGCTGTTGTATGTCGATTTAGACCACTTCAAAGCCTTTAACGATTATTTTAGTTATGAGCTAGGTGATAAAGCGCTCATTACGCTAGCGAAAATTCTAGAAAAACACACCCATCATTCCGAATTTATTGGTCATATTGGTGGCGATGACTTTATTTTGCTGTGGAAAGAAAAAGACTGGCAAAAACGCCTAGAATGTATTTTTCATGACTTTACCAGCCACTATCCTGACTGGTATAGCCAAGAACAAATTAAGCAACAAGGTTTTACAGGCAAAGATCGCAATGATCAAACCCAATTCTTTTCACTCATGAGCCTATCGGTTGGCGTCATCCCCATTGAAGCAGGTCAATTTGAATTTCATCATCAACTTGCGCGTTTTTCAAGCGAAGCCAAGAAAAAAGCCAAAACCATAACGGGAAATTCGTGGTATTTGTTGAAGATGTGAGTCAAGCAATCTATGCATTCATCAACATTGAGCTTTTTAGAGACAGGCGTTTATAATAACGCGCAAGAACTTAGGAAAATTGCGCGTTATGGACAACCACGTCACCACTTTTTTATTTGACCAGCTCGATATTCGCGGTCGTTACGTAAAACTGACTCACGAATGGCAAACTTGGCAAGCCAACCGCCATACCACCCCAGCGGCTACGCAACTGCTGGGCGAATGTGTTGCGTTTTTATCGTTGGTGGCGATTGATGTCAAAAGTCTGGGCAAACTCACGCTACAACTGCGCGGAAACGGCGAAGTGAAAACGCTGGTGGTGCAATGCCAAATCGACCGTGAAGACTTAAAGCTGCGCGGTATGATTGAAGCGCCAGAACTTCAGCAACTCGCATCGCTACAAGAGGCTTTTGCTGACGGCGACCTCGCTCTCACGCTTTACAACGAACTCACTCAAACCAACTATCAAAGCATTGTCCCCATCGAAGGTGATAGCACCACTCAAGTATTTTCCGACTACCTCAGTCAATCGGTGCAACATCCCACCAGCCTGTGGTTGATGGTCGACCAGCAACAAGTTACAGGCTTGCTATTAGAAAAAATGCCCGACACCGATGTCAAAGACGCTGACGGTTGGCAACGCATCAATCACCTCGCCAGCACGCTGACCGATGAAGAATTGCGCGACTGTGATCTAGACACGCTGTTGCATCGCTTATTTCATGAAGAAGTGATTCAACGCTATGAGCCTACCCCTGCGATTTATCACTGTCCCGACGAACGCGCCAAACTTACTGAAGTCATCCGCTCGATTGGACAAGATGAATGCGAACGCATCATTAGTGAAGAAGGCAAGCTGATTATGAGTAATGAACTCTGCAACCGTCACTATGTGTTCAGTCTAGCCGATGTGCAATCACTTTTTGGTGTGCCGACAAAACATTAATAAAATCATTGCAATTAAGCGTGCTTTGTTCTATTCTGAAGATGTAATCAACCCCTTTCGGGAGGAAAGTTTCATGAACATCAATAGTGCAACCAACAGCAACCTATTAGGCATGCAACAACTGCAAAGTGCGGTCATGAGCACGCCCGATGCAGCGACATCGACACCACAAGCCTTAGCAACAGCGGGTCAGAGTCGTACCCAAGAAGCGGCTAATATGGCACGCGAAACACAAACACAGCAACGTGTGCAGGCGCGAGATCAAGCTCAAGCCACCACTTCATCGAATGCGGCTTACGAGCAATATTTACAAACGGGTCGTTTAGACACTTACGCCTGAGTGCAAGCTTAATCACTTCCAACACAGCGCCCTTCGGGGCGTTGTTTGTTTTGATCGTTGAGCCATAGCCCTCACCAATTCATTTGGATAGGCGCATAAGGCGCTCTTATCCGTTATAATAACAGACCTTTTACACTGCATAACGACGACTTGCCATGAACACAACTGCTGCACGCCGACAATCTTTTCACCAAGCCTTGAATGAGCGCGCGCTGATTCTGGATGGTGCTATGGGTACGATGATTCAGGGTTATCAGCTACAAGAAGCTGATTTTCGTGGCACGCGTTTCACCGACCATCCCATTGACCTGAAAGGCAATAACGACCTACTGACGCTCACCCGTCCCGATGTGATTGGTGCGATTCATCGTGCCTATTTAGATGCGGGTGCGCAAATTCTCGAAACCAATACCTTTAACAGCACTAGTGTCGCGCAAGAAGACTATGATATGGCGCATCTGGTGGTGGAGTTGAATCGTGAAGGTGCTGCTTTAGCGCGTAAAACGGCCGATCAATTCACCGCAGACACAGGCAAACCCGCTTGGGTCGCAGGCGTACTGGGTCCAACGAGTAAAACGCTATCACTCTCCCCCGACGTGAATGACCCAGGTTATCGCGCCACCACCTTTATGGCGGTAAAAGCCGCCTACCGTGAAGCGGCGATTGCCTTGCTCGAAGGTGGTGCTGACATTTTAATGATTGAAACCATTTTCGACACCTTAAATGCCAAAGCCGCCATTTACGCCATTATGGAGCTGCAAGATGAGCGTGATGAAGCCATTCCAATTTGGATTTCTGGTACCATTACCGATGCTTCTGGACGCACGCTATCGGGTCAAACCTTAGAAGCCTTTTACAATTCAGTCCGTCATGCCAAGCCTGTGGCGATTGGCTTAAACTGTGCCTTAGGGCCAGCCGAATTACGCCCTTATGTTGAAGAGTTATCGCGCATTGCTGAATGCCGCGTATCGGTGCATCCCAATGCGGGCTTACCAAATGAATTTGGTGAATACGATTTATCGCCCGAAGATATGGCAAAAGAAGTTGGTGACTGGGCAGCGAATGGCTGGCTAAACATTGCGGGCGGTTGCTGTGGTTCAACGCCTGAACATATTACCGCTATTGCACAAGCGGTAACGGCTCATCCGCCTCGCGTCATGCCCGATATTCCTATTTTTACCCGACTGTCTGGCTTAGAACCCTTAACGCTCGATGAACGTATTGTCTTTGCCAATGTCGGTGAACGTACCAACGTCACTGGGTCGGCCTTGTTCCGTCGCTTGATTAAAGAAGGCAACTACACCGAAGCGCTCAGTATCGCCTTAAAACAAGTTGAAAACGGCGCACAAATCATCGACATCAATATGGACGAAGGCATGTTGGATGCGGTCAAAGAGATGACCACCTTCGTCAACCTGATTGCCGCTGAACCCGATATTGCTCGTGTTCCCGTGATGGTCGATTCATCCAAATGGGAAGCCATTGTAGCGGGACTGTCTTGCTTACAAGGTAAGGGCATCGTCAACTCTATTTCCCTGAAAGAAGGCGAAGACAAGTTTTTAGAACAGGCCAAAGTGCTACGCTATTTCGGTGCAGCGACGGTTGTCATGGCGTTCGATGAAGTCGGACAAGCCGATACCTACGCCCGCAAAGTCGAAATTTGTACTCGCGCCTACAATCTATTAGTGGCGAATGGTTTCCCACCCGAAGACATTATTTTCGACCCCAATGTGTTTGCCATAGGTACAGGCATCGAAGAACATAATAACTATGCCGTCGATTTTATTGAAGCCACCCGCACCATCAAACAAACCTTACCCCATTGTCATATTTCGGGCGGCGTGAGTAACGTCTCCTTCTCATTCCGTGGCAATAACCCTGTGCGTGAAGCCATTCACAGTGTCTTTTTGTACTATGCGATTCAAGCGGGCATGGACATGGGCATTGTCAATGCGGGCGCGATGGTGATGTTCGACGACATCCCTGAAAAATTGCGCATTGCTATTGATGACATGGTGTTGAACAAAGACCCAGAGGCCTCGGAACGCCTACTCTCCATTGCACAAGAATTCTCGCATTCAGGTGCAGAAGTAGAAACCGAAGTCTTAGCGTGGCGTGAACTGCCGATTGAAAAACGCTTAGAACACGCCTTAGTCAAAGGCATTGATGCCTTTATTGATGCTGACACTGAAGAAGCCTTAGCCAAAATCGGTAGTCCTTTGCATGTGATCGAAGGTCCGTTAATGGACGGCATGAACGTCGTCGGTGACTTGTTCGGTGCTGGAAAAATGTTTCTACCGCAAGTGGTGAAATCGGCACGGGTAATGAAAAAAGCCGTCGCTTGGTTGCAACCTGCCCTCCTTGCCGAAAAAGAACGCAACGGTGGTGGCAATTCTCAGGGTAAAATCGTTATGGCAACGGTAAAAGGCGACGTACACGACATTGGTAAAAACATCGTTGGTGTGGTGCTGCAATGCAACAACTTTGAAGTGCTCGACTTGGGCGTGATGGTTTCCAGCGAAAAAATTCTGCAAGCCGCCAAAGACTGGGGCGCAGATATGATTGGCCTATCTGGGCTTATTACCCCCAGTCTCGATGAAATGGTACACGTTGCTAAAGAAATGCAACGTCAGGGCTTCTCCATGCCGTTACTGATTGGTGGTGCCACCACCAGTCGCGCCCATACCGCCGTTAAAATTGACCCAGCCTATGAAGGTGCTGTGGTTTATGTTAAAGATGCTTCACGTGCTGTAGGTGTCGCTCAATCGTTGTTATCGCAAGAACTGCGAGATGCCTTCAAAGCACAAATCAAAACCGAATACGTGCAAGTGCGTGACGAGCGCAAAAAGCGCGGTGAAGGCGCGGCTCGCATTCCGCTATCTCAAGCGCGAGCCAATGCCATTCAACTCGATTGGGATAACTACACGCCACCGAAACCGTCTTTTTTAGGCGTGAAGGTGTTGGAAGACTACCCGCTAGAGGACTTAATTGAACGCATCGACTGGTTGCCTTTTTTTAATGCTTGGGGATTAGCTGGGACTTTCCCAGCCATTTTGACCGATAAAGTCGTGGGGGTTGAAGCCAATAAACTCTACATCGACGCACAGATGATGCTGCGTCAGATCCTATCCGAAAAATGGCTCATCGCGCGTGGCGTGTTTGGCTTCTGGCCTGCCAATCGAGCGGAAAATGGCGATGATATTATTCTGTTCAAAGACGACAACCGCAAAGAAGAAACCACCCGTTTACATCACATTCGTCAGCAAATGGATAAAAAACGCGGTGGTTACAACCAGTGTTTATCCGACTTTGTTGCCCCGCTCAATCCTCATGGCTTGGGTTGCCCTTGCTGTACGGGCAAGCTAGATTTACCCGCGCGTCATATTCGTGACTATGTGGGCGGCTTCGCCGTCTGCGCTGGTTTTGGTATCGACGAACATGTTGCTCGTTTTGAAGCCGAACACGATGACTATCACAGCATCATGCTCAAAGCCCTCGCCGACCGTTTAGCCGAAGCCTTTGCTGAACGCTTGCACGAGCGCGTGCGTAAAGAATATTGGGGTTACGCTAAGGATGAAGACCTCGATAATGATGCCTTAATTGCCGAAAAATATCGTGGCATCCGCCCTGCGCCAGGCTACCCTGCCAACCCAGAGCATACCGAAAAAGGCATCTTGTGGGAGCTGCTCAAACCCAATGAAAGTATTGGGCTTGAAATCACCGAAAGCTACGCCATGTACCCAACGGCTGCCGTTTCGGGTTGGTATTTCGCTCACCCCGAATCGCGCTACTTTGGTGTCGGTGCCATCGGTCGCGACCAAGTTGAAGACTACGCCCAGCGTAAAGGCATGAGCATTGCAGAAGCAGAGCGTTGGTTAGCCCCGAACTTAGGGTATGACCCTGAGGAGTTTAACTAACTTCTGCCACACAGCTCACACAAGAAAAGCGACCAGTCGGCCGCTTTTCTTTATAGCTTAGAGAACCTCTAAAAACCTCGCTTCGCTTGTTTTTAGACTTCCCAAGTTTATTTTTTAGCTGAAAGAAGGGGTTTTATCACTGTGTTACATGCTATTTTTAGCAACCCCTTCCTTCACACTTTAGTGCACCGCAAGGTGAAACTTCCTACCCATTGGGTTATTAGAGGTGCCCCTTAATAATAAACCTTGGTCTTAAAACTCATTCCACTCATCAGAGGCATTACTCGCTTTTGGTGAGGCTAGCGCTTGGGTGGATTGACGACTGGGTGCTGCTTTAG
>CAYQEZ010000019.1:0-35019 GCA_964416645.1 uncultured Francisella sp. | reverse complement strand
CGATCGCGAAACTCAAGGAGTGGCAGAAAACCAACCCCGAGTTATTCGTTAAAAGGGCTTATAATCAGTCGAGACTCGACATTGCGACTATCAACGCAGTTTGATGAAATAAATACTTGATAAAAACCGCTTTGTAACTTGACTAACACTTTTAGCTTGTTCATAATTTACAAATACAATTTATAAAAGTGAATTTGTAAAATGATTCAGCGTCACGCACAATCCACGCTATTAAGACTTGCTAAAGGCTTTCCCATTTTGGTGATTATTGGACCTCGTCAGTCGGGTAAGACTACTTTAGCCAGAATCACCTTCCCAGAGCATCGATATGTCTCTCTTGAAGATATTGATGAGCGTGAATTTGCGCTATCAGATCCTCGCGGATTTTTAGCACGCTTTGCTAATCAAGGTGTCATATTAGATGAAGTGCAACGTACACCTGAATTATTGTCTTATCTGCAGACCGTCAATGACCTAAATCCTGAAATGGGACGCATTGTTCTGACGGGATCACAACAGTTTGGGTTAATGGTCGCAGTCAGTCAAAGTCTAGCTGGGCGGGCAGGCATGATTCAATTACTCCCGTTAGCACTATCAGAACTTAGTGCAAACAACCCGTTAACGCAATTGGACACCCTATTAACCTCAGGCTTGTATCCTGCGTTATATCAACGTCAATTACTGGCAAGTGACTGGTATGCCAGTTATGTAGCGACGTATATTGAACGTGATGTACGACAATTGTTGCAGGTGCGTGATTTGTCACAATTTACCCGATTTCTGAAACTTTGCGCCGCTAGAGCCGGTCAACTGCTTAATATTTCAAGTCTAGCCAATGATGCTGGCATTTCACAGACGGCAGCAAAACAATGGCTTTCAGTGCTTGAAGCCAGCTACATTGTCTTTATGTTGCAGCCTTATCATGAAAACTTTGGCAAGCGCCTGACCAAAACGCCAAAATTGTATTTTTATGATACAGGGCTTGCTGCCTACTTATTGGGAATTGATACAGCGGAACAGATGAATACGCACAGTGCAAGACCTGCCTTATTTGAAACACTGATTGTCACTGAACTGTTAAAAAATCGGTGGAATCATGGCAAAGCCAACAATCTTTATTTCTGGCGTGATCATGTTGGGTTAGAGGTAGATGTGCTGATGATATGCGCTGACGGCATTCAACCGATTGAAATAAAGTCAGGGCAGACTATTGTCAGTGATTGGTTTTCAGCGATCAACAAATGGCAGCAACTTGCCAATAGCCCTCGTCGAGCCATGTTGGTCTATGGAGGGAATGAATCTTTTCTGCGCCAGAATGTACATTGTCACGCATGGAATCAAATCACCATACCCAGTTGTTGAACGTGGTATGCAAAATTTCCTAAACAGGCTGAATGACCTCATCTGCTTTCCAATTCCAAATCGATACGTTACTAAAATCACTGAACCTGCAAAATTCATTCATCTATTCGTTTAGCTCTGTGCTCATGGGCAAAAAGGTCAAATAAGTTCATAGGCAACTTCCACAAAAATCTGTTGGTATTTTAACAGCTTTTAAGAGAAGAGGTTTTTAGAGGTGCCCTTAAATTATCTGCCAAAGATTTGCGTGTGGTTGAGGGGTTGGTCAAGATATTGTTAAGCGAATAGAAAATGACTTAACTTACATGCTTTCGTTCGTTTTGACTTTAAGGTGTTGTGATACAATTAAATGGCTAAAAACTAGGAGTTGGTCATGACTTATACCTTACCCAGAAATATTTTTGATTTGTTGCAAGAAGCATTAGGCGACAAGCAAAAAACAGAGGTGTTTGCTCGTGCTATCGAGTCTTCAATTCAAGCCATTGATGATAAAGCGGTTGAGTCGATAACCGAAAAGAAACTGCAGTTAAGGGCAGAGCTTTACAATGATCTGCGTAGTGAGCTTGCCACCAAAGAGTTTGTTCGCGCCGAAACGAGCGAAGTACGTGCAGAGATTAGCGAAGTACGTGCAGAGATTAGTGAAGTTCGTGGCGAAATAAAACAAATGCAAATTCTAATGAAAGTACTGATAGGCTTGATGGTTTTTGGATTAACCTTCGCTAATCCAGCATTTATCGAGCTGATTAAATCGCTTCGTTAACTCGCATCCCGTTCAGCGCTGAGTACATCACCCATGTTGCGTAGGCGTTTGAGTACACGGTCTAGCTGTTCTAAATTGGCGACTGAGATGGTAAAGTGCATGACACTGTGGTGATTGTCTTTATCGGCATTACTGACGCTTTCAATGTTAGAACCTTCAACCGCGATGGCATTCGCAATGGTTGCCAATACGCCACGACGGTTGTGTGTTTCAACCGTAATGGCTGCTTGAAATTCACTCTCAAGTTCGCTTTCCCATTGTACTTCGATCCATTTTTCCGGATGCTTGCGGAAGTTGGTTAGGTTATGACAGTTAGTGCGATGAATCACCAGTCCGCGCTCGCTGCTCATAAAGCCCATAATACAATCGCCAGGAACAGGGTGACAACATTGCGCATAACTCACTGCCAGTCCTTCTGTACCCGAAATGGTGAGTGGCATGGGTTGTGTCGGTGTGGCATCGGTTTCGGTTAGCCCATCGGCAATTTGTTTGGCTACTAAAGCCGGCAGACGGTTACCTAGCCCAATCGCCATCAGCAGTTCATTCCAGTCTTTCACTTTCAATTCTGCCAGAATGTGTTGCTGTTGGTCTGGTGTTACGGGAGCTTCGGTAATATTCAGTACATGCAAGGCCTTGCGTAATAAGCGTTCGCCCAAAGCCACCGCGTGTTCACTGTGTTGCCCTTTCAGGTAATGACGAATTTGGCTACGGGCTTTGGCTGTGGTGACAAAGTCCAACCAATTTGGGTTGGGTGCAGGCGCGCTACCACGAATGATTTCGATGGTTTGACCATTGTGTAGTTGGGTTTTAAGGGGTACGGGTACGCGATCAACACGCGCACCAATACAATGATGTCCCAAGCTGGTATGTACCGCATAAGCAAAGTCGATGACGGTCGCGCCACGCGGCAGGGTGCGGATATCGCCTTCAGGGGTGAAAACATAAATATTGTCGGGGAAAAGGTCGATTTTGACGTTTTCTAAAAAGTCGAGCGAGTTGCCCGCGCTTTGTTGCATTTCGAGCAGGTGTTTGACCCATTCTTGCGCACGTTGATCGGCTGCAGCTACTTTAGAAGAACCGTTGAGCTTGTAAGACCAGTGAGCCGCCACACCATGCTCCGCCACCACGTGCATTTCTTTAGAGCGAATTTGCACTTCAATATGCACGCCTTGAGTGGCAAAAAGAACGGTATGTAAGGATTGGTAACCATTGGCTTTAGGAATGGCAATATAGTCTTTGAAACGCCCCGGCAATGGCTTATAAAGAGAATGAACAATGCCGAGGGTTCGATAGCAAGCATCAGCATTTTCCACCACAATACGGAAAGCATAAATGTCCATCACCTCATTAAAACGCAGATGTTTTTGCCGCATTTTTTTGAATAGACTAAACAGGTGTTTTTCTCGTCCAGATACTTTGCAAGCAATGTTTTCCTGCTCAAGTCGATGCAAGATGCTGTTGGTAATTTGTTCGACCAGTTCTTTGCGATTGCCGCGTGCACGTTTAACACCTTCAGACAGTGTTTTAGCACGCCAAGGATACTTGGCAACGAAGCACAGGTCTTCTAACTCCATGCGCCAAGCATTAATTCCTAAACGAGCGGCAATCGGCGCATAAATATCGATGGTTTCTCGTGCAATACGGCGACGCTTATCGGGGCGCATGCTGCCAAGGGTGCGCATATTGTGTAAGCGGTCGGCTAGTTTAATGAGTATAACGCGCAGATCGCGCGCCATGGCCATAATCATTTTACGGAAGTTTTCGGCTTGCGCTTCTTGAGGGTTGGAAAACTCCAGTTTACCTAGCTTGGTAACACCTTCGACTAAAATGGCAACGTCTTCGCCAAAAGAAGCCCGAATGTCTTTACTGCTAAAAGGCGTATCTTCAACAACGTCATGTAAAAGAGCGGCAGTTAGTGTATCTACGTCTAAATGAATATCGGCTAAGATGCCTGACACCGCAAGTGGGTGGGTAATGTAGGGCTCACCGCTTTTGCGTGTTTGCCCTTCATGTGCTTTAGCACCGAACCAAAAAGCGCGTCTCAGCTGAGATTGCTGTTCGGCAGAAAGATAATTGGCTTTAACAAGGAGCTGCGCTAAACAGTTCGGGTCGGCCAGCCCGTCAGTGTCGGTTGGTAGTGGCGAAGCACCACATAACAAGTCGGGACCGGCTTTCATAGGCAGTCTTAGTAGAAGTAAGGAGGCGTTTCTTCGTCGCTCATAATGACTTCTGGCTTAACTTTGTGCGCTGCCAATTCACGTAGGGCTACAACGGTTGGTTTGTCATTTTCCCACTCAACAGTTGCCGAGCCACCACGAACTAACTGGCGAGCACGCTTAGCGCCAACCAATACCAATTCAAAACGATTTTCCACTTGATCTAAGCAGTCTTCTACAGTTACGCGAGCCATGCGACACATCTCCAATAAGTTGACCGATCATTATAGGCTATCACTGATTAAAAAGTAAATCTATCGTGTTAATTCGGCTAATAGTTGCTGATTGATGGCAGCTTGTCGATGTAAACGCAGGCGTTGGGCACAAAAAATTGTTGTTAACTCTGCTAAGGCAGCATCGAAGGTATCATTGATTACTAGGTAGTCGAACTCGTTATAGTGGCGCATTTCATTCACCGCATCACTCATGCGACGGTTAATCACCGCTTCGCTGTCTTGACCGCGCCCTGTTAAACGAATGCGTAACTCTTTAATGCTCGGCGGTACAATGAAAATACTAATCACATCGGGGCGCAAACGACGAATTTGTTGCGCACCTTGCCAGTCGATTTCTAAAATCACGTCTAAACCCGCATTCAGCTGGGCTTCCACCGCTTGTTGCGAAGTGCCGTAGTAGTTATCAAACACTTGGGCGTGTTCTAAAAAGTCGCCTGCGCTAATGCGTTGTTCAAATTCGGCTTTGTCAACAAAATGATAATTGACGCCATCTTGCTCGCCTGGACGAGGTGGGCGTGTGGTATGCGAAACACTGACCCTCACCTTGGATTCTTGGCGCAATAGTGCAGCCACTAAGGATGTTTTGCCTGCCCCCGAAGGCGCTGAAATGACGTATAACTGACCACGCATGTTTATGTTCCTTTTATGCGAGTTATCAAGCGAGATAAAAGAGAATAGGATACAATATTATACATGAATAAGAAACGTAACATTATTTTAGTTGGCCCGATGGGCGCTGGAAAGTCTTCGGTGGGTAAGCGTTTGGCACAAGTGCTTGACTTGCCTTTTATGGACACCGATCATGAAATTGAAGCACGTTTGAAAGTGAGCATTAGCACCATTTTTGATGTCGAAGGTGAGGCAGGGTTTCGTCAGCGTGAAGCGCAAGTGATTGCTGATTTGGTCGAGCACGGTAGTCGTAAAGTGCTGGCTACGGGCGGCGGTGCGGTGATTTTGCCCGAAAATCGGGTGGAATTGAAAGCTTACGGTACGGTGGTTTATTTGTCCTCATCGGTTAAGCAGTTGGTCGAACGTACGCGTCACGATACCGCGCGTCCATTATTGCAAAATGCCGACCCTGAAAAGGTCTTGTCGGAACTGATGAAAGTGCGAGAGCCTTTCTATCGTGAAGTGGCGGATATTGTGTTGCATACCGAGCGTAAATCCATTAATCGTGTGGTACAAGAAATTTTGACGGCCTTAGCACAGCGTGGCTGGCCAGAAGCAAAAGGAGTGAGAGTCTAATGTCATCGTCGATGCAAACCTTGAAAGTTGAGCTAGGCGCTCGCTCTTATCCCATTCATATTGGTGAAGGCTTGTTATCTCGCCCTGACTTGGTCTTGCCGCATGTGCCAGCAAAACAGGTGATGATTGTGTCGAATACTACCGTTGCGCCTTTGTACATGGAGCAAGCCAAGGCTTTGTTTGCGAGTACAGGAAAAACGGTGGCGACCTGTGTGTTAGACGATGGCGAAGAGTACAAACACCTAGTCGAGTTGAACAAAATTTTCACCGCCTTGCTGGAAAATCGCTTTGACCGTAAGTGTATGTTGGTCGCGCTTGGCGGTGGTGTCATTGGCGATATGGTTGGCTTTGCGGCGGCGATTTATCAGCGTGGTGTTGATTTCATTCAAATTCCGACCACTTTGTTGTCACAAGTCGATTCTTCAGTTGGTGGTAAGACAGGTGTGAATCATGAATTGGGTAAAAACATGATTGGTGCTTTCCATCAACCGAAAGTGGTGTTGATTGATACGCTCACGCTCAATACTCTGCCAGACAGAGAGTTGTCGGCTGGCGTGGCGGAAATCATTAAATATGGTTTATTGTGCGACGCTACTTTGTTTGGCTGGTTAGAAGCGAATATGGAAGCCTTGCTGGCGCGTGAGCCATCGGCTTTAGCCTATGCCATTGCGCGCTCTTGTCAAGATAAGGCGGATATTGTTGCCGCTGACGAAAAAGAAGCCGATGTGCGTGCTTTGTTAAATCTGGGTCATACCTTTGGTCATGCGATTGAAACGGGTATGGGCTATGGTGAATGGTTGCATGGCGAAGCGGTCGGTGCAGGCATGATGATGGCGGGCTACATGAGCAAGCTCATTGGTAATATTAATGATGTGGATTTAGATCGTATGGCTGATTTAGTCAGTCGCGCGCGTTTGCCCTTGTATCCGCCACCCCAAATTAAGGCAGCGCAATTTCTCGATATGATGTCGGTGGATAAAAAAGCCAATGCAGGACATATTCGCTTGGTGTTGTTAAAAACCATTGGCGCCGCTTACCTAACGGGCGACTATGATGTCAATGCCCTAGATCGAACGCTGGCAGAGTGGAATGCTTATGCGGGTGAGGCGTAATCAGTCGTGAATTCAGAGCAAGCTAAGTTTTTGGCAGATGTTATGAAAATAGGCAGATGTTATGAAAATTGTAGCAGTTGGTCAGTTCGGTTACTTTGGTTATCAAGCAATGCAGGATAGCCATTGGCTGGCTCTGGTGTTTTATGGGTTCTTCTTTGTATACTTAACTTACATTGGTTATTTGGTGCTCGGAGTGGTACAAAAATGAATTATCTCGACATGGTTGTTTGGGCAATTACCATTATTACTGCTATTGCAGGAACTTGGATTGTGTTAAAGCAAAAAAGTCACAAGCGTTCATCATGACTTCGCTGGCGCAAAAAACATCCCATTTGAAATGGTTGAAGGCATTGCGTGTTTCTGCCCAGTCGGTAGTTGAAGCAGCGCCGAACCCCTGTTATTGTCAGCATTGGTTAAAACAACAAGCCAAAAAGCAAGCGATTCATAAACCTCGTGTGATGGAGGCAAAACCTGTAGAGCTGGTGTTGCTGGCTTCGGCTGCACCGAAGGCGCAGCGAGATAGTGACTATAATCGACGTTTTGAGCAAGGATCGGCGGGTTGGTATCACATACCTGCTAGTAGTTTGATTGATTACCGTGAAGCACAAATCCAAGCCATTGCTTATGTTGCCATTGGTATTACGCAAGCGGGTGTTTCAGAGCGTAGCGCGCCTTATTTGTATGCGGTGACTAGTGTGACTCAAGTGCCACGGCACATGCTAACCGTTGAGCAGTCGGGCAGTTTGGTTGCCAGTGAGCAGCTTTATTGGTTATTCGAGTTATCTCATTCTGTGGCGTTGGCAAAGCCAATTACTCACTTTACTCGTCCGTTCGTTGCTAAAATAGCGCAGGCGAACGATTTACTTCACACTCATTCGTTTACGGCGCTGGCCGATGTTAAGGAAAAATTGGATGTCTAAATCAAGTACGCCCGCCCCTAAAATTGGTTTTGTTAGTCTCGGTTGTCCTAAAGCCTTGGTGGATTCTGAACGTATTTTGACCCAGTTGCGTAGTGAAGGTTATGAAATTTCTCCAGATTATACGGGTTCCGATTTGGTTGTGGTTAATACCTGTGGTTTTATTGATTCAGCGGTAGCTGAATCCTTAGATACCATTGGTGAAGCCTTAAACGAAAACGGTAAAGTGATTGTTACTGGCTGTTTAGGTGCGCGTCCTGAAGTGATTATGGCGGAGCATCCGCAAGTATTGGCCATTTCTGGTGCGGCGGCTTACGAGCAGGTGATGAATCATGTGCATGCCCACGTGCCTAAACCTCATGATCCTTTCTTTGACTTGCTACCCAATACAGGTGTTAAACTCACGCCCAAGCATTACGCCTACTTAAAAATTTCTGAAGGCTGTAACCACCGTTGTACCTTCTGCATCATTCCCAGTATGCGTGGCGATTTAGTCTCTCGCCCGATTGGTGATGTGATGACGGAAGCGAAAAACTTAGCAAATGCGGGCGTGAAAGAATTACTCGTCGTGTCACAAGATACCAGTGCCTATGGTGTTGATACCAAATATAAATTGGACTTTTGGGAGGGTCGTCCGCTCAAAACCAATATGTATGACATGGCTAGCGCCTTGGGTGATCTGGGCATTTGGGTGCGTATGCATTATGTTTATCCTTATCCGAATGTCGATGATATTATTCCGCTGATGGCACAAGGCAAAATTCTGCCTTATTTGGATATTCCCTTTCAGCACGCCAGCCCACGCATTTTAAAAATGATGAAACGCCCTGGTGATGTTAATCGCTTACTAGATCGCATTAAAAAATGGCGCGATATTTGTCCTGATTTGACCATTCGCAGTACCTTTATTGTTGGCTTCCCTGGTGAAACCGATGAAGATTTTGAGTTGCTGATGGATTTCTTGGATAAAGCCGAGTTGGATCGCGTTGGTTGTTTCCCTTACTCACCTGTGGATGGTGCGGTTGCCAATGACCTAGCGCCGCCTGTACCTGACGAGGTTAAGCAAGAGCGTTGGGAAGAGTTGATGGCGCTGCAAATGGACATCTCGGAAGAGAAGATGAAAGCCAAAGTGGGTTCGCGTATGAGGGTATTGGTTGACACCATTGGTGAGCAGGGTGCGATTGCCCGTTCAGCCGCCGATGCGCCCGAAATTGATGGTACGGTCATTATCAAAAATGGCGCACACTTGCCCGTTGGTGAGTTTGTGGAAGTTGATATTGTCGATGCTGATACTTACGACTTGTTTGCTAAGGTGGTGGGTTAAAGTTTTATTATTGGGTTAATCTTGTCTGGCATCATTTCGGGCAAGATAAACCAATACAGCCATTGTTGCTGCAACCAGTAGCAATGCTAAGATTTCTGTCATTGTTCACCTACCTTTTCAAGTTCGGAGAGTTTACTAGAGAGTCGATATTCAATGCTTCTATAATAAACAGCAATCGCAAAAAAAACGCCATGAAACCAATAGCACCTAACATCAATTATAAATTGGCTTATCTCCAGATAAAACGGCATAACCTAGTACAGCAATAGCTGATACTAAAGTCTACAACACCATAAACCAATCTTTTCTTGTCTCTCTAAGTGTGCCAATCTCCTGTAACAGTCGATCTTTTTTACTCAAAGCCTAACCTCAATCCCTAACCTCAATCCCTTGTTCCTGTAAATGTAACTTAGCTTGCTCTAGTGTGTACTCACCAAAGTGAAAAATACTGGCTGCTAATACGGCTTCAGCACCACCTTGGGTAATACCGTCCGCTAAGTCTTGCAAGTTGCCCACACCACCCGAGGCAATGATAGGAATGGATACGGCATCGCTCACCGCGCGAGTCAACGCTAAGTCATAGCCTTTTTTGGTGCCATCACCATCCATGCTGGTGAGTAAAATTTCACCCGCACCGAAGGCTTGCATCTTTTTCGCCCACTCAACGACATCAATTCCTGTCGCTTTACGACCACCGTGGGTAAAGATTTCCCAGTGGTCATCGACGCGTTTGGCATCAATAGCAACGACAATACACTGTGAACCAAAGTGATCGCTGGCTTCTTGCACAAATTCAGGACGGAAAACCGCGGCACTGTTAATCGATACCTTATCCGCTCCTGCATTGAGCATTTTGCGGATGTCGTCAAGCGTGCGGATACCACCACCAACGGTTAATGGAATAAACACTTCACTAGCGACTTGTTCGACCACATGTACGAGGGTTTCGCGATCATCGCTGGTGGCGGTAATGTCTAAAAAAGTGATTTCGTCAGCGCCTTGCTGGTTATAACGACGTGCGACTTCAACCGGATCGCCCGCATCTCGAATACCGACAAAGTTGACACCCTTAACGACACGTCCGTTATCAACATCCAAACAGGGAATAATACGTTTTGCCAGTGCCATTAGTTGCGTCCCATCAGCTGATCTGCCAAACGCTGACCTTCAGCAAAGTCTAAACTGCCTTCATAAATCGCTCGTCCAGTAATCGCCCCCGAAATACCGCTACTGGCAACGGCACACAGACCACGAATATCATCTAGGTTGGTGATGCCACCGCTGGCAATGATGGGAATGTTCACCGCTTCTGCCAAGGCTTTAGTTGCTTCGACATTCACCCCTTGCATCATGCCATCACGACCTATGTCGGTGTAAATAATTTCATTTACGCCATCGTTTTCAAAGCGTTTGGCTAAATCAATGACATGGTGGTCGGTGATTTCTGCCCAACCATTAATGGCGATCATGCCGTCTTGTGCATCGAGTCCCACAATGATTTTGCCAGGGAACTTGGCACAAGCAGCAGCAACAAATTCAGGTTCTTTCGCTGCTTTGGTACCGATAATGACATAGCTCACACCTGCATCTAGGTAGCGTTGAATGGTATCAAAATCACGGATACCACCACCAATTTGTACAGGCAAGTTAGGGAAGGCTTTGGTGACTTCTAACACCGCTTTGGCATTGACTGGCTCGCCCGCAAAAGCGCCGTTCAGATCGACCATGTGCAAACGGCGACAGCCCGCGTTGACCCAGCGTGTTGCTGTGTCTAACACATTGCTCGAAAACACATCGGCATCTTCCATGCGACCTTGTTTTAAACGAACACATTGGCCATCTTTTAAGTCAATAGCAGGAATAAGTAGCATGTTTTATTCTCCGTTCCATGCGCAGAAATTGCGCAAGAGTTGTAGGCCTGCGTCGGCACTTTTTTCTGGGTGGGCTTGGATGGCAAACAGTTTGCCTTGGGCAATGGCCGAGGTGTACTTCAGACCGAACTCGGTTATGCCAGCCGTTATGCGGTTGTCGCTAGGTTGAACAAAGTAACTGTGTACAAAGTAAAAGCGACTCTGGTCTTTTATGTTTTGCCATAAAGGATGTGTCTGACGTTGCGCTACTTGATTCCAGCCCATTTGCGGGATTTTATGCGCGGGATTCCAGTTGGGCTGGTCGGCAAAAGCCAAAACATCGCCTTTAAATACATCTAGGCAATCAACGCCGCCATTTTCAGCTGAATGCGACATCAGCACTTGCATACCCATACAAATACCTAAAAAAGGTTTTTGCTGAGCCGATTCCAATACCGACTCGCGCAAGCCTTCTACCCCATTCAGTGCTTTCATGCAGGCTTTAGCCGCACCTTGCCCTGGAAATACCACCGCATCGGCATTGGCAATTTGGGTTGGATTTTCACTGACGCTGATGCGTGTATTCGCGGGGGCAACATGCAATAAGGCTTGTTTAACTGAGCGTAGGTTGCCCATGCCATAGTCCACAACGACGATTTCACGTAATGACATGATTTAAAGCGCGCCTTTGGTTGAGGGTAAGATACCTGCCATGCGTTCGTCGGCGGTTAACGCCATGCGTAAAGCGCGCCCGAAGGCTTTGAAAATGGTTTCTGCTTGGTGATGCGCATTGATGCCACGTACATTATCAATATGCAGTGTTGCATGGGCATGATTAACGAAACCTTGGAAAAACTCTTGTACCAGTTGAGTATCAAAGTTGCCAATGCGTTCGGCAGTAAAAGCGCAATGGAATTGCAATCCTGCACGTCCTGATAAGTCAAGGACCACGCGCGACAGCGCTTCGTCTAAGGGCACATAAGCATGACCATAACGAGCAATGCCTTTTTTATCACCAACGGCTTTAGCCAAAGCAGCACCAAGGCTAATACCAATGTCTTCCACAGTATGGTGGTCGTCAATATGATTGTCACCAATGGCTTCGATATGGATGTCGATCATGCCATGACGAGCAATTTGATCGATCATGTGTTCTAAAAAAGGAACTCCAGTTGTTAGCCGAGCCATACCTGTGCCATCTAAGTCGATGTCAATTTTAATTTGGGTTTCTAAGGTTTTTCGTTCAATTTGAGCGTTGCGCATCACTCGACCTTTTTTATTAGCTATCAAAATTAAGTTATTTTAACATTTTTAAGGCTCTACGCGTGTTTGCATACAAATATTATTACAATCAAAGAAGATAAGTAAATTTTTATGCTCATAATAAAAATTAATGATGAAGATAAGTATTTTTGAGTTGGTGAGGGGGGAACATCTGGTTAAAATGGTTAGCACTAAAGTAAAAAACCATTCTGCTATCAGGCTTCAAAAACTTGATTGTGGTTAAGTTTTAATTCTTTTGGCTCCCATAAACGTCAATATAAACGTTCTGTTAGCTATATACTAGTTATCAGAAGAGTATAAGCTTGTGAAGTGGGGTGTGCGCCGTTAGGTATTCATCCCATGAAGCAGTATGTTAGGTTGTGTGTTCAATTAGAGAGGAAATCGTATATGGACACGGTGGTTAAACCGCAATATAACGATGGCGTCGTTAAGGCTTTTACCTTAGCAGCTATTGTGTTTCTAGTAATTGGTGCCTTTGTTGGTACTTACGCAGCGTCAGAATTGGCGTGGCCTTTTTTAAACTTTGACACGGCAGAGATTACCTTTGGTCGTTTGCGTGTTATTCATACCAATGCAGTTATTTATGCGTTTGGTGGTAACGTGTTGATGGCAACTGCCTTCTATATTGTTCAGCGTACAAATGGTCGTCCGCTCTATAGCAATAAGTTGGCGTGGATTCAGTTCTTTGCTTTTCAGGCGGGTCTGTTGTTGGCAGTTATCACGCTTGCTTTGGGTATGTCTCAAGCAAAAGAGTACCATGAATTAGAGTGGCCACTAGACATCGCAGTTGCGTTGGTTTGGATTTTATTCACGTTTAACTTTACTATGACCATTGCTGAACGCGATAAGCAGAAAGTGCCTCATATTTACGTGGCTAACTGGTTTTTCTTCGGTCTGCTCATTATGGTTACCTATTTGTGGGTGCTTAACGCGCTTTCAGTTCCAGTGAGCTTATTCCGTTCTTACTCACTATTTAGTGGTGTACAAGATGCCATGATTCAATGGTGGTGGGGTCACAATGCGGTAGGTTTCTTCTTAACTGCTGGCTTCCTAGGTATCATGTACTATTTCGTACCTAAGCAAGCGCAGCGTCCTATTTACTCGTATCGTTTGTCGGTCATTCACTTCTGGGCGTTGATGTTTGGTTATGTATGGTTAGGTGCTCACCACTTACAATACACAGCCTTGCCTGATTGGGTAGGTTCTTTGGGTGCGGTTATCTCTCTAGCGATGATCATTCCGTCATGGGGTGGTGCGTTGAACGGTATGTTAACGCTATCAGGTGCGTGGGATCGTTTGCGCACTGACTATATCTTGCGTTTCTTGATCATGTCTCTAGCTTTCTACGCAATGTCGACCTTTGAGGGTCCAGTAATGTCAGCTAAATCGGTCAACGCTTTGTCGCACTACACTGACTGGACAATCGGTCACGTACACTCTGGTGCCTTAGGTTGGGTGGCAATGGTCTCTATTGGTGCCGTTTACCACATGACGATGAAGTTGTGGAAAACAGAAATGTACTCTATGTCATTAATTAACTTCCATTTCTGGTTGGCGACTATTGGTACAGTATTCTACATCGTGGCTATGTGGGTATCAGGTATCATGCAGGGTTTGATGTGGCGTGCTTATGACGACTACGGTACTTTGGCTTATACCTTTGCTGAATCGGTAGCGGCTATGCATCCTTACTATGTCATGCGTGCAATTGGCGGTATCTTATTTACTGCTGGTGCAGCTGTGATGCTGTACAACATGATCATGACGATTCGCATGGCAAATGCACGTCAAACACAATTAGCTCACGCTTGATATAACATTGCGCGTAGCTCTTGTCGTTAAGCAGGGCTACGCACATACTGAGGAGTTCATGAAATGGCAGCTCAAAAGCCAAAAAATTTGCAAGAATGGATGGAACAAAACGTTTTTGCGTTAATGTTCGGTACCGCTTTAGCTGTATCGGTTGCAAGTATTGTAGAAATTGTTCCTTTGTTTTACCTCGATAACACTTATGAGCATACCGCTAAAGATGAGTCGGGTAATTTGAAAAGTCCAGAATTATTGTGGGATCGTGGTGATAAGCGTTTATTCTACAAAGATGAAGCAGGTAACTGGGCTTCAGATTGGAAGGCTGGCGATGGTGTTCGTCCTTTCACGCCACTAGAATTGGCGGGTAAAGATATTTACATGCGCGAGCATTGTATGTATTGCCATAGTCAAATGATTCGTCCGTTCCGTGATGAGCGTGAGCGTTATGGTCATTATTCACTGGGTACCGAATCCGTTTATGACCATCCATTCCAATGGGGTTCTAAACGTACTGGTCCAGATTTGGCTCGTGTCGGTGGTAAGTTCTCGAATGAGTGGCATTATATGCATTTAATGCGACCTCAGGCGTTGGTGCCTGAGTCGGTGATGCCAGCGTATCCATGGTTAGCTGAGAACTCAATCGAAAATGACTTCTTTAATACTAAGCGTGATATGAAGGCACGTTTGGAAGCTATGCGTCTGATGGGTGTGCCATACACGCAAGAAGATATTGATAACGCTAATGATCATATCAAAGGTTATACCGAGATGGATGCGATCATCGCTTACATGCAAGTATTGGGGACGATGGTCAAACTAGACGACAACAAGGTTTATCGTGAGTAAGATCGAAAGCTATTTCCATACTGATTGGGCAGCAATGACTGCTTACGATTGGGGTGGCATGATTTTGACGATAGTGATTTTTGTTGCGCTGGCGGTAACTTTTTTTAATGCGTTGCGTCCGAAGAATGCAAAAGTGTTGGAAGAGCAACGCATGACGCCCTTGCGTGATGACGAATAAATTAAGATTTGAGGAGACCTGTGATGGCAAATGAAAACCCATGGCCAAATGAAGGTAATACTGGCCATATTTGGGATGAAGATTTACGAGAATTAGATTATCCGCCTCCCTTATGGTGGATGCTGGCTTTCTATGCTGGATTTGTAATGGTTGTATTTTATGCACTTTACTACCCAGCAATTCCGACACCAACGGGTAATACCAAAGGTTTGGCTGGTTGGACGCAGATGAAAGAGTATCATGAGGACTTCGAAAAGCTGAATAAGTGGCGTGCCGAGAAGTTTGCTGCGCAAGAACAGGCGCTCACTGAAAAAAGCGTTGATGCTATTTTAGCGGATAAAGGTTTGGTTGACTACGCAGTGGCTACCTCTAAAGCATTGTTTGGTGACTACTGTGCTGCTTGTCATGGTGCTGGTGGAGCTGGTAACGTGAACTATCCGATTTTGGCCGATGATGATTGGTTGTGGGGTGGTGATGTGAATACCATTTATCAGTCTTTGGTTTCAGGTCGTGTCGGTAACATGCCAGCTTATGGTGCTATGTTATCGCCAGAACAAATCGGTCAAGTGACAGATTTTGTCATCGCTATGTCGGAAGGTAAAGCAGAAGATGAAGTCTTCGCTGCAGGTCGTGAAGTTTATAACAGCATTGGTTGCGCTGGTTGTCACATGCCAGACGGATCTGGTATGACGGCCTTGGGTGCTGCTCGTTTGAATGATAAAGTATGGCGTTTCTCTGGTGAACGAGCGGAAGTGCTTAAAACTATTGCTAAAGGTGTTAACGCCATTGGCGAGAAAGAAACTCGCCATGCTGTTATGCCAGCATTTGTTGATCGTTTAGGTGACAAAGAAGTGAAGCGTTTGTCGATCTACGTGCACAGCTTAGGTGGCGGCAAGTAATCTTGCCACCGCATCACGGAGCAGGAATCAAAAGTACCTGCTCTAGAAAAAAGTTAATGTGGAGTAAATGCTATGTTTGGTGGTTTGAACAACGACTTTGTACTTTGGGTATCTTTGGGTACGATTGCGCTTACCCTAGTGGTTTTAATTGCATGGGGAGCTAAAACCATTAGATCCATGGAAGGTGGTGATAGGGAAAGTCAATAATCATTGACATCGACTTAGACGGCTCGGGTTACTGAGCCGTTGTTGTTTTTAGTAGCTTACATTATAAATTTAGGTTATTCAATGTCAGAAAAAAATAATATGACCCCTGCTGAAGATGTGGCTCGTATTCAAAATGTGGTTAAGGGTGCTTCTAAAACCTTAGATGAAATTGGCGTTGAAATGTTAGCCGTTTCGACGGATATGAAAACGGTCCATGCAAAACGCATTGGTGGCTTTTTTCGTCAGATTAAAAATGTAAGCGCTTTTCTGTGGCTAAGCTTTTTCTTGCTTCCTTATGCGCGTTGGGATGGTCGTCAGGCATTGCTATTTGACTTGCCTAATCGTCAATTTCACATTTTTGGTATTACCATCCTGCCTCAAGATATTTGGATGTTGGCTTCGATTTTACTATTTGCGGCAATGGCGTTAGCTGCAGCGTCCGCTTTGGCAGGCCGTGTTTGGTGTGGTTATTTTTGCTTTCAAACTGTGTGGATGGATGTGTTCACGTGGATTGAAGAAAAAATTCAGGGTGGGCCTAATAAGCGAATGGCATTAGATCAGTCACCATGGACAGGTGAGAAGCTTCGCTTAAAAGGGACAACCAATGCTGTTTTCTTAGCCTTGTCATTTTTGACGGGTTTCACGTTTGTTGCTTATTTCACCGATGCTTTGGCTTTGTGGCAAGATTTATTTACAGGTAATGTGGGCGGTTTCGCTTGGTTAGCGATAGCGGGATTGACCATCACGACCTTCCTGTTTGCTTCTAAATTGCGTGAGCAAACTTGCACACTTTTCTGTCCTTACGCGCGTATTCAGGGCGCCATGCTTGATAAGCAAACCATTGTGCCAACTTATGATCTTGATCGTGGCGAACCACGTGGTCGTATGAAGCGTGCGCGTCCTGGTGAAGAAGAGCCAAAGTTGGGCGATTGTATTGACTGTAATCTGTGTGTCGCTGTTTGTCCAACAGGGGTTGATATTCGTAAGGGTCAACAGATTGGTTGTATTACCTGTGGCTTGTGTATTGATGCTTGTAACTCGGTGATGAAGAAACTGGATAAGCCGCTGGGGCTTATTCGTTATGCTTCCCTAGAAGAGTTTGAAGGTAAGTCTTTGCCACCATTGTATAAGCGTCCTCGCGTTCTGGTTTACACGGGTATTATGGCCTTAGCAGCCAGTGTGCTAATTTACGGCTTGGCAACCATGGCACCGATGAAGTTAAATGTTTTGCATGAGCGTTCGCCTTTGTTTGTTATGCTATCGGATGGTTCGATTCAGAACAAACTTACCATTAAGGTGGTGAATAAAACGGATAAGGTGATGATGGTTAGACTATCAGCTTCAGGTTTGGAGGGGCTTAGAGTGGAAGGCAATGATGTGCCAATTGCCGTAAATCCAGGTAGTGTAGGTGCAACAACCTTATTGGTTAAAGCGGATAAGAAAGTTTTATCAGGAGCAAATACGCCTATTATCATTGAGGCAATTGATGTAAATAATCCCGCAATTCGTCAAAAGTATGATAGTATGTTTATCGGTCCTAAGTAACAATGATTACTAGGATGAAGCGAATTGATACCCAGCCTGAAAAAAGACTGGGTTTCTTTTATGTCGTGGTTAAAAGGAAAGTGCGTAATGACTGATGCAACACCCATTGAAAATGCAACTAAAACTTGGCATAAGCCTTGGAAAAATCCGTTTATTTTGTTTTGGTTGGCTATTTTAGTTATTGTTTTGATCGTTAATTTCTTTATGGTGAGTATGGCGATTGTGACAAATCCTGGTTTGGTTAACAGTAGTCCATATAAACGGGGTGCTAACTATGAAGCAATTATGGCTGAGCGTAATGCAGAAGCCTTGTTAGGTTGGCAAGTTAGCATTGAGTGGCCAGAGCTGAAAGAGAAAACCAAAACAACCCTGCAATTGACCGCGTTAAATAAAGAAGGACAAGCCATTGTTGCCGATAGCGTCGAGCTGTATGCTTATCGCCCTTCAGATTTAAAAGAAGATTTTGTATTGAAATTGCAGTCAACGGAGGTTGCGGGACGTTATCAAACTGAATTGAGTATGCCTAAAAAGGGAAAGTGGGTATGGATAGCCGAAGTAAAGCGCGGCAATGAGAAAAGTAGTATTTCTGGCGAACTAATGGTCGCCGATCCAGTACCATAAACGAGTTTTCCGTGAGTCAGCCCTGTTACCATTGCGGTCAGCCGATTGCAGAGACGGGATTAGTCAGTCGAGCCGTGTCTGGTGAGTCGAGAGACTTCTGTTGTCACGGTTGTGCTGGTGCTTGTGAAGCGATTTATGAGGCCGGCTTAAGTAGCTTTTATGATAAAGCCGAAAAAGATGAGGCGCGTCAGCCAGTTCCAGTAATCCCCAAAGACTTGGCGATGTTTGACCATGACGAGGTTCAGGGTCAATTTGTCGATATTACGAAACCAGTGCGTGATATTGAGCTGATAGCGGAAGGTATTCACTGTGCCGCTTGTGTTTGGTTGATTGAGCATCGTTTGGCGAAAGAGTCGGGTATTGTCAGCGCTTATGTTAACTTCACCACGCGTCGAATTCGTTTAAAGTGGAACAATAACCTCATTCAGTTGTCGCGTATTTTACAAATATTGGGTGAATTGGGCTACGCCAGTCAACCTTATGATCCTCAGCTCAGTCAGCAAGCCCTAGAAAAATACAATAAAGGCTTACTCTATCGGTTTGCTTTTGCTTCTTTTGCCATGATGAACATCATGTGGATTTCCATTTCACTCTATTTTGGCGCAGATGATTCGGAATATCAGGCGTTTTTTCATTGGGTGGCTTTGGGGATTGCCACACCGACTTTGCTCTATTCTGGACAGCCTTTCTTTATCGGTGCTTGGCAAGCGCTTCGTGGTCGTCGGCTTGGTATGGATATCTCCATTAGTTTGGGTATCTTAACCACTTATTTTTATTCGCTCTATGTGACCTTTGTACCAGAATCGGGTGGTTCGGTTTATTTTGATACCCTTGTTGATTTCATGTTTTTCTTGTTGCTGGGGCGTTATTTAGAGTCCATTTCTAAGAGCAAGGCGGTCGATGCAACCCACCGACTCATGTCATTACAACCTAAAATTGCACGTCAGCGCATGGCCGATGGTTCTGAGCGCTTCACCGCAGTTCGTTTATTGAAAGCGGGAGATTTAGTCTGGGTGCATCCCGGTGATCGTGTGCCCGTGGATGGCGTGATTGTCGAGGGTGAAGGACATTGCGATGAGTCGATGTTGACGGGCGAGTCAGTGCCTGTTCACAAGCGTTTGGGCGATAAGGTGTCGGCGGGAACGCATAATCAAGATGGTGCTCTGTTAATCGAAGTGCGTCAAGTTCTCGCTGAGTCGGCTTTAGGAAAAATCATTCGTTTAGTGGAAGATGCGCAAGCGAGTAAAGCGCCGATTGCACGCACCGCGGATCGCGTTATTCCTTGGTTTGTGGCGGTCACTTTATCCTTGGCAACCTTCTCATTGATTTATTGGTGGTTAACGCTAAATTTAGATACCGCTATTATGGCGGCCACAGCGGTGCTGATTGTCACTTGCCCTTGCGCCTTTGGTTTGGCGACACCCATGGCGATTGCCGTGGCTTCGGGTGTGGCGGCGCGTTGGGGGGTGTTGGTTAAAAATGGCGCGGTATTGGAGCAATTATCGAATACCACCCATGTGCTGTTTGATAAAACAGGAACCCTAACGAAGGGTGAAATGTCGGTGGTGGCGCATCAGCGTTGGACAGATCAGGTCGATGAATCACGTCTGTGGGTAGTGGTTTCTGCGCTAGAAAGTCGCTCTAGTCATGCCTTAGCCAAAGCCTTACATGTTTTTGCCAGCCCTTTAGCAGATCACACTTCCAGTATGGAAGGCTTTTTGTCTTTGTCGGGGCGCGGGGTGCAAGCACAGATCGAAGGTCAGCTCTGGCAGGCGGGTAGTGTCGGTTGGATGCAAGCGCAAGGCATCACCTTGTCGTCAGCGACCAATAACTGGTTGGCTGAACAAGCGAATATGGGTGCTACGAGCGTTTGTGTTAGCTGTGATGGTGAATTAGTCGCAACGATTGCTTTGGCTGATAGCTTGCGTGATGATGCAGTGGAAGTGGTTGCTGCTTTGCAAGCGCGTGGTATTCAGGTGTCGATGATTACCGGAGATCGTGCCGCTGTTGCCACAGTCTTTGCACAGCAATTGGGCGGTATTTCGGTAACGGCGGAAGTGCTGCCCGAAGATAAAGAAGCGGTGGTACGTTCATTGCAGGGAGAAGGGCGCGTAGTGGTCTTCGTCGGCGATGGCATCAACGATGCTCCAGCTTTGGTGCGTGCCGATGTGGGTATTGCTTTGGGATCGGGTACTGAGGTGTCGGTCGATAGTGCCGAAGTGGTATTGTTGAACAATCAGTTAGCTTCGGTACTGAACACCATTAAGTTATCAACCATTACCTTGCGCACCATTCGTCAAAATATCGCCATGAGTTTGCTGTATAATCTGATTATGGTGCCTTTAGCGGTATCGGCTAAATTAACGCCACTCATGGCAGCGATTGGTATGCCTTTATCGTCATTGTTGGTAATTGGTAATGCGGCAAGGATTAAAAGCAAGGCAAATCGGAAGTAGGGAGGGGGTGCTCACTGGCGAGCACCTAGAAGTCAGGGTTTAGGCTTTCGGTGTCAGCGCCTGCCCTTCAAATGCAATACCCGACCAACCGTCTTTCATGAAATTACGAATGTTCATATGGTCGTTAGCTTCAGGGGTATTGAGGACGTCTTGGTAGAAGCGCCCGAAGCAACGTAAGGTGGTTTCTGCGTCTAGATTCATGAATTGGGCAAAGGCAAAAATCTTGCAAGAGCCTTCGTTTTTTCCCGCTTCATTGATAATGGCGGTTTCAGAAAGGCCGTTTTTGAATTGTGTGGGTGTATAGTCGAAATTAGCGTTGATGACATCAATGGTGTCTTCAAAATCAAAGGGTGCACCCGCTTGCAGTGCCATGGTAAATTCTTGAGGGGTCATGAAATTAAGCTCCTTGCGTTAATAAGGGTTTCAAATATTTTCCTGTCCAGCTGTGTTCACAGGCGGCAATCTGTTCGGGAGTGCCTTCAGCGATAATTTGTCCACCGCCACTACCGCCTTCAGGACCTAAATCGACGAGCCAATCAGCGGTTTTAATCACATCAAGGTTGTGCTCAATGACAACAATGGTGTTGCCGTGGTCGCGCAATCGATGCAGTACGGTAAGTAGTAGTTCAATATCGTGGAAGTGAAGCCCCGTAGTGGGTTCGTCCAAAATATACAAGGTATTACCGGTATCCCGTTTAGACAGTTCTTTTGCCAGCTTAATGCGTTGCGCTTCACCACCCGATAGAGTGGTCGCGCTTTGACCGAGTTTGATGTAGGATAAGCCCACATCCATCAGTGTGCTGAGTTTGCGTTTTAAGCTGGGCACGGCATCGAAAAACACCAGCGCGTCTTCAATGGTCATGTCCAAAATATCGGCAATGGTTTTGCCTTTATACTGAATGTCGAGCGTTTCCCGATTGTAACGACTGCCATGACAGACATCGCAAGGTACGTAAATGTCGGGTAAAAAGTGCATTTCGACTTTAATCACGCCATCACCTTGGCAGGCTTCACAGCGTCCACCCGCGACGTTAAAACTAAAACGACCCAGTGTGTAACCGCGTGCGCGGGATTCGGGTACACCCGCCAACAATTCACGAATGGTGGTGAATAAGCCTGTGTAAGTGGCAGGATTCGAGCGCGGCGTGCGCCCAATCGGGCTTTGGTCGATGTTAATGACCTTATCGAAATGTTCTAGTCCGCTGATGCTGGTGTAGGCTTCGGGGTGTAGGCTAGCGCCATTGAGTTCATTGGCTGCGAGGCGGTAAAGGGTGTCGTTAATCAGTGTCGATTTTCCTGAACCCGAAACCCCCGTGATGCAGGTGAAAAGTCCCGCAGGAATGCGCAAAGTGACATCCTTTAAGTTGTGTGCGCTTGCACCTGTGAGTATCAGTTGCTTGTCGGTTGGTGACCGTCTTGCAGGAAGTTGAATGCAACGCGCACCGAGTAGATATTGTCCTGTCAGTGATGCGGCGGTATGAGCGACTTGATCGGGCGTGCCTTGGGCGATGATTTGTCCGCCATGCACGCCTGCGCCTGGGCCAATATCAATCAGGTAGTCAGCTTGGCGAATGGCATCTTCGTCGTGTTCAACGACAATGACGCTGTTGCCTAAATCGCGTAGGCGTCGTAAGGATTGTAACAATCGGTTATTATCGCGCTGATGCAGTCCGATAGAGGGCTCATCTAGTACATACATCACCCCGGTCAGGCCTGAGCCAATTTGACTGGCGAGTCGAATGCGTTGTGCTTCACCGCCTGATAGGGTTTCGGCACTGCGTTCGAGCGTTAGATAGGACAAGCCAACTTGAATGAGAAAGCCTAAGCGGTTGCGAATTTCTAGCAGGATTTTATCGGCAATTTGCGCCTTGCTACCAGTCAGGGTTAATTCGCTAATCCACTGGTGCAGATCGGTTAAGGATAAGCGTGTCAGTTCGGGTAAGGATTTGTCTGCAATAAAGACATGACGCGCGGTTTTATTTAAGCGCGTGCCTTCACAGCTGGCGCAAGGCTGAACGACACGCAACTGTGCCAGCTCGCTACGCACTGATTCAACATCACTGTCACGGTAGCGCCGCTCAAACCACGGCAAAATACCTTCCCACGGGCGTGGCGCGTCTGAATAACGCCCTCCTGGTAAGGCTATGCGGTCGTTTCCACTGCCATGGAGTAGCTTTTGTTGAATGCTGGCGGGCAGGTCTTGCCAAGCCGTTTCCAAGTCAAAAGCATAGTGTTCAGCTAAGGCGTGTAATAGCGATTTGGTGTAGGCGTTGCGTTTATCCCAGCCATGAATGGCACCATTGCCGACGGGCAGTTCGGGGTGAGCAACAATACGATCAATATCGAAGCGTTCGACACTGCCTAAGCCGTCGCAACTGCCACAAGCACCATGCGGGCTATTGAATGAAAAAAGACGAGGTTCGAGTTCGGCAACCGAATAGCCACAATGAGGGCAGGCAAACTTACTGGAAAAAAGCAGTTTGAAATCACCATCATCGGCGGTTAAGGGTTCGACCATTGCCAGCCCGTTGGCTAGTTTCAGCGCGGTTTCAAAGGATTCTGCCAAGCGTTGTTTCAGGTCCTCGCGCACTTTGAAGCGGTCGATAACGGCATCAATGCTGTGTTTTTTCTTGCCGTCTAAATCGGGAATGCGGTCAAGCTCTACCAGTTCGCTGTCGATGCGCACACGCAAGTAGCCTTGAGCAGCCAGCTCGCCCAGCAGTTCTTTATGTTCGCCTTTTTTATCGCGCACAATTGGCGCTAAAATCATCGCGCGGCTGTTTTCGGGTAAAGCAAGGGTGTGATCGACCATTTGACTAACGGTTTGAGCGTGCAGATCGCAGCCGTGGGTCGGACAACGTGGTGTGCCAACGCGGGCGTAGAGCAAGCGGAAGTAGTCGTAAATTTCGGTGACCGTTCCGACCGTCGAGCGCGGATTGTGGCTAGTGGATTTTTGTTCGATGGCAATGGCGGGGGAGAGGCCGTCGATACTGTCCATATCGGGCTTTTCCATCATAGACAAGAATTGACGCGCATAAGCAGACAGGCTTTCGACATAACGGCGCTGCCCTTCGGCGTAGAGAGTGTCGAAGGCTAAGGACGATTTACCCGAACCCGACAAGCCAGTAATCACCACCAGTTTGTTTTTGGGAATGTCTAGGTCGATGTTTTTCAGGTTGTGCGTCCGTGCGCCACGAATGCGGATATGGTTATCCATGATGTCGATGCTGTCCCGCTTAAAATTGACCCTTAAGTATAGCGGAATTTTTCAGCAAGCGGCACAGCTTTGCTATACTTACGCGATTAAGAATCAGATTTGTTTGGAACACCACTATGCAGGCTAATGCCTTACCGCCGATAGATGATTTAGCGATGCGCCCTGATGAGAAGCGTGCTGCCAGTTTAATGGCCACTTTATATGCCAGCCGTATGCTGGGTATGTTTATGATTTTGCCTACCTTTGCCTTGTTCGCTCAGGGTGAATTTCCCGAAGCTACGGCGTTGATGATTGGCTTAACCATGGGTATTTATGGTTTGAGTCAGGCGTTATTACAGTTGCCCTTTGGTATGTGGTCGGACAAGTTTGGTCGTAAACCCCTGATTGCCATAGGCTTGGTGTTGTTTGCTTTGGGGTCGGTGGTGTGTGCGCTAGCGCCTACCTTGGAATGGATGATGGTGGGTCGAGCCTTACAAGGTGCTGGCGCTATTTCGGCGGTTTTGTTGGCTTTATTGGCGGATTTAACGCGCGAAACCGTGCGTTTACGTGCCATGTCGTTGGTTGGGATTAGTATTGGTTTTTCGTTCACCATTTCCTTAGTGATTGGTCCTGCTTTAGATGCGCTGGTGGGTGTGCGTGGCATTTTCTGGCTGACCGCGTTAATGGCTTTAGGTGGGCTGGTAGTGCTTTACACACTGATTCCCGACCCTGAAATTAAGCCGTTAAGTCGTGATGTGCAGGCGGATACCTCTGCGCTGGGTGTGGTGCTGAAAGATGCGGGTCTGTTACGACTCAATTTCGGTATTTTTGCCTTACATTTATTGCTCACCGCTTTATTTATTGCCGTTCCCTTGGCATTGGTGCAATCGGCAGGGATAGACGTGATGCAGCATTGGCAGATTTATTTGCCTGTGATGCTGGTGTCTTTTGCCTTGATGACACCACTGATTATTTATGGTGAGAAAAAAGCCAAACTGCGTCCCATTTTTCTGCTGTCGATTGGGCTTTTGATGGTATCTGAAGCGCTACTTTGGGCAGGTCATGATAATTTGTGGATGGTGGTATTGGCACTGATTGTGTTTTTTACGGGCTTTAATGTCATGGAAGCTTCTCTGCCATCATTAATTGCTAAGTTTGCGCCTGCACATTTGAAAGGGACGGCCAGCGGTGTTTATGCGACCAGTCAATTTTTTGGTACTTTCTTAGGCGGTTTGCTGGGTGGTGCTTTGTTAGGCTGGGGAAGTTTCGATGCCGTCTTTGCTGCCGCCATTGGATTAACGGTTGTTTGGTTGTTTATTGCTTGGGGTATGGTCAATCCTGATCGTATTTCCAGTTTTGTTTTGCCTTTGCGTGATGAACATATAGCAACGCCCGAAGCAACACAACAAGCCTTATTATCGATTCAAGGCGTGCGAGAAGCTTGGGTAGATAGCGTGGGCGTGCGTGCCTATTTGAAAATCGATAAAACACAAGTCAGTGAAGACAATTTGATTCACTGGGTAACGCGTTAATGATTTGTCTTTAGGGTACATCGAAAAACCCAACAGGTAGGAAGCCTGAAGGAAAGGGTTGCAGAAAATAGCAGGTAATTTAGTGATAAGTTCCCTTCCTTCAGCCAAAAACAAACTAGGGATGACTTAAAACAAGCGAAGCGAGGTTTTAAGAGATTCCCTCTAGCTAATTAGCATTTAGTTGGTGTACACTGCAAAAACTTGTCTGGTCGAGTCTGGGTCAGTCGAGTTTTGTTTTTTGTTAATAGTACGTAAAGTGTGTTGGAGAGTGATGTATGCGCGGTGTGAATAAAGTGATTTTAGTGGGTACTTTGGGTCGTGATCCTGAAGTGCGTTATACGCCGAATGGCAATGCGATTGCCAATTTGAATGTGGCGACGTCGGAACAGTGGACTGATAAACAGAGCGGTGATCGTCAAGAACGTACCGAATGGCATCGTGTGGTGATTTTTGGTAAATTGGCGGAAATCGCGGGTCAGTATTTGAAAAAAGGCAGTCAAGTTTATTTAGAAGGTAAATTGCAAACGCGCAAATGGCAAGACCAGTCTGGTCAAGAGCGTTACAGCACCGAAGTGGTGTTGGATGTGAACGGTCAAATGCAAATGCTCGGTGGTCGTAATGATAACCGTGGTGGCCATGCAGAAATGAGTGATAGTGGCTATGGTGGTGATATGGGTTACGGTGGTGGTGCGCCCGCACGTTCTGCACCTGCCCAAGCTCGTCCTGCTGCTTCAGCGCCACCCGCTTTTGGTCCTGATTTGGACGATGATATTCCCTTCTAAATTAATCGTTTCACTGATTATAGCCAGCACCTTGCTGGCTTTTTTTATTGCCTGGTTTTTGTTACTGATGCCATCATCACAATCTTTGTTATTGAAGTGAAAAATAACTCATCCTCCCAACGGCTAAACTCATTGCATATTGTACGTGTTAGTACTATATTAACCACAGAGACAATTGACTGAGAGCCTAACGGATGCATTTTTTACCTACCCTAGCTGCTTTGGTAGCTACTTACCAAGCATTTAACCGTTATTCGGCGGAAGACATGCGTCGCTTTGAGTTGACCATGACGCAGTTTGACATTATTGCGACCTTGGGTAATCAACCCGCGATGAGCTTTAAACAACTGGGCGAGCAAACTTTGGTCACGAAAGGCACCTTAACGGGAGTGGTTGAGCGTTTGGTGAGTAAAGGACTGGTTGAAACGCGTTCTAACCCGAATGATGCGCGAAGCCAACTGGTTGGTTTAACACAGCGGGGTCAAATGCTATTTGAGACGATTTTTCCCGATCATCTAGCGCATTTAGATAAAGCTTTTGGTCAATTAACCGATGCCGAGCTGGCACAGCTCAATGGCCTGTTACATAAATTAAAGCACAGTTTTCAAATTTAAGAGGATATCGATATGAAGCCTTTACAAGCACCTTTCACTTTGGTTGCTCGCCTATTATTGGCAAGCATTTTTATTTTGGCTGGTTTTTCTAAAATCACGGGTTTTGAAGACACGGTAGGCTACATTGCAGCTTACTGATTGCCGATGGTCAGTGTGCTTGCGGTGTTAACCATTGGTTTAGAAATTGTCGCGGGTCTTGCCTTACTGGTGGGTTATCAGGCGCGTGTTGCTGCCTTTTTATTGGGTGGATTTGCCATTTTAGCAGCGTTGATTTTTCATGTCTTTTGGTCGGTTCCCGCAGATCAGGCATACATGCAGCAGTTGATGTTTATGAAAAACCTGAGCATTGCGGGTGGTTTATTTATGGTCATGGCGTTAGGAGCTGGCGCTTGGTCGTTAGATCAGCGACGCGCTTAATGGCTTGATAACAGTTTTAACACAATCGATAGAGTTCTAATAAGGAGCATTAACATGGCAAAAGTCGTGGTGGTTTATCACAGTGGTTATGGTCATACGCAAAAACAAGCGGAGGCAGTCGCGTCAGGTGCTCATGCACAATTGGTGGCGATTGATGCGGAAGGTCATATTACAGAAGCTGAATGGCAGACGTTGAACGAAGCCGATGCGATTATCTTTGGTTCACCGACCTATATGGGTAGCGCCAGTTGGCAATTCAAAAAGTTTGCCGACGCCAGCTCTAAACCTTGGTTTGGGCAGGTTTGGAAAGATAAGGTCTTTGGTGGCTTTACCAATTCAGCGACCATGAACGGCGATAAGCACGTTACCTTGCAGTTTTTTATCACCCTAGCGATGCAGCATTCGGGTATTTGGGTGGGAACAGGTTTGATGCCTTCTAATGCCAAGTCGGCGCAGCGTGATGATATTAACTATGTGGGCTCTTTTGCGGGTGCGATGATGCAAACGCCTTCTGATGCGGGTGTTGATGAAGTGAATGCTGGTGACTTAGCCACGGCCAAACTTTATGGTGAGCGTGTGGCAAAGATCGCCACTAAGCTGCGTGGTTAATTTTGCAATAGAGGCATTAAATTGATTGAAAAGGGGGTTTTTGCTCCCTTTTTCGTTTATAAAGCAGACTAAAGCGATTAAAATGATGATAATGGAAAGCAGAGGTAACAGGCATGATTATCGTCACAGGTGGCGCAGGATTTATTGGTAGTAATATTGTTAAGGCATTAAATGCACAAGGCCATACTGATATTTTGGTGGTCGATGATTTAACCGATGGTACCAAGTTTCGTAACCTCGCTGATTTGGTGATTGCCGATTACCAAGATAAAGACGTTTTTCGTCAGCGCGTAGTCAACGATCAACGCGCCTTAGAAGGTGTTGAAGCGGTGTTTCATCAGGGGGCTTGTTCGGCAACCACCGAATGGAACGGTCAGTATATGATGGATAACAACTATACCTATTCGCAAGAGTTGCTTGCCGCCTGTCAACGGCTGAATATCCCTTTCTTTTATGCTTCTTCGGCTTCCGTTTATGGTGATGGTCCTGTTTTTAGTGAAGGACTTGCAAACGAAAAACCGCTTAATGTCTATGGTTACTCTAAATTTTTATTCGATCAGCATGTGCGTCGTGTGTTACCTAAAGCAACAGCACCGATTGTTGGCTTCCGCTACTTTAATGTTTATGGACCACGCGAACAGCACAAGGGCAGTATGGCGAGTGTTGCCTTTCATTTGCATCAGCAAATTTTGAAAGGCGAAAATCCTAAGTTATTTGGTGCTTATGATGGCTATGAAGCAGGCGGTCAATCGCGAGATTTTATTTTTGTGGAAGATGTGGTTAAAGTGAACCTTTGGGCTTGGCAACAGGGTGTGAGTGGTATTTATAACTTAGGCACAGGGCGTGCGCAACCTTTCCGTGACATTGCTGAAGCGGTCATTGTGTATCATGGCAAGGGTGAGATTACCTATGTTGATTTTCCTGAGCACTTGAAAGGTCGCTACCAAAGTTTCACACAGGCCGATATGAGCACCTTGCGTGCCGCAGGTTACACAGACGCTTTTGCTGATGTCGCAACGGGTACTAAGGCTTACTTGACTTGGTTGACAGAGCAGGGGTTGTAATGTCTGATAAGCTACACGTGCTTTACATGCCTTCAACGCCATTAAACTTGTTAGTGAGCTCGGCATTGGCCTCTGCCAGAAAGCATGAAGAGAACGCGAGCTTGTATTTGATTGATCAACGCCAATTGATTGATCAAAATCACTATTATGCTTGTTTAACTAGGTGGGCTGATTCTCCTTTTCAGGATATTCAATATTTTACTGGAAGGGAAACATGCACAGCTAAATTAACAGAAAGAAAAAACAACTTTCGAAGATTAAAACAGTATATTAACTTTATCCAACCCGACGTTGTTGCAGTAGGCAGTGATCGACGCATTGAGTTTCAATATGTTATGCAGTTAATAAAATCATCTGGAAGATCTGTCGAAGGCTGGTATTTAGATGATGGTCTGTATAGTTATATGGGGCGCGCCTATCATCCAATTAAGGATGGTATAAACAGTTTAGTCAAAAAAATTACTTATGGTTTTTGGTGGGATGAGCCTAAAACAGTAGGCGCTTCTAAATGGATTAATAAGACTTGGTTGTTTAAGCCAAAAAATGCCGTAGAGTTGCTACAACAAAAGCATTCAATCCAACTAGATACAGAATGGTTTAAGAGTGCCGATATAAAAAATTTAAGTTGCTGTATCCTATCCGCTTTTTCATTAAATGGGTCTCTATTAGCAACGGTTGACTATGTCTTGATAATTACGCATCCAAACAATCAAAAAAAACTACTTAATTATCGTCAAAAAATGTTGTCACTAGTTCAACGACTTAGATCAAAAAATATGAAAATTGCGATCAAATATCATCCCAGACAAGAGGGTATAGATGACTTAGGGTTGTTGATAGATGACGATGTACATTTAATACCATCTGGAGTTGCCTTTGAGTTTGTATTGCCTTTATTGAAGTCTAATGCGTTTGTTGTAGGTGAAATGAGTTCGACGCTAGTTTTTATAGAAATGCTTAGAAATGATATTGTTGTAATTGATATATCCAAAGAAAATTTGATTGAGTAATTTATGAATTTATTAAATATTTTTGATCACTCTCCTGCACAAAAAGTGATTACTATCATGTATGTATTAGTAATTATGGCTTTATATTTTGAGCACCTTGCAGGTGCTGCTTTAGTCGTTTTTGTAGTGTCAATGATTTGGCTTTTCTTTCAAAAGCCAGAATGCTGTCAATTAGGTCGTATAGAAAAAAATTGGATTATCATATCGTTAATTTATTCTTGCCTCATACTTTCGAGCTTTTTTATTCATCAGCCGATAACGTCTGATGGTGTTTGGCGTTTATCATCTTATGCTTTTATTATTTTAATGACTGGTTTTTTCTATATACAAAGCAAGATAGTCATTACCAGAGAAATGATTTTCTTAATTATGCTTTTCTCTATTATCTGTTCATTTGCTATATTTTTAATTGAGCTTGGGCACTATGGATTAAATATATTTACAAATACTGATATTAGAATGGGGCATTATGCTTCTGTTAATTATGGTGGTTATGCAAACTTTACTATGGGTAGCTTGATTGTTTTGCTATCTATTTATGCTTTTAATTTATCTAAACCTCAAAAGGTTTTTTTAATTTTATTAACTATATCGATGTTAATGTTCATTGTTCTTGGCAGAGGTAGAACAAGCATTTGGTATTTTTCAATTCTAGTTGTTGCTATGAGTTGGTTTTATTATCAAAAGTGCTTTTCTTTATTAAGTAAGAAACGGTTGTTGTCTCTGATGGGAGTTGCTGTTTTTTCGATAGTTAGTGTATTTGCTGTCACTCATGAAAGAATATATGCAGCCTATCATGATATTTATGAAGCTGTTGAAAACAATTATGATTCATCCCTTGGGCATCGTATTGTTATGTACACTATTGCAGCAGATATTATTTCTGATCACCCCTTATTAGGCGTTGGGTTAAATAAATTTAAAGAAAGTAAAGAATACTATATTGATAAGCATAATTTTAACTTATCTCAAGAGGAAAAAGCAAGAATTGTTGGTTACACACAAATTCATAACCAGTTTTTAATGGATGCTATTTTTTTTGGTTTATTTGGCTTTGTTGCTGTTTGTTTTTTTATTTTTTATCCTTTAGTAATGTATTTTTACTATTATAGAGCTTATCATGAGTTGGATTTTAAGTTGATTTCTTTAGTTGGTATTTTATTTATCGGTTATGAAATTTTTACCTCGTTATTCGGCAGCATTTTTACATATACTTATACATCTATATTTTATATGCTAATTAATGCGCTTTTAATAAATTATCTGTCACAGTCCATAAAAAATGTCCGGGGTAGCTAATATGCTTAATGTTGTTTGTTTAAAGTGGGGGGATAAATATTCTTCTGAATACGTTAATAGGCTATACAACATGGTCAATAGGAACTTAAATGTTCCGTTCGTTTTTCATTGTATAACAGAAAACTCTGAAGGCATATTTTCGACAATTAATATATTGTCCCTGCCTGATTTGGGCTTGAAAGGTTGGTGGTATAAGCTATCTATTTTCCAAGAAGACTTTTATGGACTATCTGGGCAGATTTTGTTTTTAGATTTAGATATTGTAATAACCAATGATATTACCAAGCTTGTAAACTACTCTCCAAATAAACTTTGTATTTCACAAGATCAGAAAATTGGACGATATAATAGTTCGGTTATGTGTTTTAAAATAGGTAGTTTTGCTTATATTTGGAACTCATTTTGGCAACAACGAGAAAAAGTTATTGAGTCTTATCATGGTGATCAAGATTGGATTGAGCGTGTTTGTATCAGTGCCGAAGTTTATCCCAAGCCCCTGATTGTTTCATTTAAATATGATTGTGATTCACGTGCTAAATTCGCTGGAGGAGCTTTAGGAAAACATTTGCGTAGGATTGGTTGGTTCCGTCCTAAAAAATACGCAAAGTTACCTAAAAATACAAGCGTCGTTTTATTTCATGGCAAGCCAGACCCTGAAGATGTGATACATGGTTCCTACGATAAATATCGTTGTGCTCCGTGGATTTTAGAATATTGGAGATAATTTATGTTTAAATTTTTAAAAGAAAAGAAAAAATCTATTGAATCTTATTTGGATTTAATGTTTTTGTTTTCAGAAAAAGCAACTATGCTTCAGATCGGAGCGAATGATGGTTCTCTTTGTGATCCTTTAAGAAAGTTTGTTATGCAAGGTAAGTTGAAGGGAATTATGTTAGAACCGCAACCTGAAGTTTTTGAAAAGTTACTTGATGGTTACAAATCTGTTGAGGGTTTGACATTTATTAACGCGGCTCTCTCCGATAGAGAGGGAAAAAAATCTTTATACACAGTTGATCCCGATTTGATTTCGCAATACGAGGATTTGTCTGGCGTGGCTTCTTTTTCTAAAGATCATGTCTATAAGGAAATTAAATCTAATCTTCATCGACTTAAATTATCCAAAAACAGTATAGACTCTTGTATTTGTTCGGTCGAGGTAAAGACTTTAACTTATGAGATGATTATAGAAACTTGTAAAATTTCTTCCTTAGACTTGCTGATGCTTGATGTAGAAGGTTTTGATTATGAAGCAATTATGTTATTCCCTTTTGATCTTCTTAAGCCAAAATCAGTAATTTACGAATATAAACATTTATCATCTATTAAGAAGAATCAAATTGAAAGCAAGCTAAAATCTTTGGGTTATTTCGTTTTTTATGCTAAGAATGATGCATTATTTGTATTATCACTATGACATATTTTTTAACTGTTATATAGTTGTGAGTCGTTTCTCAAAAATGGAATGTGATCGTTAAACAACGTATTTCGATCCAATGAACATTTACTTGTGATGTTGAATGATTTGCTCGTCATAATAGGAAATGCAAACATGCTTAAAAAGTATTCACGCTCTGGTTTTTACCGTATTAGGCAAGCATTTTTAAATTCTTTGAAAGGATTAAAATCTGTTTGGCAAACAGAAGAAGCATTTCGTCAGGAGATGTTAGTATTTATACCGCTGGCGATATTGACTTTTTGGTTGCCTGTGACATCATTAGAACAATTGGCGCTGATTGGATCGCTATTCCTAGTCTTATTAATGGAGTTAGTGAATACAGCATTAGAGTATGTTGTTGATCGAATTAGTGTTGAGCACCATCCATTATCAGGCAGTATTAAAGACATTGGCTCTGCGTTGGTACTCATATCGACTGTGTTTGCAGTCTTGGTATGGGGATTAGTGTTGTGGCCTTAATTTAGTGTCAGATTGATCCGTTATTATACGCTTTATTCGGTCAAGACTAGCGAGTGTTAAGTTCGCGATCAAAATCTTTGCCATAAACGATTCTGCTGCTAGGTATAAATCGGCTATCAGCAGGACTATCTTGAGGAAGTTGGTGCGGATATTGCCAACCGACAAGTTGGCTGAGTAGTTGATCAAAGTGATCTAATTTCCAAGCTTGTTGTTTCGTTTGTGTTAATTGATTGAATCGTATCGCTTCTTGTTTATGCATGGAATCATTGCCCCAGACAATAAAAGGGATGCTAAACATACGCGTTGTGAGGCTTTCTGGACCGTGTCCTTTAAAGTCCATAGTGTCGTAGACCTCTTCGCCGTGATCAGAAAAATAGACCAGACCTGTTGGCTGTGATTGGCGATCAGCAAGACGAAATATTTCATTTAATACATTATCGGTGTATAAAATTGAATTGTCGTAAGCATTAATACCGTTACGTTGGCGAGAGGTTAATTCCGCTTGGTAAGGGCGTGGTGGTTGATCGGTAAAACGAGCGAAGGCTTCAGGATAACGATTTTCATACTGTAAATGACTGCCCATTAGGTGCACAACAATTAATTTCTGTAGCGCTGAGTGAGCTAAAGCTTGTTCGATGACTGGTAACAGTAATTCGTCAAGGGTATTAGCAATGCCAGCATGATCATTGCTAACGTAGTATTCGTGTTTCGCTTGACGAGCGATGGCGCTGGTCGTACCCCGCAGCGGTTGCTGATTCGACAGCCAAAATGTCTCCATGCCAGCTATATTCGCTAGGTCGATAATGCTCAACGATTCCAGCGGATCTTGTCCGTCGCGAACATTCGCTAGCGTTAGCGCATAACGAAGCGAGGGTTGAGTTTGGACGTGACTACTGATAACGTCTTCGAATACAACGAAGTCATTTTTTCTTTGCCGTAAGTTTGGTGTTGTATCGCGCGGATAACCGTAAATATTTAAGTGCTGGCGCTGCATGGACTCGCCGATAACCACTAACCAAGTTTTAGGTTGTGGGTCACTAACAAAACCATTTTTATCAAAAGCAGAAACCAAAGCTGCGCGTTGTGCGCTTTCCTTAGCAACTCCTTTGCTTGCTTTAAGGTAGCTAATGGCAGCAGCTGTCACACCTGGTAAGGTATCGTGGATTTTCCCTTGAGCGATACGTGTGATGGCTAGTAGCAAAAGTAGCACTGCAATGAATTGCCAACTTAGTCGCCATTTGCTTTTGCCTGTTGAATGCATTCTTAACCATAGTGCCAAGCCAATACTTAAATATGCGATTAGTGCGAGCGTATTCCAGAAGCTGATATAGGCGATGATGAATTCGCTACTTTCTTGCAGATTGGTGGCTGCAATCGCTTCAAAGGTAGCGGTACTAAAAATCCCTTTGAAAGAAATCGCATAAGCTAAGTCAAGACTTCCGATGATTAATAAGGCTAAGAGCGCAATCCGAACGTCTATGCGATGAGCAGCACTCAGTATTAAACCACTAATAACTAGCGTCCAGGCAATGCGTGTATTTAGAGCTGATTCGTGAATGTCACTAACCAGAAAATATGCAACCAACCATGGCGTTAGTAAGGTAAAACTAACAAACCAAAAAGGATGCGAAAGATTTAGTTTTGGTGAAAACAAGGACATTGCTTACTTCATATCATAAATTTGCAGTACGCCAACAACCTTATCCGTATCCGTGAC
>CAYQEZ010000018.1:0-35760 GCA_964416645.1 uncultured Francisella sp. | reverse complement strand
CACTCGCCTAGCAGCAACCGATGAAAAAAGCCCGTCAGTAATGATGGGCTTTTTTATTGCTAGATGATGGATTTGTTTGAAATTATTTGCATTATGGGAACCGCTGTCCTATAATGCTAAATTCCGCGATGCTATATGGTGTCGTATTTCTTGTTCTTTGGAGAATTTTAATGGCAACTCAAAGCATTCGTATTCGCCTAAAAGCCTTTGATCATCGTTTAATCGATCAAGCGGCGCGCGAAATCAGCGACACTGCTAAGCGTTCAGGTGCTCAGGTTCGTGGTCCTATCCCGATGCCAAGCAAAAAAGAGCGCTTTACCGTACTCATTTCCCCTCATGTGAATAAAGATGCACGCGATCAATACGAATTGCGTACTCATAAGCGTATGTTGGAAATTGTAGAACCGACCGAAAAAACTGTGGATTCTTTGATGAAGCTAGATTTGGCGGCGGGTGTGGATGTGCAGATCGAACTGCGCTAATCCATTAATTGGCTGTCATCAATTGTAATGACAACTGTAATAACAATGAGGTTTAAACAATGTGCCTTGGTCTAGTAGGTAAAAAGCTGGGCATGACGCGTGTTTTCGATGCAACTGGTGCATCAACTCCGGTAACCGTTATCGAAGTTGAGCCTAACCGCGTCGTGCGCTTCATGTCTGAAGAAACCGATGGATATGTTGCTGTTCAGGTTACGACAGGTGCTGTAAAAGCAAATCGTATTAACAAGCCTGAAGCAGGTCATTTCATCAAAAATGGCGTTGAAGCTGGTCGTGGTCTGTGGGAATTCACTCTTTCTGCTGAAGAAGTAGCGACACACGCTGATGCCAAAGAATTTCAAGCGACTCTCTTTAGCGACGGTCAATTGGTTGATGTAACAGGTACTTCAAAAGGTAAAGGTTTTGCTGGTGCTGTTAAACGTCACAATTTCCGTACACAAGACATGACGCATGGTAACTCGCGCTCTCACCGCGTAGTGGGTTCAACTGGTCAAAACCAGACTCCAGGTCGCGTATTTAAGGGTAAAAAGATGCCAGGTCATATGGGTAGCGTACAAGTCACTACTCAAAACTTGAAGATCGTTCGTGTAGATGCGGATACAGGTCTAATCTTAGTACAGGGCGCAGTTCCAGGTGCAACAGGTTCAGACGTCATCGTATCGCCAGCGGTTAAAGGCTAAGGAAAGTACGAGATGGATATCAAACTTTTTGATGGCAATACAGGTGCTAATACTGGCTCTGTAACTGTTAACGACACCGTTTTTGGTGCTGATTTCAATGAAGCGTTGGTTCACCAGGTGGTTGTTGCTTTTATGGCGCGCTCACGTTCTGGTACCAAAGCTCAAAAAACTCGTGCAGAAGTTGTTGGTGGTAAGGCTAAGCCTTTCAACCAAAAAGGCACAGGCCGAGCTCGTGCTGGTTCATCAGTTAGCCCAGTTTGGGTTGGTGGTGGTCGTGCATTCGCTGCTTCTCCACGTAATTTTGATCAAAAGGTCAATAAAAAAATGTACCGCGCAGCAATGCGTAGCATTTTGGCTGAATTGAATCGTCAAGACCGTTTAATGGTAGTGGATAACTTCACTTTAGAAACACCAAAAACGAAAGAATTCGTTGCTAAAATGAAATCTTTGGGTGTCTCTGATGCATTAATCGTTACTGAAATGCTCGACGAAAACCTATACTTGGCTTCACGTAACGTGTATGCAGGTGGTGTTTGTGACGTTGATAGCATTGATCCTGTTAGCCTGATTGGTTACGGTAAAATTATTGTTACACGTGATGCACTCAAGGCAATTGAGGAGCATTTAGCATGAATCAAGAAAGAATTTACACCGTAATTCGTGCGCCACGCATTTCTGAGAAGAGTGCGCGTGTGGCCGAAAACAGCAAATACGTATTTGATGTTGACGCAACAGCAACGAAAGCAGAAATTAAAATTGCCGTAGAAGCTCTGTTCAATGTTACGGTCAATGCGGTAAACGTGATCAATATTGCTGGTAAGCGTAAAGTGTTTAAAGGCCGTTCAGGTCGTCGTAACGGTTTACGTAAAGCGATTGTTAGCCTACAACCCGGTCAACAGATCGAGTTGATGTCAGCAGAATAAGGACACAATCATCATGGCAAATATCGTTAAGAAAAAACCGACCTCACCTGGTCAGCGTTTTGTGGTTCAGATTGTTGAACCCAATTTGCACAAAGGTGCGCCATTTGCTGGCTTATTAGAAAGCAAGTCGCGTAAAGGTGGCCGTAATAACAATGGTCATATTACTGTTCGTCACCAAGGTGGTGGTCATAAGCAGCATTACCGTATTGTTGACTTCAAACGTGACAAAATTGACATCCCAGCGGTGGTTGAGCGTTTAGAGTATGATCCAAACCGTAGCGCACATTTGGCGTTGTTGAAATATGCTGACGGTGAACGTCGTTATATTTTAGCGCCTCGTAATATTGAAGTGGGTGCTGCTGTGATTTCTGCTAATTTTGCAGACATCAAAGTCGGTAACACACTACCACTGCGCAATATTCCTGTGGGTACTGTGGTACATGCGATGGAAATGAAAGCAGGCAAGGGCGCGCAAATTGCTCGTTCGGCTGGTACTTCTATCCAGGTTGCAGGTCGTGATGGTGCTTACGTGTTAGTGCGTTTACGTTCTGGTGAATTGCGTCGTGTTAATCCCGAGTGTAAAGCAACCATTGGTGAGGTGGGTAATACTGAACACAACTTGCGTAAATTAGGTAAAGCTGGTGCTACACGTTGGCGTGGTGTTCGTCCTACCGTTCGTGGTACGGCGATGAACCCAGTAGATCACCCGCACGGTGGTGGTGAAGGTCGTACATTTGGTAAGCATCCTGTGACTCCATGGGGCGTTCAGACTAAAGGTAAGAAAACTCGTAAGAGCAAGTTGAACGATTCGTTCATTGTTCGTAGCCGTCACCAAGCTAAGAAATAAGGATTGAGACATGCCTCGTTCGATTAAAAAAGGTCCATTTGTAGACCATCACCTGTGGAAAAAGGTGCTCGAAGTCAAGGAGTCTGGTTCGAAAAAGCCGATCAAAACTTGGTCGCGCCGTTCCATGATTCTGCCAGAAATGGTAGGAATGACATTGGCTGTTCATAACGGTCGTGAACATATTCCTGTTTATGTAAATGAAAACATGGTCGGTCACAAGCTCGGCGAATTCTCGTTGACTCGTACGTTCCGCGGACACGCGGCCGACAAGAAAGCGAAGAAGTAAGGAGCGAACCATGCAAGTAAGTGCAACGCATCGTTATGCCCGCATCTCTCCGCAAAAAGCACGCTTAGTAGCGGACTTGATTCGTGGTAAGTCAGCGGAAGCTGCAGTAAACATGTTGGCTTTCTCTGATAAGAAAGCTGGCGATTTAGTTAAAAAAGTGTTGGATTCTGCTATTGCAAACGCAGAGAACAATGAAGGCGCGGATATTGACATGCTGAAAGTTGTTGCTGTGTATGTTGATGAAGGTCCTCGCATGAAGCGTATGAGCGCGCGTGCGAAAGGTCGTGGTAATCGCATCGTTAAGCGTTTGAGCCACATCACTGTTGTTGTTGGCGATAAGCGTTAAGGAGTGAGCAATGGGTCAGAAAGTCCATCCTAATGGCATTCGACTGGGTATCACTAAAGAGTGGAACTCACGTTGGTATGCTAACAGCCAAAATTTTGCAGATTTCGTTGTCGGTGACTTCGAAGTTCGTAATTTTTTGAAGAAAAAATTAATGGCGAATGGCGTTAGTAAAATTCATATCGATCGTTTAGCGAACGGTATGCGTATCACGCTACACGCAGCTCGTCCAGGTAATATCATTGGTCGTAAAGGCGAAGACATTGAGGCGCTACGTAAAGAAGTAACCGCTTTGGCTGGCGTACCTGTTTCAATTAACTTGGAAGAAATCCGCAAACCAGAATTGGACGCACAATTAGTGGGTGAGTCAATCACACAACAATTAGAAAAACGCGTTCAATTCCGTCGTGCGATGAAACGTGCTGTTGCTAATGCAATGCGTGCGGGTGCCAAGGGTATTAAAATTATGGTATCGGGTCGTTTGAACGGTGCTGAAATCGCGCGTACTGAATGGTATCGTGAAGGTCGTGTACCCTTACATACATTCCGTGCTGATGTTGATTATGGTTTCGCTGAAGCCTTAACGACTTACGGTATCATTGGTGTTAAAGTGTGGATTTTCAAAGGCGAAATGCTGGGTAAATTAGCACTGGTTGAACGCCAAGCAGAAGCACCAAAGCAACGTCGCCCTCGCGCGAATGCTGCTAAATAATTAGGAGTTACTGTTATGTTATTACCTAAGCGTACGAAGTTTCGTAAGGTACAAAAAGGTCGCAATCGCGGTCTAGCACAGACAGGTAGCTCGGTCAGCTTTGGCGAGTTCGGTCTGAAATCAGTCGATCGTGGCAACTTGACATCACGTCAAATCGAGTCAGCACGTCGTGCGTTGACGCGTTCGGTTAAGCGTGGTGGTAAAATTTGGATCCGTGTGTTCCCTGATAAACCGATTACTCAAAAGCCACTTGAAGTGCGTATGGGTAAAGGTAAGGGTAGCGTGGAATACTGGGTTGCTCAAATTCAACCAGGTAAGATTTTGTACGAAATTCAAGGTGTTAGCGAAGAAGCTGCACGTGAAGCTTTCGCACTTGCTTCCGCCAAACTACCTGTTAAGACAGTGTTTGTTAAACGTTCGGTGATGTAACATGGACGCAATGCAAGATAAAACTATGGAACAACTGAAAGAAGAGTTGTTGGCGCTACGTAAAGAGCAATTCAACTTACGTATGCAAACTAAACTGGGTCAGGTTCGTGATACTTCGTTACTGCGCAAAGTGCGTCGTAACATTGCACGTGTTAAGACCTACATGACACAGAAAGGGGTTGCAGCATGAGTGTGGGCACTAAGCGTAGTTTGCAGGGTGTTGTTGTCAGTGCACAAAAAACACCACAAACCATTGTTGTAGCGGTAGAGCGTTCAGTTCGCCACCCACTTTACAACAAAGTAATGCGTAAAACAGATAAGTACATGGCTCACGATGCGAATAATGAATGTCGTATTGGTGACAAAGTAACTATCTCTGAAACCAAGCCAATTTCTAAGCGTAAGGCTTGGGCATTGGTGACTGTTGACGAACGCGCTCAAGACTGATATAATTAAAAAAATCAGATGTTTTTACCGCTTTCTTGGTTAAGTCCTTTTGGAAACTGACCATAAAAGCGGTAATTGTGTTATTGTAATTTTTATTCCTTTTGGGGTGCTGCAATGATTCAGATGCAGACAGTTCTCGAAGTGGCTGATAACTCAGGTGCTAAACGAGTAATGTGTATCAAAGTCCTAGGTGGATCTAAGCGTCGCTATGCTGGCGTGGGTGATTTAATCAAGGTTAGCGTCAAAGACGCTGCGCCACGTGGACGCGTTAAGAAGGGTGATGTTTACACTGCGGTTGTCGTTCGTACAGCTAAAGGTGTTCGTCGTCCAGATGGTAGCGTAATTCGTTTTGACGATAATGCTGCTGTGATCCTGAATAATAAGCAGGAGCCAATCGGTACCCGTATTTTTGGACCAGTGACTCGTGAGCTTCGTGGTGAAAAATTCATGAAGATCGTTTCACTAGCGCCAGAAGTGCTGTAAGGAGCATTTAAGTATGAACCGTATTCGCAAGGGCGATGAAGTTGTTGTAATCAGTGGTGGCGATAAAGGTAAACGTGGCGTTGTTGCTACGATCCTAAAAAACGATCGCATCGTGGTTGAAGGTGTCAATATCCGCAAAAAGCACGTTAAAGCTAATCCAGCTATGGGTGTAGAAGGTGGCATTATTGCAAAAGAAGCAACTATCCATGCTTCTAATGTGGCGCTCTATAACGCCGAAACACAAAAAGCTGACCGTATTGGTTATAAATTTGTGGACGGTAAGAAAGTGCGTTTTTTCAAGTCGACCGGCAAGGTCGTTGACTGATTTGCGGGTGTATAGATGGCACGTTTAAAAGATATTTACCGCAAAGATGTTGTACCTTCATTGCAGTCGCAATTTGGTTACAAGTCTATTATGCAGGTACCACGTCTCACCAAGATCACTCTGAATATGGGTGTTGGTGAAGCATTGGCAGATAAGAAGGTTTTAGCTAACGCTATTGCCGATATGGAAAAAATTGCTGGTCAAAAGCCAGTGCAGACATTGGCTAAAAAATCAGTAGCGGGCTTTAAGGTTCGTGAGGGTTGGCCAATTGGCTGTAAAGTTACGTTGCGCGGTGCGCATATGTACGAGTTTTTAGATCGCTTGATTAACGTTGCGCTTCCTCGTGTGCGTGACTTCCGTGGTCTAGATCCAAAAGGTTTTGATGGCATGGGCAACTATAATTTTGGCGTTAAAGAGCAAATTATTTTCCCAGAAATCGAATTTGAAAAAGTTGATGCAATGCGTGGTATGAATATCACCTTTACAACAACTGCCCAAACGAATGAAGAAGGTCGTGCTTTATTGGCCGCTTTCAATTTCCCGTTCAAGAAGTAAGGTGAGTTATGGCTAAAATTTCCATGATTGAGCGCGATAAAAAGCGTACCGAACTGGTTGAGCGTTATAAGGCTAAACGTGATGCTTTGCGTGCAAAAAGCCGTGATGCATCATTGAGTTTTGAAGAGCGTATGGCTGCGGCTGATGCGCTTAATAAAATGCCTCGTGACTCAGCCCCAACACGTCAACAACGTCGTTGCCGACTAACAGGTCGTCCACACGGTGTTTATCGTAAGTTCGGTTTGTGCCGTAACAAGCTGCGTGAGCTAACCATGCGCGGGGAAATTCCCGGTTTGCGCAAGGCAAGCTGGTAAGTATTTCTAGAAGGATCATAGACCATGAGTATGTCTGACCCTATTGGTGATATGCTGGTTCGCATCTCGAATGCGCAACGTGCAAACCATCGTACGGTGCCAATGCCTTCTTCTAAAATGAAGAAAGCGATTGCAACTGTGCTCAAGAATGAAGGTTATATTGCTGACTTTGCTGAAACCAGCGACGGCGCTTTAACTAATTTAACGATTGAGCTTAAATATTTTCAGGGCAAGCCTGTAATCGAATCTGTCAAACGTGTTAGCCGTCCTGGTTTGCGCGTGTACAAAGGTAAAGATGAATTACCTAAAGTAATGGGCGGTTTGGGTATTGCTATTGTTTCAACTTCTCGCGGCATTATGACCGACAGCCAAGCACGCAACGCGGGCATGGGTGGCGAAGTCATTTGTACGATTGCCTAAGGAGTTGTGCGATGTCTCGTATTGCTAAAAAACCAATTGCGCTTCCTAAGGGCGTTGAGTTAACGGTTGCTAATGGTAGCGTTACGGTTAAAGGGGCTAAAGGCTCATTGACACGTAATGTGCATCCATTGGTTACTGTGGCTGTTGAAGGTTCTGATGTTGTTGTTAACGTAGCGAACGATACTACTTCTGCTTGGACACAAGCAGGTACAATGCGTGCTAACTTAGCAAACATGATTCAAGGTGTTAGTGCTGGTTTCGAACGCAAGCTATTATTAGTTGGCGTTGGTTATCGTGCCGCAGCGCAAGGTAATGCTGTTAACCTAAGTTTAGGTTTTTCACATCCTGTAATACATCAGTTGCCTGCTGGAATTACTGCTGAAACTCCCTCACAAACTGAAATTGTACTGAAAGGTATTAATAAAGAAGTGTTGGGTCAAGTGGCTGCAGAAATTCGTGGCTACCGTCCTCCTGAGCCTTATAAAGGTAAGGGTGTTAAGTATGCGGATGAGATTATCATTCGTAAGGAAGTGAAGAAGAAATAAGGGTTAAGACATGGATAAAAAGACCAGTCGTCTACGTCGTGCTAAACGCACGCGTATGAAAATCCGCGAATTACGCATGCCACGTTTGAGCGTCATGCGTACACCTCGTCATATGTACGCTCAGTTGATTTCAGCTGATGGTAGTTCTGTTATTGCAGCCGCTTCGACTGTTGAGAAAGCGATTGCAACAGGAATCAAATATACAGGTAATGCGGAAGCCGCTGCAGTCATTGGTAAAACCATTGCTGAGCGTGCAAAACAAGCGGGTGTTGAAGCAGTCGCATTTGATCGCTCCGGTTTCCTGTATCACGGTCGTGTTAAAGCGTTAGCTGATGCCGCTCGTGAAGCCGGTCTCAAATTCTAAGGATTGACAAAATGAGCGTTGAAATTGAAGACAAAAATGATCAACAGCAAGATGCGTTGATCGAGAAATTGGTGTCAATCCGTCGCGTAACAAAAGTAGTGAAGGGTGGTCGTGTGATGACTTTCTCTGCACTAACTGTAGTTGGTGATGGTAACGGTCGTGTTGGCTTTGGTTCTGGTAAAGCGCGTGAAGTGCCTGTTGCGATCAAAAAAGCAATGGATAAAGCAAAACAAACCATGCGTGAAGTGCCTTTGACTAATGGTACGATTGTTCATCCAACGATTGCCGAGTTTGGTGCTACTAAGATTACGCTAATTCCAGCATCGGAAGGTACTGGTGTTATCGCTGGTGGTGCGATGCGTGCTGTAATGGAAGCCGCTGGTGTTCATAACATCATGTCAAAAATTACGGGTTCGCGTAACGACGGTAATGTTGTTCGTGCAGCCGTTAAGGGTTTGACGGAAATGAATACGGTAGATTACATCGCAGCTAAGCGTGGTAAAACCGTAGCTGAAGTGTTAGGAAATTAATCATGTCACAAGTAAAAGTTACATTGGTTAAAAGTCCAATCGGTCGTAAACCCAATCATATTGGTTGTGTTAAGGGCTTGGGCTTACGTAAAGTGAATCATTCACGCGTTCTGAAGGATTCTCCCGAAGTGCGTGGTATGATTCGTACGATTAGCTACTTAGTTAAAGTGGAAGAGGTGGCTTGATGCGTTTAAACGATCTAGCACCAGCATTTGGTGCGAAAAAAGCGCCTAAACGTTTGGGTCGTGGTATCGGCTCAAACCTAGGTAAAACTTCCGGTAAGGGTCATAAAGGTCAAAAATCACGTTCAGGCGGCTATCATAAAGTCGGCTTTGAAGGTGGTCAAATGCCTTTACAACGTCGTTTGCCTAAGTTCGGTTTTGTGTCGCAAAAAGCACTTAAAACAACCGATCTTCGTTTGGACGCGTTGAACGCGATTGATGTTGATGTGATTGATGTTGCTGTGCTGAAAGCAGCTGGTTTGGTTGGTGGTAAATATAACTTTGTTAAAGTTATGGGCAGTGGCACTATCAACAAAGCAGTTACTTTGGTTGGTATCAAAGCTACAGCAACGGCTAAGGCTGCGATTGAAGCAGCTGGTGGTCAGGTTAAAGAAGCCTAATCATGTCGGCAATGACATCAGCACAAACAAGTTGGTCTCAAGAGCTGGTTCAGCGCATCTTTTTCGTGATTGGTGCGCTAATCGTTTATCGATTAGGGGCTCATATTCCTGTTCCATCAATTGATCCCATCGCTTTAGCTGCGATGTTCGCCCAGCAAAAAGGCACTATCTTAGACATGTTTAACATGTTCTCTGGTGGTGCTTTGGAGCGTCTATCTGTCTTAGCGTTAGGCATTATGCCGTACATTTCAGCTTCGATTATTGTTCAGTTGTTAACGATTGTATCGCCAACATTGGAACAATTAAAAAAAGAAGGTGAAAGTGGGCGTCGCAAAATCACTCAATATACGCGTTACGGAACTGTTGTCTTGGCAACTTTTCAAGCGATTGGTGTTGCGATTGCACTTGAAGCACAGCAGATTAATGGGCTTTCTGTCGTTATTGATCCCGGTTTAGGTTTTAAAATTATTGCCGTTTCTACCTTAGTTGCTGGTACAATTTTCTTGATGTGGCTGGGCGAACAAATTACTGAGCGTGGAATGGGTAATGGAATTTCTATTATTATTTTCGCCGGTATTGTTGCTGGGTTGCCTTCAGCCTTAGGCGGAACTCTTGAGTTGGTTAGTACTGGTGAGCTGGGAGTTTTCGTTGTTTTCCTATTATTGTCTGTTATTTTATTGGTAACAGCTTTTGTAGTATTTGTAGAGAGTGGACAGCGTAAAATTACCGTTCATTTTTCACAAAGAACGAATGCGCGTGCGATGTTTCAACAGCAGGTTACGCATATTCCGTTCAAATTAAACATGGCGGGAGTTATTCCTCCTATTTTTGCTTCTAGTATCATTCTGTTTCCTGCCTCGCTGGGTGGGTGGTTTGGTTCGAGTGAAAATATGGGTTGGCTTAAAGACATTGCGACAACCTTGTCGCCAGGTCAGCCGCTGTATGTTGGATTATATGCATTAGCGATATTGTTCTTTACGTTCTTTTATACTGCTGTTGTATTTAATCCGAAAGATACAGCCGATAATTTACGACGTTCGGGTGCCTTTATCCCAGGCATCCGTCCGGGTGATCAAACGGCGCGCTATCTAGATACCATTATGAGTCGGTTGACTTTAGCAGGCGCGTTGTACATTACAGCCGTCTGTTTGTTGCCTGAGTTTTTGATTCTTTACTGGAATGTCCCCTTTTACTTTGGTGGCACTTCATTATTGATCATCGTGGTAGTTGTGATGGATTTCATGACTCAAATGCAATCTTTCATTATGTCGGGTCAGTACCCAGGTATGATGAAAAAAATGCAGATGCGTTAATAAGCTTGAATGAAGTGGGTTAACTTGTTATAATTGCGAGTTTCCCGCTTTGGCATACAAAATTTAGGAGTAGATGGGTATGGCCCGTATTGCTGGTGTAAACATCCCAGTCAATAAGCACCTTGTGATTGGATTGCGCGCTATTTATGGCGTAGGTCCCACTCGTGCTAAAAGTATTTGTGCTGCCGTAGGTATTGATCCTGCGACTAAAGTACGTGAATTGACGGAAGATCAATTAGAAGCTATTCGTGCGCAAGTTGGTACGTTTGCTGTCGAAGGTGACTTACGTCGTGAAGTATCTATGAGCATCAAACGTTTGATGGACATGGGTTGTTTCCGTGGTATTCGTCATCGCCGTGGCTTGCCTGTGCGTGGTCAACGTACCAAGACTAATGCGCGCACTCGTAAGGGTCCACGCAAAGCAATCAAGAAATAATTAGGAAGAGAGAATCAAGATGGCTAGACCTTCCAAAGATTCACGCGTCCGTAAGAAAATTAAAATTACGGTAAATGACGCGATTGCGCATGTGCATGCAAGCTTTAACAATACTATTGTTAGTATTTCTGATCGTCAAGGTAACGTACTAAGCTGGGCAACTGCTGGCGGCAGTGGTTTCCGTGGCTCACGTAAGAGTACACCTTTTGCTGCTCAGGTAGCTGCTGAACGTGCTGGTACTGTAGCGCTTGAATATGGCGTTAAGAACATGGATGTTCGCATTAAAGGACCAGGTCCTGGTCGCGAATCAGCTGTCCGTGCTTTAAATGCGCTCGGTTTTAAAATTTTGAACATCTCCGATGTGACGCCCATTCCTCATAATGGTTGCCGTCCACCGAAGAAACGTCGTGTGTAAGCAGGGTTAGTTTTCATGGCAAGATATATTGGTCCAAAATGTAAACTTTCTCGTCGCGAAGGTACTGATCTAGAACTGAAAAGTGCTTTACGTCCGTTAGAAAGTAAATGTAATTTACAACAAGCACCAGGTCAGCATGGCGCTGCTGTTTCTAAGCCAACTGAATACCGTATTCAGTTACGTGAGAAACAAAAAGTTCGTCGTATTTATGGTGTATTAGAGAAACAGTTTGCTAGCTACTTCAAAGAAGCTGCGCGTCTTAAAGGTTCTACTGGTGAGAATTTGTTGCGGTTGTTGGAAGGTCGCTTAGATAACGTTGTTTATCGTATGGGATTTGCTTCAACTCGTGCAGAAGCGCGTCAAATCGTTTCGCATCGTTTGATCATGATCAATGGTCGTACTGCGAGCATTGCTTCAATGCAAGTTAAGGCAGGTGATGTCGTGAGCATTCGTGAGCGCGCACGTTCACACCAGCGTATTGCTACTGCTATGGAGTTGGCTGGTCGTAAAGGCATGCCTTCTTGGGTAGAAGTAGATCACAGCAAGTTTGAAGGTGTATTTAAGTCATTGCCAGATCGTAGCGATCTGTCTGCTGATATTAAAGAACACTTGATTGTCGAGTTGTATTCTAAGTAATCCGTAAAAAGGGTTGATCCCAAGGATAGCGAGAAATGATGAATGAGTTGCTGACGCCACGTTTAGTCGATGTGGTGCGTTTGTCGAGCACACATAGTCAAGTTACACTGGAGCCGCTAGAACGCGGTTTCGGTCATACTTTAGGTAATGCGTTGCGTCGTATTTTGTTATCTTCTATGACGGGTTGTGCCGTTGTTGAAGTGCAAATTGATGATGTGTTGCATGAGTTTTCGACCATTGATGGCGTGCGCGAAGACGTGCTAGAGATCTTGTTGAACCTGAAAGGTATTGCCTTGACGCTGGGTTCACGCGACGAAGTTACTTTGTCGTTGAATAAGCAGGGTGCTGGTGTTGTTACAGCTGGTGATATTGAGTTATCACATGATGTTGAGATCGTTAATCCAGATCACGTAATCGCCCATTTAGAGGCTGGTGCTAAGCTGGCTATGCAATTGAAGGTGCAACGTGGTCGTGGTTATTCGCCCGCTAATCAGTGCTATCGTGAAGGTGAGACCTCACCCGTTGGTGTGTTGCGTTTAGATGCTTCATTCTCGCCAGTTGTATCCGTTAGCTATGCGGTAGAAAACACGCGTGTTGAAAACCGTACAGATTTAGACAAGTTGATTGTTAACATTGAAACGAACGGTACCTTAGATCCTGAAGAAGTGATTCGTCAGGCGGCTACTATCTTGCATGTTCAGTTGTCAGCCTTTGTCGATATGACTTACACCGATGTTAAAACGACGGGTGTGAAAGAAATCGAGTTTGAACCAGTCTTTTTACAGCCAGTGGACGATTTAGAGTTAACCGTTCGTTCTGCTAACTGTTTGAAAGCTGAAAATATTTTTTATATTGGTGACTTGGTGCAACGTGCAGAAAGCGCGCTACTAAAAACGCCTAACTTGGGCAAGAAGTCTTTGCAAGAAATCAAAGATGTATTAGCACAACGTGGGTTGTCTTTGGGTATGAAGCTCGAAAACTGGCCACCAGCATCATTGGCTGCAAAAGCCACGCAATAATTAGGGGGCATTTAACATGCGTCACATGAATCGCGGTCGTAAATTTAACCGCAACAGTTCACATCGTAAAGCGATGTTCCAAAATTTAACCAATGCGTTGATGGAGCATGAAGTCATTCGTACTACTTTGCCTAAAGCAAAAGAGTTGCGTATGTATGCTGAGCCATTAATTACTTTGGCTAAAGTGGACTCTGTTCACAATCGTCGTATTGCCTTTGCTCGCACTCGTGATGCTGCTGTTGTGGGTAAATTATTTACCGATATCGGTCCTCGCTTCAAGACACGTCCAGGTGGTTACCTGCGTATTTTGAAAATTGGTCAGCGTGCTGGTGATGCTGCACCTATGGCGATTATCGAAATGGTAGATCGTCCAGAAGCAGCGACTGAATAAGTCGATGTGATATAAAAAACCGAGCATTTGCTCGGTTTTTTTATAGCTTATAGTCTGTCTTATGATCTTCGATAGCCATTTTCATTTGAGTGCACTGGCTCTAGATTGGCTGCCTAATCAGGCGTTAGCTGGAGGATTGGCGGTTACAACCCATCCCAATGATTGGTTTTTGTGTTTGGGTAGAATATCTCATTTATCCGATGATTGGCGTCTGGCTTTAGGGGTGCATCCTTGGTTTGCTGATGTTGCGGTGGACTGGTTAGCGTTCGAAAGCATTTTAGGTCAAGATCAACGCATTGTAATTGGTGAAGTTGGGTTAGATGGTTCGCATGGTCATCCGTCGGAGTTCGATCAAGTGGCTGTTTTTCAACGGCAGTTGCATTATGCGCATGACTATGGCCGCTTATTAAGTTTGCATTGTGTTAACGATAGAGAGCATTGTTACAGCTTGATTCGTACAATACGCGGGCTTAAAGGTGGTTTTGTGCATGCCTTTTCTGGCTCGTTGGTGCAAGCGCAGCGGTGGCAGGCATTGGGTTTCCATTTGGGTATTGGACCACGCTTGTTAACTCAGTTGTCTGATAAAAGAATTCAGCTATTGCGCTCTTTGGATGTGAGCATGATACACCTAGAGTCTGATGCTCCCTTAGTGAGCTCAGGTTGTCAGCTAGCTAGCCCTAATGATTTATTGCCTTATTTAACGGTGCTTGCAAGCGTCTTGGACATATCTACAGAGAGCTTGTCTGAGCAACTTTATGTTAATTGGTGCCATTTATGGAGATTGAACGATGAGTGATCATGATTGGTTGGTACGCACGCGACTATTGGTGGGTGATGTGTGCGTGGCCAAAATACAAGCAACTCATGTTCTTTTGGCAGGTGTGGGCGGTGTTGGTGGTCACGTTGCTGAAGCCTTAGCAAGAGCGGGCATAGGACGTATTACTTTGATTGACATGGATCGTGTGGCCTTATCTAACCTGAATCGCCAGTTAGTTGCTTTGCAGTCCACGATTGGTTTGTCAAAGGCAGAGGTAATGCGTGATCGTATTTGGGCGATTAACCCAGACTGTCAGGTTGAGGTATTGGCTCAAATGGTTTGTCATGACGCCTATACGCTGTTGCAACAGATTCGACCCGATTATTTAGTGGATGCCATTGATAGTGTGAACTGCAAAGTGGCTTTATTGCTTGCCGCACATCAATTGTCTATTCCCATTTTTAGTAGTATGGGTGCGGGGAGGCGTTTGGATGTGCGTGCTGTGCGTGTCTGTGATTTAATGCAGACATCGGGTTGTGCATTAGCAAGAGTGGTGCGTCAGCGTTTGCGAAAAGCGGGTGTTGGTGAAGGCGTTACGGTAGTGATGTCGAATGAGCTTCCCCGTGCCGCTGGTCCATTAGAGCCAGCTGGAGAGGGCAGAATGCGTGCGGTCAATGGCACAATCAGCTATATGCCTGCCTTATTTGGCACCATGTTAGCGGGCGAGTTGTTGCGATTAATCGTTGAGTCTTGAACTTACGGGTTTTAGAGCCGTGCTTGCCAATGCCCAGATTTTCCGCCTTTCTTCTCACGTAGTTGGATATCTTTGATCGTCATTCCTCTATCCATGGCTTTGCACATATCATAAATGGTTAGCGCTGCGACACTGACTGCAGTGAGGGCTTCCATTTCAATACCCGTCTGTCCAACCACTTTGCAAGTTCCAACAATTTCAATGGCGCATAGCTCTGGATGAGGAAGCAATTCTATACTTACTTTGGTGATCATCAGAGGATGACAGAGCGGGATGAGCTCCCAAGTCTTTTTGGCCGCTTGGATGCCAGCAATGCGTGCGGTGGCAAGCACATCTCCTTTTTTCAGTTGCGCCGATAAAATCGCCGCTAAGGTTTCGGGTTGCATATGTACCCAGGCTTGAGCGGTAGCTTCGCGGCTAGTCATGGCTTTATCGCCGACATCGACCATATGGGCTTCGCCTTGATCGTTTAAATGGGTTAGTGTTTGGTGGCTCATGCTGTTTCTCTATTGACGGTAAAGATGAAAAGGAATGAACGAAATCATGTCTCCGGCATTTACTTGCGTATTTTCTGGTACAACGGCAAAGCCATCGGCCCATACGGTAGAAGCTAACACAGATGAGTTTTGATTCGGATGGATGTGTAAACGGCGCACACCTGCATGATGAGTTACCTTAGCGCGTAGGTATTCACGTCGATCACCGATTTGAATGCTAAAGTCGGCGGGGATGCGTTCTGGTTCAATGAGCATATCGGGGAGTCCTTGCAAACGACGCAACGCTGGCAAAACAAATAAATGGAAGGTTGCGAATGCCGAAACTGGATTGCCAGGTAAGCCAAAATAGGGTGTTTGTTTGACTTGACCAAAAGCAAAGGGTTTACCTGGTTTCATGCGTACTTTCCAAGCATCAATTTGACCCAGCTCACTGACAGCTTGACGGACGTGATCCTCTTCGCCGACTGATACGCCTCCTGTGGTAATAATCGCATCAAAACTGGTCGCATCCAGTAAGCGTTGTTTCGTTGTGGCTAGGTCATCGGCGACGACGCCTAAACTGGTTACTTCATAGCCATAAGAGCGTAGCAGCGATTCGATTAAATACAGATTGGCGTTATAGGTTTTACCAGCCGTTAGTGGCTGTCCAGGCTCAACGAGCTCACTTCCAGTGACCAGCAGACCGATTGTTAAGGGTCGGTAGACGGTAAGTTGGCTGATGCCTATGCTCGCACACAAGGCAATGGCCTGAGGGCTCAGTCGCGTCCCAGCCGCTAGTAGCTGTTGTCCAGGATGAATTTCGGAGTGAGCCGGTCGAATGTACTGACCTTTTTGGGGAATTTGTTTAATGATCAAGCTTCCGTCAGGGGTGCATTGTGTCTGTTCTTGCATAATAATGGCGTCAGCACCTTCGGGCAACATGGCACCAGTAAAAATGCGCGCAGCTGTACCCATCACTAGGGGATCTGTGGGCACTTGCCCTGCGGCAATGCGTTGGCTAACCTTTAGGGGGTGATCAAATAGGGTTTGTTGACTGTTAACGGCATAGCCATCCATCATGGATAAGTGATTAATGGGTATGCCGACAGTGCTGATAATCGGCTCTGCTAATACGCGCCAAGTGGCTACATGCAAGGAACAGGTTTCGCTAGTAGCGATGGCGGTTAACTGATTGAGAAGTTGCTGTTGTGCTTGTTCAACAGAAAGAATAGTTGCTTGCATGAAAGCCTTACCTTGTTTGCCTAGAATCTGATGAGCATTATAAGGGATAAGACCGATGAAAAGAGTGTGCTTTTTTTACGCAGTACTAAAGTGTGTGCGAGTTGTTCCAACGAGCTAAGGCAATTTCGTCACTTTCACGCGCATCGACCCAACGTGAACCTTCAGGTGTATTTTCTTTTTTCCAAAACGGCGCTTTTGACTTTAAAAAATCCATAAGAAAGTCAGCAGACTCGAAAGCAGCATGACGATGGCGACTGGCGGTGATAACCAATACGATTTGATCGCTCGGCATTAAGTCACCAATACGGTGAATGATGGTGATGCCCTGAAGCGACCAGCGTTGTTGTGCTTGTTGAGCAATTTCGTGTAGCACTTTTTCTGTCATGCCTGGATAGTGTTCCAGCGTCATGGCTTGGATGCTTTGTCCTTCGTTGATGTCACGTACTAAGCCGACAAAACTGACCAAGGCACCGATGGTGCGATCATGGGCGCTCAGCCGTTTCAGTTCGCTGCTAACATCAAAGTCGGTCTGTTGAACCTGAATGTGAACAGGAATGGACATTTATCCCCCTGTCACAGGCGGGAAGAAGGCAACCTCGTCCTCTGGCTGTAATGGCGTATTGCGACGTGCAATCGCTTGATTAACGGCAATTTGTAAGCGGGTGTTGTTGGCGAGTAAGGCGTGCCAGGACTCGCCTCGCTGCGCCAACTCTTGAATGAGTTGCTCGACGGAAGTAGCAGGGGAGTCAAGTTGTTCGCTGTCGATTCCTAGCTGTTCGCGTAGCGAGGCGAAATAACGAATGAGCAACGCCTTAGCCTCCTAAGCTAACCATTTGACGGAATTGAATATTATGACGGTTTTCATTGAAATAATGGCGTTCAGGTTTCTTTTCAATGGCTTTGAGAATAATGGCTTTCATCTCGTCATCTGTTGCACCCGCACGCAAGGGAGCGCGTAGGTCAACGGAATCTTCTTGACCTAAGCAGAGTGCCAATACGCCACGTGCAGTGAGGCGAACACGGTTACAGGTTTCGCAAAAATGCTGGGAAACGGCTGAAATGACCCCGATTTTGGCATCGCTGTGGGCGACTTTAAATACGCGAGCTGGGCCAGCTTCCTTATTGTTAACAAAGGGGATAAGCTCTTTGCCTAAATGTGCTTTCACTTTAGCCAAAATGCGTTCAGCAGAAACATGCTCATCCATGACGCTGATGCCAGCAGAACCAATGGGCATAGTTTCGATAAAACGCAAGTAAGCGCCTTTTTCGATGGCATAATCCAGCATCGCGGGGATGTCATCGAAGTTGGTGTTTTTCATCACTACCATGTTGAGTTTAATGGGCGTCATACCAACGGCAATAGCAGCATCGATACCAGCTTTAACTTTAGCTAGGTTGCCACCACGTGTAATGCGTTCAAACTTTATAGGATCAAGGGTATCGATAGACACATTGGTGCGATTAACGCCCGCCGCAAACAAGGCTGCTGCTTGATCGGCTAAACGCTCTGCATTGGTCGAGAGCGCGATGTCTCTCACACCTGGTAGCGCACTAATTTTGCTAGCCAGCTCGTGCAGGTTTTTGCGAATGAGTGGTTCACCACCCGTTAAGCGAAATTTCCATACACCTAATTCTGCAAAGACTTTAGCAATACGTGCCAGTTCATCGTAGCTTAAATACTCGGTGTGGTTTCCTTCGGGATGTGCGCCTTGATCTGGCATACAATAGCTACAACGATAATTGCATTTGTCTGTAACTGATATGCGCAGGTAATCGATTTTGCGATTAAAGGGATCAATGAGACTGTTCATGTGCATGACACTCCAAGGAAGTTGTCCTTATCGATAAGCAGACTGCACAAGCAATCTGTTTATGGATAAAGTCAGTGGATTAGGTTTTGAGGTTAAACCTATTGGCATTAAGCGAAGCTCTGAGTGCCTATGCACTCAGAGTTCAGACCAGTATTAGTGGTCGTTTTTGCCAACACCAGCAGCAACATCTGCACCGTCTTCACGTTGCAGTACGTTGTACTGAGGTTTGCCATCAGGACCAACCAACGCGCGTTGGAAGTTTTTGGTGTTGCCCTTACCATCGCCCACCAGTGAATCATCACAGTTGGTCATGCAACGTACAGAGCGCGTAGAAGGACGGTCATCACAGAAGAACTTGTCTGCGTTTGGCATTTCTTTGCTGACTTTCATCAACATTTCACTGTCAAAGAAGGTGTCTTCTGTTAAGGCTTTGCCGCCATCGTAGGTCAGGCCGTCAGCGAAAGCGACGAAACCAGTAATACCTAAGTAGCCAGCATCACCAATTGCTTCGTTGACTGGAGCAAAGAAAGGCATTGCACGAACAATGTAGTCATGGAATGAAGTTAAATATGGCCAGTAGTTACCCAAAGTACGAAACTTGTTTGGTTCGGTTGGGTCAGATGCTGACATATCTAACGAGCCACCAACTAAGGGTAAGTAACCTTTGGCACCTTCAGCGAACTCACCGTGACACATGCCACAATAGGTTAGGTACATTTTTTCACCTTCAGCGATGGTCATACCAACGCCTTTAGCTGGCAAGCCTTCGCCATCAGCGTAAACGTTGATGTCCCATTTCTTTAACGCTGATTCGGCAATCGGCGTACCATAACCATAAATCGGTTGTTTGGCATTTAGGTTGCGATCGGCATTTTCCCACACAGTGTTAAATGCTTTGGGTGTTTTACAGGCCGAGTTACCCTTGGCGCCACCATCAATTTTATCATCGACTTCCGATGAGTATGGATGGTTAGGATCGCGGCGGTCTTTAAATGTACCAAATTTGTTAGCATGAAGCTCAACATCTAGGTAACGGTGTTTTTCATCGCCACGACCATAGCCGCCATAAACATCAATAATGATATCTTCCATTGATTTGGTTGGTGCGGCTGCAGTGGTTTTACCCGCTGCTGGTGTCGAGCTGGCGCTTGTTGACGATTTATTATCATCATTACAACCCGACAAGCTCACCAGAGCAGTCGCGATTGCAAGACTTAATAGTGTTTTATTAGAACTGGACATTCTCAATCTCCCCTGCACGGTTGCCTTTCCAATCGTGAATTAACCACGTTACCATCGCTGTACGGTGGTAAACACCATTCGTACCGACAGCATTACGTAGTTGCGTCATTGGTGGCTGTACATAACCCGTTTCGTCAGTAGCACGGCTCATTAATAACATTTCTGAGCCATCCCAGTCGAATTCAAACTCAAAACGAGTCCATGCTTTCGGTAAGGCAACTGAAGTGAACTTAGCTTCTTTCCAGTTTTTACCGCCGTCAACAGACACATCAACATGAGTAATTCGACCACGACCCGACCAAGCAATACCCTTAGCCACATAACGACCTGGACCTGACATTTTGTAGTCTGGCGACGGGTAAGTGATAACCGAGTTGGTTTCTTGAACCCATGAGAAACGTTGAATGGTACCGTCTGGCATCAATTCTGAGTACTTAGAAGACTCTTCACGGTGGTGAAGTGGCTTATTGGTGACTTTGATACGGCGTAGGTATTTAACCCACATGTTACCTTCACAACCTGGAACAACCAGACGGATTGGATAACCTTGACCTGGACGCAGTGCCTCACCGTTCATGGCGTAAGCAACCATACAGTCATCTAGTGCAATTTCCATTGGGATAGAACGGATCAAACCCGATGCGTCAGCACCTTCTGGTAATAACCATTTGCCTTCAGGTTTAACACCCGCTTCTTTCAATAGCACTGATAAAGGAACGCCTGTCCATTCTGAACATGACATCATGCCGTGTGTCCATTGAACCGAGTTTACTTGAATACCTTTCCATTCTAACGCACCATTAGCTGGACACTCTAGGAAGTAAACGCGTGATACAGATGGCATACGTTTTAGGTCGTCCATCGTGAACATCAAGGGGCGTTCAACCAAACCATGAATAACAAGCTTATGCGTAGCAGGATCGATGTCTGGTGCACCGCCGTGGAAACGGTCAAAGTGCAGGCCGTTTGGTACGATTATACCGTGCATGCTTTGAATTGGCGTCATAGAGATGGTTGCCAGTGTGTCTGGTGTCAACCATTCTAATGTACGTTTACGAACTTCTTTTTCGTACATTGACGGCATGCTGTAGGTTGTAGACATAATGCCCTTGCCTAACATGCGACGTTCTGGACCGTCAGCTAGTACGTCAGTGATTTCTTTTTTGCCAGCATAAGCTTTAGCGGCAGATTTTGGGTCGTAAGCAGCTTCGGCTGCTTTGGTGAACATCACCGTACCCGCTACTGCCAAACCGCCTTTAATGAAAGCACGACGCGTTTGCGTGCGACTTTCTTCGGTCTGAACAGCAACTTTTTCTAAAGTTTCAGACATGAATCGCTCCTTAATAGATGCCCTCTGCACCACGTCAATGGTAATCGACGATAATCCGCTATGCAGATCATGAGCGGAATGTTACTCTTATGGACGCATATTAGCAATTGATGAATCAGTTTCCATGATTTAATGTTTTAATGATTGTAATAAGATAAATTAATGAAGTAGGGTAAGGCTTTTTTATAGATTTATTATCTTGTTGATTTTGTTGTTTTTCTGTTTGGGTGCGGAGTTTTGTTGATGGGAATGCGAAAAACAGGTTTAGCTCAATTGCCAGAACCTGAATGGGAAGAAAAGCAGGTTAGTAGTCAGTTAATTCAAACTATTAAGCGACAGCTACTTCATGATGAAGGCTTGACCTTCGCGCAGTTTATGTCGGCTGCACTTTACACGCCAGGATTGGGTTATTACGCGAATGGACGTCTGAAATTTGGTGTGCAGGGCGATTTTGTTACCGCGCCAGAAATTTCTCATTTGTTTGGTCGTTGTGTAGCGCGACAAGTAGCAGAGGTTTTTGCACACCTAGAACGTCCGAGCGTGTTGGAGTTGGGGGCTGGTTCGGGAGCTTTGGCTGAATCGATGTTGTTGGCTTTAGCTGAAATGGGTCAATTGCCAGAAGCCTACTTAATTTTAGAGCCCAGTGCGGCCCTGCAGCAGCAGCAGCGCGAACGATTAACACAGAATTTGCCAGTTGATTTGTTAGCACGAGTGCAATGGTTATCGAGTTTGCCACAAGATTTTGTCGGTGTGATTGTGGGTAATGAGGTGGCGGATGCTTTGCCTGTTGAGGTGCTGAAATTATGGCCGAATGATGCAGAGCAGGCTTTTGTTTGCTGGGATGAACCACAGCAACAGTTTGCTTGGCAATGGCGGCACATTGTAGACACAGATTTACAAGTATTGGCTAATCGTATTCGTACTTTCGTCGGTGAGGTGACTGAGCAAGGTTATCAAACAGAGGTTTGTCGGTTGTTTAGGCCGTGGATGCAGAGTTTGGCTGATTGTTTGCAACAAGGAGCTATTCTGTTGATTGACTATGGTTATGTTGAACGAGAATATTGGTCGAGTAGTCGCTGGATGGGAAGTTTGCGTGCGCACTATCGTCAGCGTGCACACAATAATCCTTTTTTCTATCCGGGGTTGCAAGACCTAACGGCTCATGTTGATTTTACTGCTTTGGCTTATGCTGGTCATGCAGCTGGTTTGACGGTAGCTGGGTATACCACTCAGAGTCATTTTCTGTTGTCTTTGGGGATTACTGGTTTAGTTGATGAAACGGCTGATGTGATGACCAGCTTACGTTTGGCACAGCAAATTAAAACACTGACTATGCCCGATGAAATGGGTGAAAATTTTAAAGTGATGGCTTTTCTCAAAAATATGGAAACACCATTAAGTGGTTTTGTACTGAGAGATATGCGCACGAGTTTATGATTGATGGCATAAGGATTGCTTTGCTAACTGTAAAGAATAATACATGCACTCTGGGAGTCGATCATGAACCTATACACCATTGAACAAACTCGAGTTATTGAAGCCCGCGCCACTGCTGCTGGGTGTTCGGCTTTATTACTGATGAAACGGGCTGGGTTTGCTGCTTTTCAATGGGCAAAGCAACATCATGCGCAGTGTCAGCGCGTTTATGTGCTCTGCGGAGCAGGAAATAATGGTGGTGATGGCTATGCTTTTGCGCAGTATGCTCATTTAGCGGGTTGGCAGGTGGATGTTGGCTTGGTGGTTTCTCCCGCTCAAGTTAAATCAAATGAGTCAGTTACCTTGTTGAGTGAATTAGCTAGCTTGGGCGTGATGCCTAAGCCTTATGATCCAGCTATCTGTGCGCAAGCCGATTTGGTGGTCGATGCCTTGTTGGGTATTGGTGTGCGTGCGGGTTTGTCGAGTGAGTTGTTAGCGACCATTAGTAGCGTTAACGCCTTTCAAAAGCCAGTATTGGCGTTAGATGTGCCTTCGGGTCTGAATGCGGATACGGGTGCTCACTATGGTGATGCCATTCATGCGCAACATACGATGACGTTTCTGACGCATAAGCCTGGTTTAGTCAGCGCAGATGGGGCGGATTTCGCGGGCGAGGTTCGTGTTGAATATTTGGGAGTGTCCGACGCGTTGTATGCGGATATTCGTCCTGTTTCTAAATTGCTGAACGTTGCGCAAACCGAGCAGGGATTGGTGCTACGTAAGAAAAATGCGCATAAAGCTCAGTTTGGACAAGCATTAATTGTTGGCGGTGATGAGGGTATGCTGGGCTCTGTCATGCTGGCAGCGCAAACCTGTGCTTATACAGGGGCGGGTATTGTGCGTGTGGTGACACGCAGCGAGCACGCACCCATGGTAACCGTTAAATGTCCTGAAGTCATGGCTTATGGCGACCGTAATCTTTCCGATTTAATTGAACGCTCAACGGTGGTGGCAGTGGGTTTTGGCTTAACCAATAATGCTTGGTCAAATCACTTATGGCAACAGGTCTTAGCTGCTGATAAGCCTAAAGTGGTAGATGCGGGTGCGTTGCGCTTATTGGCTGTGCAACCTAGCTATCGTGATGATTGGATTTTGACCCCCCATCCTGGTGAAGCGGCAGCTTTATTGGGGCTTTCAACGAAAGAAGTACAAGCTGATCGACTGGCGGCAGTGGTGGCTTTGCAAGAAAAGTTTGGTGGTGTGGTGGTGCTGAAAGGTAACGGTACGCTGGTTTATGATGGGTGTGAAGCGCAGATTTGTGATTTTGGTGATGGTGCGCTCAGTACCGCTGGTATGGGAGATGTATTGGCAGGTATGATCACTGCTTTGGTGGCACAAGGCTTGTCTCTGTCGGCTGCGGCTGTGCAAGGGGTGATGTTGCATGCTAAAGCGGGTGAGCAGTTGTCACAACAACAAGGGGTGGTGATGGCGTCACAAGTGTCGGAGCGCGTGCGTCAGTTTGCGGCATAAGCTCTCAATTAATTATAATAAGCACTCTAAAATAAGGGTGCTGTATGACCAAACTAATCATTCTCGACCGTGACGGCGTGATTAATCACGATTCCGACCAATTTATTAAATCAGTCGAAGAGTTTGTGCTGTTGCCCAATACAGTAAAGGCCATTGTGGCGTTGAAAAGCGCAGGGTACACCGTTGCGATCGCGACGAATCAGTCGGGCATTGCGCGAGGGCTCTACACGCGCGCTGACTTGCATGCGATGCATTTTAAGTTGCAAACCCAGTTGCATGCACACGCTGCGGCGGTAGATTGGATTGCTTACTCTCCTTATTTACATGAAACCCCCTGTCGTAAACCGAATGCTGGTATGTATCAATCTATTGCTTGGCGTTTCGGTTTGTCTTCTTTAACTAATGTGCCTGTTGTCGGGGATAGTTGGCGCGACTTACAAGCGGCTTTGTCTGTTGGTGCCCGTCCTGTATTAGTGAAAACAGGCAAGGGAGCGCAGACGGCTGTGCAACAAGCTGAGGTGTTAGCGAATGCGTCGATTGCCGTGGTGGAAGATTTAGCAGCGGCGGTTGAGTCTTTGGGAGTGTCGCTATGATTTTTTTGCGTTCCTTGTTATTCCAGCTAGGTTATGTGCTGAGTACCATTCTATTTTCGCTCATTAGTTTGCCTTTGTGGTTGGCCAGTAAAGAGACGCGTTACCAAGTAATGACGAATATGGCACGCTTTGTTATCTGGTGGTTAAAGGTGACTTGTGGTTTGGGCTTTAAAGTTCATGGTGCGGAAAACCTATTGAAAACCCCTTGTGTGGCTTTGGTTCGCCATGAATCTGCTTGGGAAACCTTTGCGTTACAACAGTTGTTGCCGCGCCAGGCTTGGGTATTAAAACGTGAGTTATTGCGCATTCCTTTTTTTGGTTGGGGATTAAAAGCCATGTGGCCGATTGCCATTGATCGTGGTGCAGGGCGAGCTGCCTTGAAACAAGTGCTGGAACAAGGTCAAGAACGTCTGGCGCACGGTGCTTGGGTGGTGGTTTTTCCCGAAGGGACACGTATGCCAGCTGGCGAGTTGGGCAAAATGAATATCGGTGGTGCGTTATTAGCTGAAAAATCGAAGGTGCCGGTAGTATTAATCAGTCACAACGCGGGTCGTTATTGGGCGAAAGGAGCCTTCTTAAAGTACCCTGGTGTTGTCGATATTTACATTTCCCAACCTCTTCCCGTGGGGCTTTCTGCCAAAGAGATTAATGAGCAAGCTGAAGCTTTCTTTCAGCAGCATTTGTCTTGAATCGAATGTGATTACACGGTATCGGGAAAAATATTTTTATTTTTCCCCTTGAACTCTAGTGTTCTTGTCACCATATAGCCACTGAGCATGATTTGCCATAGTGCAATCAAGACCGGTAGCCCAGTGCTATCGAATCGGGTTAACTTTGGTAAGCAATTTTTTAAGTTTAGGAGAAGTAAGACATGAATTTGCGTCCTTTGAGCGATCGCGTTGTTGTTAAACGTATGGAAGAAGAAAAAACCACGGCTGGTGGTATTGTTTTGCCTGACAGCGCTAAAGAAAAGCCAGCTAAGGGTGAAATCTTAGCCGTTGGTGAAGGCAAACGTGCGGATAACGGCAATATTATGCCGATGAGTGTTAAAGTGGGCGACAAAGTATTGTTTGGTAAGTATGCAGGTCAGGAAGTGAAGGTTGATGGTGAAGATGTGTTAATCATGCGTGAGGATGACATCATCGCTATCCTAGGCTAAAACCTGCTGCGCGAACATCTTGCGTTGTTGCGGCGGTGCTCACACGGCGTCATGTAGTGATCTACACTCCTTGTGTTGCGCGCCTTGCGCCTAGCAATTTTGTTCGCTCGCGATAGTTTATTGTCGCAGTTGCTGGTTTACCTATTCTGTTTCCGTTTAAATAATTGTTAAGAATTGAGGAATTTAAGATGTCTGCTAAAGATGTAAAATTTGGTGTTGATGCGCGCGAGCGTATGGTTGAAGGTGTGAACATTTTAGCGAATGCCGTTAAAGTGACATTGGGTCCTAAGGGTCGTAACGTCGTGCTAGAAAAAACTTTCGGTGCGCCGACGGTAACTAAAGATGGTGTGTCTGTGGCACGTGAAATTGAATTAGAAGACAAGTTCATGAACATGGGTGCGCAGTTGGTTAAAACTGTTGCTTCTCAAACCAACGATGCTGCTGGTGACGGTACCACAACGGCGACTGTATTAGCGCAAGCGATTGTGCGTGAAGGTATGAAATCGGTTGCTGCAGGTATGAACCCAATGGACATCAAACGTGGTATCGACAAGGCAGTTATTGCTGCGGTTGAAGAAATCAAGAAAATGTCTAAGCCTTGCGCGACAACGGCTGACATTGCTCAAGTTGGTACGATCTCGGCTAACTCTGACAAAACCATTGGTGATTTGATTGCGCAAGCAATGGAACGCGTGGGTAAAGAAGGTGTGATTACGGTTGAAGAAGGTTCTTCGTTAATCGACGAGTTAGACGTAGTTGAAGGTATGGACTTTGACCGTGGTTACTTGTCACCTTACTTTGTCAACAACCAACAAAACATGACCGCTGAAATGGATAACCCATTTGTGTTGTTGTTTGACAAAAAAATCAGCAGCATTCGTGATTTGATTCCTGCGTTAGAAGCTGTCGCTAAATCGGGTCGTCCTTTGTTGATTATTGCAGAAGACATCGAAGGTGAAGCTCTAGCGACTTTGGTTATCAACAGCATGCGCGGTATTGTGAAAGTAGCGGCGGTTAAAGCACCTGGTTTCGGTGAGCGTCGTAAAGCGATCATGCAAGACATCGCGATTTTGACTGGCGGTACCTTGATTTCTGAAGAAATTGGTTTAACGTTAGAATCAGTGACCTTGAACGAATTGGGTCAAGCAAAACGTATCGTGGTTGGTAAAGACAGCACCACCATTATTGATGGCGCTGGCGCTAAAGCTGACATCGAAGCGCGTGTGGCTCAAATTCGTGCACAGATGGAACAAACCACTTCTGATTACGATCGTGAAAAACTACAAGAGCGTTTGGCTAAATTAGCTGGCGGTGTTGCGGTATTGAAAATCGGTGCGTCAACTGAAGTTGAAATGAAAGAAAAGAAAGATCGTGTTGAAGATGCGTTACACGCAACGCGTGCTGCGGTTGAAGAAGGTATCGTTCCTGGCGGTGGCGTGACTTTATTGCGTATCGCAGAAAGCATCAAATCCCTGAAAGGCGACAACCCTGACCAAGACATGGGTATCAAAATCGCTTGCCGTGCAATGCAAGAGCCAATCCGTATGATCGTGGGTAACTGTGGTTTGGAAGGTTCTGTGGTCATCAATAAAGTGTTGGAAGGCTCAGGAACTTCTCATGGTTTTGATGCGGCTAACGAAGTTTACGGCGATATGTTTGAAATGGGTATTATCGACCCAGCGAAGGTCACGCGTTCTGCATTACAAAATGCGGCTTCAGTCTCTTCGTTAATCATCACTACCGAAGCGATGGTTGCAGATCTGCCGAAGAAAGATGGTGCGCCTGCTCCAGCTGGCGGCATGGGTGACATGGGCATGTAATTCAAACCGAGTGTGTTTCAGCTGGTTTTGCTGGTTGAAGCACTCACCACGGTTGAATGTGTTCTCATGCACAGAAAAACCCCGCAAGTCATTGCGGGGTTTTTTTATGCGCTTAGGTATGAGTCTAAGACAGGGGTGCTACAATAAAGCCTCAGATTTAAGGGTATTGAAACTCAATAATGATTACGCTCTCCAGTTTATGGCAGTCGATTAAACAACATAAGCGAGCGCTTGCTGTTGGTCAGATGTTGGCAATATTAGGCGCTTTGGTTGCTGTGCCTGTTCCCTTGCTCATGCCCCTGTTGGTGGATGAGGTATTGCTCAATCAGCCAGCAACTTTAACCAGTATGGTGGATAGTTTGTTGCCATCTTCTTGGATGGGACCCATGGCGGTAGTATTAACGGTGATGGTGATTACCATCGCGCTTCGCTTGGGTAGCCTGCTACTGGGTGTGGCGACGACCCGTTTGTTTGTGTCGATTGCGAAAACGGTAACACTTTCGGTGCGTGAGCAATTGTTGGATAAGTTGTCGCGCGTTAGTATGCGTGTTTATGAATCGCTGGGTTCGGGGCAGGTGACGGCGCGATTGCTGACTGATGTGGAAACCGTTGATAAGTTTTTGGGTGAAACGGTTGCTAAAGTGTTGGTTGCTATTTTGAGCATCATCGGTGTGGCGGTGGTGTTGCTGTGGATTCATTGGCAGCTGGCGCTGATTATTTTGTTTTTGAATCCCTTTGTCATTGGACTAACAATGATTCTGGGTAAAAAGGTAAAAAACTGGAAGCAACGCGAAAATGGCGCTTTCGAGTTGTTGTCGCAATCGGTCGCTGAAACCTTAGATGCTATGCAGCAATTAAGAGCGGTAAATGCCGATAAACGCTTTTTAGAACGGGCTAAACTGGCTGCGCAAGAAGTGCGTGCCGCAGCTATTGCCTCGGGCTGGAAAACCGATGCCTTATCGCGCTTTTCCTTCGGTATTTTTCTAGCGGGTTTTGAAGTCTTTCGTGCGGTGGCGATGTTGACGGTATTGCTGTCCGACTTAACCATTGGTCAGATGATTGGTGTGTTTGGCTACTTGTGGTTCATGATGGGCCCTGTGCAAGAATTGTTATCAGTGCAATATTCCTACTATGGTGCTAAGGCGGCTTTAGGTCGTATTAATAACCTGCTCGAAGCGGAAGAAGAAGTGCGCTACGATGCCAAAGTCAAAACTTTAGATTCGGCAAAAGCCTTACCGATTCGTTTGGAAAACGTCAGTTTTGCTTACCCTGACTCGCCACCTGTACTGGATAGGGTTTCTCTGTCGATTGAGCCTGGTGAACAGGTGGCTTTGGTGGGTGTTTCGGGGGCAGGTAAATCGACACTGGTTCAGTTGTTACTCGGACTTTATGCACCGAATGAAGGGGAAATTTATTTCGGTGATCGTTCAGTAACCGAACTGGGTTTTGAGCAGGTGCGCGACCATGTGGGTGTGGTGCTGCAACAGCCGATGCTGTTTAATGATACCTTGCGCGCCAACCTAACCCTTGGTTTGCCCGCTGATGATGCTGATTTGTGGCAAGTACTGTGCGTGGCACAACTGGCGGAAACCGTCGAGGCTATGCCGAATGGCTTAGATACCCTGCTGGGACGCAATGGTGTGCGCTTATCGGGCGGTCAGCGTCAACGCTTAGCGATTGCCCGCATGATGCTGGCAAAACCACAGGTGGTGATCTTGGACGAAGCGACTTCGATGCTGGATACCCACACTGAAGCCAAATTGCATGAAGCGATGCGCGATTTCTTACGTAATCGCACCTTGTTGGTGATTGCTCATCGCCTATCGGCAGTGAAAGAAGCGAATCGAGTATTGGTGTTTGATAATGGCCAGATTATTGAACAAGGCTCGCACGAGGAGTTGGTGGGTGTTGACGGCAGTGTTTACCAGCGTTTGTATGGTGGGCAATAGTTGATTGGTAAGGAAGCAGAGCCTCTATTTTCACTAATAAGTAATATTTATTCTGCTGCAAAAAGTTTTTATAGTGCGACAATTTGTCACATTCTAAAGTCTGAATCTTAACACCATAATAGGTTCCGTTAATCATATTTTTCTAATTTATGGAGCCTAATTATGGACATTATCGGTCTCTTTCCGACTTGGTACGAACCTGGTGTGGGCAGTGGTTGGGTCGTGGGTATCATTGCTACGATTCACGTGCTGTTTTCACATACCTCGGTCGGTGCCGCTATCTTCTTCGCCGCTTTGGCTACCATCGCTTACAGTCGTAACAAGCCAGAATACTTGGTGTATATCAAGAAGTATGGCTTGTTTTTGTTGGTATTTTCTTATGTCTTAGGGTCGATTACAGGGCCTGGTATTTGGTATTCCACCACCGTCGCCAGTCCACGTGGTATCTCATCGCTGATTCACAGCTTTGTCTGGAAATGGGCGACGGAATGGGTGTTCTTCGTTATCGAAGTGGTCGGCGTTTACATGGTGGTTTACTTGGTAGGCAAAGTCGATCAACGAACTCATTTACGCATTACTTGGATTTTTGGTATTGCTTCTTATGCCACCATGCTGATTATTTTGGGTATCTTGTCATTCATGATGTGGCCAGGTAAAGAAGTTTGGTTTACCGAAGGCGGCTATCTGAATGGTTTCTACGGCAGCAATACCTTTGCTCAACTGGCGATGCGTACCTTCTTTATGATGTCGATCACCGCTGTGGTGGGTAGCATTGTCTTGTCTCGTTTTAAAGAAGATGATTTGCGTCGAGAATTGTCACGTTATCTGGCAATTATGGGCTTGGTTGCCACGTTGATTGGAACATCCTTGTTTTTATGGTACTTAGATACCTTACCAGAGTATGCTCATTTAGTCATGGAAAATCGCTTACCAGAGTATTTTATTCCAGCTTTGCTAAGTGTTGTAACAGGCATGATTTTGTATTTCTTGCTGTTGTTGTTTAAGCCAAAAATGGTGACAACGCTTGTGGCATCCTTAGCAACTTTGTATTTATTAACTTTTGGGTTGTGGCCTGCTGAAGTGGCACGTGAATCTATTCGTAAGCCATATGTTGCTGGGCAATATGTCTATTCTAATCAAGTGATTGCACGAGATGTTCCTAGAATGGGTATTGTGTCAGAAATTCCAAAGTTACAAAAAGTTGGCATACTCAAAGCTCACCCTTTTATTCCAGACAATCTGCGCGAAGTGACTCCTGACAATGCTTTAGAAGTGGGTCATGTTATTGCCTTATCAATGTGTAGTAATTGTCACAGTTTAAGCTCGACAGGCATTAGACCTATTGCGAACTATTTTGGTGGCAATACCGACGTTACAGCAATTAAACAATATTTATTAGGTGCTTTAGCAACAGGAAATACATTGTATATGCCCAAAATTCCGTTAAAAGATAATGAAGCGGAAGCCCTAGCGGTTTACTTGGCTTCGATGACGGACATCAAAGTCGCCGAGCAGTGGAAACTGAAAGCCAGTGCAGTGGCGCAAGCGAAAACAGGAGAATAAGCAACATGGAAGCAGAAGTATTAAATGCCTTGCGTGACCCAGCGGGGTTACCAACGCATCCCTTGGTGTTTTTGGTGTTAGGCGTGCTAACCTTTGCCCTACATATCGCAGCAGTGCAACTCATGCTCGGCGCAACAGGGCTGACGCTGTGGGGGTCTTTGTCGAAAGACGCGTATAAGCGTCAATTAGCCAGCACCATGTTGGGTGTGGGTAAGGTGATGTTATCCGTCGCCATTGTGATTGGGGTTGCGCCTTTACTGTTTGTGCAGGTGATTTACGATCCTTTCTGGTATGTCAGTAATGTGCTTTCGGCGTGGTGGGTGATCGGTTTTATTCTCATCCTCAGCGTCGGTTATGTGTTGATGTATGTTTATTACTGGTTGAATGGTAATTTGCATGACCCTAAACAGCCAGTGAAGTGTCCTAGCAGCTTATTGGCATCGGTCGCCTTGTTGCTGGTGGTTGGGTTCATTATGCATGTACTGACCAACCAAATGCTTACCCCCGACTTATGGATGCAATGGTATGCGCCTGAAGGTAAGTTAGATACCTCGGGTACTCAGTTACACAGCTTTAATTTATGGCGTTTTGCCTTCTTTATTAGCTTAAGTGTGCCAGTAACAGGGGCTTTCTTAATCGCGATGCGTCGTTATTTCCGTGTGCGTGCCGATGCCGATCAGGCTTACCTCGATTGGGTGGGTGCTTTGGGCATGAAATGGATCACTTTTGGCGGTGTGGCTTCATTGATCGTTGGTGCATTGTGGTTGATGGGTTTAGAAGGCAAGCAAGCCGAATTTGTCGCCAGTCCCTGGGTGATGGTATCAGTCGTAGCATTGTTAGGCTTTGTTGCTTATGCCACTTGGGTATGGAATGGTAAACGCGACACCATGCATAGCTATATGGTCATGCCTGTGGGCGCTGTGGCGTTAATTATTGTCGCGGCAGCGCGTGAGGTCTTGCGTTGGTCGGTGTTAGTCGGTCAGTTTGGTTTCGATGTGATGGGTTATCCCGTCAATATGGATTGGTACAGCGCCATTCTATTCTTTGTTACTTTTGCCGTGTTGGGTGGTGGTGTTTTAGGTTACCTGCTTACCGTGGCATGGCAAGCGGGTCAAACCGTGGGTCAATACACGCCTTCAAGCGTGGTGGTTAAGATGGGTAACATCGCGCTGACCTTATTGATCTTATGGGTGGTGCAGTTCTTTGCCGTTGGTTTTTATGTGTGGATGCAGTGAGGTCGAAAAGCTGAGCTATCGGATATTTCATTATCACTTGACTTAATATTAGCTAATGCTTATATTAAGTCATTATATATCTATATAAGTATCGATTATCATTGTGTTCAAATAAAAAGGAGTTACCATGTTGAAACAAATTATGGTCAGCAGTGCTTTTATGTTTGTGCTGACACCGATTGTCCATGCCGCGCCCATGCCAGGCGAAATGGCGGCGCAAAGTTGCGGAGCTTGTCATGGCACGCAAGGAAAATTGGCGAATGAGTCCTTTCCTGCTTTAGCGGGAATGCCTAAGGCTCAGTTTATCCAAGCCATGACCGATTTTAAGACGGGTAAACGCGCGTCAACCTTAATGATTAAGGTGGCGGAAGGTTTCACCCACGCAGAATATGAAGCCATGGCAGATTATTTTGCTGCGCAGAAATTAGATTGAGGAATGAGATTATGATGAATCGTCGTCAATTTTTAAGCCTAGCTGGCGCTGGGGCTTTTGCCTTAGCACTGCCCACGCGGGGATTGTTTGCTCAAGCACAGGCTCATGTGGTGGTGTTGGGTGGTGGTGTCGGTGGCGCTACCTTTGCCAAATACCTGAAGCTGCAAGATAACAACATTCGTGTAACGGTGATTGAAAAAAATCGTACTTATATTCGTCCTTACGGTAGTACCGAAGTGATTACGGGTCATATTGGTATGAAAGACCTAGAAGTGACCTACGATGACTTTGCCCGTAAATACGGCATCGACTTTATTTTTGATACCGTTATCGGTGGCGATTTAGATAAGAAAAGCTTGCGCCTTGCAGGTGGTAAAGACATTAGTTATGACAAGCTGGTGGTGTCGCCTGGTATTGAAATTATGTACGACAAAGTGGCAGGTTATTCAGAAGCTGTTGCTAACGAATCGATTCCTAATGGATGGATTCCAGGCAAGCAAACTCAGATGCTGGCCGACCAACTTAAAGCTATGCCTCAAGGTGGTACTTTTGCCTTAGTTGCGCCGCCGAATCCTTATCGTTGCCCTCCTGGGCCTTACGAGCGCGCGGCTTTAGTGACCGAATGGTGTGCCAAGCATAACCCCAGCGCTAAGATCATCATCTTAGACCCGAAAAATGAGTTCGTGACTGACAAAAATATGTTGCTCGGTTGGAATCGTTTGTATAACTTTAATATTCCGCCAGAATTTATGGAAGGTATGCCTGAGGATGTTAAAACTCACAGTGTCGCTTCTCGTTTAGAGTGGGTGAGAGCCAAAGACGGCGGTAAGGTTAAATCCATTGATGCCGCCAACAAAACGGTCAACTTTGAAGGTGGTAGCCTGAAAGCAGATGTGCTGAACGTGATTGCTCCCATGCGTGCGGGCAAAATCGCACAAGAATTAGGTCTGACCGATGAGAAAGGTTGGTGTCCTGTTAATTTAATCGATTTTTCATCGAATCATTTTAAAGACGTGTATGTGTTGGGTGATGCCACACACGGTGGCATGGCACCTAAGTCGGGTTATTCGGCCAACAGCCAAGCCAAAGTTACGGCGATGGCGGTGGTGAATGCTTTGGCAGGACGTGAGCCCAACGATAGCCCTTTATGGGAAAACACCTGTTACGTCCTAGCGGGGAGTGATTATGGCTTGTTCGTTGCCGATGTGTTTCGCTTAAAAGAAGGCGGGGTAATGTATCGTGTCAACCCTGATCGTTATCCATCACTCAAGCAAACCGTTGCACAAATTCGCCTGGGCGCGGCTTACCAGCAAGCCTGGATGCGTAGTTTTACTCAAGATTGTTTTGCTTAAAGAGGTGAACATGAAAGCAACTTCAGTTATCGCTCTAAGCGGTGCTTTATTGATAGGCTCAATGGCGCAGGCGCAAAGTCCTGCTGTACAAACGGTTGAATGGACTCCAGAGGCATTGCAAGAAAGTTTAGCTAATATGCCAAAAGGCGATGTACAACGTGGTAAAGAATTAAATCAAACCATGATGTGCGCTAGCTGTCACGGAGATGCAGGAACAGCCTTAAGTCGAAACTGGCCTTCGACTGCTGGGCAGCGTGTTGAGTATACGTACAAAACTCTGCAAGATTATGCACAGGGACGTTTTGCTCAGCATCAGGGTGCTGGTGCTATGGCTGCAATTGCTGGTTTGTTAAGCCAGCAGCAAATGTCTGATTTGGCTACATATTATGCGCAACAAGGCTTGCCTCAAGCCACAGTTAAACCGACATTAACAAAAGCAGAGCGTAAAAATGTAGATATTTTGGTGCGTAAGGGCGACGTTAATCGTTTAATAACGCCTTGTGCTAGTTGTCACGGTGTTAAAGGCGAGGGTGGCATTAATGAAACGCCCGCCTTAGCGGGTCAAGAAGCCTTGTATTTTGAACGTACCATGCAGGCTTACAAACAGGGAACACGCTCTACCGACAGCTACGGTTTAATGCGTATGGTAGCGGCGAATTTAACTGATGCTGAAATTAAAGCGTTGGCGGCTTATTACGCGAATATCACGCCAGTGAAAAAGTAAGCAGCACTTCTTCTAAAAACAGCAACGGATCGTTTTTAGAGGAGACTGAAACGTTAATCGGGCAACCGAATCACAATATCCATGGTTGGAACGACAGAGCAAGTCAAAATGTCTTGCTCTGACAACGCCAAAATGGGTTGATTGCGCCATTCTACGTGTCCGCTAACTAGGGTTGCGCGACAAGCGGCGCAAATACCTGCACGACAACTGTAATTCACATCAACACCCGCATCTTCAAGTGCTTCCAATAAGCTACTTTGACCTTGCCACGGGATGCTACCTACGCCTTCAATGGTGATTTGAATGGGGGTGCTCATTAGCGTTCCTTATGTTTTTTGCTATCAAGGCTTATTATACGGATTGAAAAGCCTCATGTTAAAATATTGGCTGTTCGAAAGAAAAATAGGATAAAAATCATGAAAGCCTTAGTGTTGATTCCATTATTTGCCTTGGCTTGGTCATCGCTAGCCGTGTCGGCTCCCATCAAACCGCAAAAAATTAGCGAAGCAATGGTTTATACCTTGCCAGGTAAAACCTACGAGCAAGTGCGTGAAGACCTCACCGCCGCCATTGAAGAGCGTGGTATGGTGATTAGTGCCGTTTCGCATGTTAAAGATATGATTGATCGTACCAGTACCGATTTAGGTTACAAGCAAGGTATTTATGCCGCGGGTGGGGAAACGGTGCTGTTTTGTAAGGCCGATTTATCACAAGCGATGATGCGTGATAACCTGCATAACATTGCACTTTGCCCTTACGGCATCAGTGTTTACACACTGCCTAGCGAAGCGAATAAAGTGTTTGTGAGTTATCGTATTCCGCCCAAGATGAAAGTATAT